>JBBSGA010000005.1:0-46793 GCA_038254585.1 Chloroflexales bacterium | reverse complement strand
CACCTTCGGACCTGCCCCCCGGGCGACCGCCGCGATCGTTGCGATCGCGGCGCGGCCGGCCAGCAGCCGCGCCGCCACCCCGTCCCTCACTACGGCCAAAGTCTGGCCGGGCGACATCCCTACCGAAGTCACGACCACCCGTGCGCCGCGCGCCCCGATCGCCGCGGCCTTCGTCGAACGGCGGCGCATCGCCAAAGGCAGGCGCTGGCGGGAATGAAGGCGTGGACCCGAACGACGGCCCGCGGTCGGAAGCGTACGGCGCGGACGGACGAGGAGCCTGGCGCTCACGCTCGTTGGGCATCGGCTCATCGACACGCATCGTCAGGCTGATGCGCTTCGAATTCGGATCGACCTCGAGCACCTTAACCCGAACCTTGTCGCCCACCTTCACAACGTCTTCGACGCTATTCACGCGCTCAGGCGACAGCTCGGAGACATGGACGAGGCCGTCACGGCCGACGCCGATGTCGACGAACGCCCCGAAGGGTGCAATGCCGCTGATCGTGCCATCCATGATCGTCCCGGGCTCGAGCTGCTGCATGCGCTGCGAGCGCTGAGCGCGGCGCAAGCTGAGGCTAATGCGATTACCATCAGGATCGACCTCGAGGATCTTGAAGGTATAGCGCTCGCCGACCTGAACCGCATCTTCGGCGCGCTCGACGCGGCCTTCGGCCAGCTCGGAGACATGCACCAGGCCGTCCTTACCGACGCCGATGTCTACAAACGCCCCGAACGGAGCCAAGCTGCTGATCACGCCCTCCACCGAGTCACCGGGCTTCAGCTCCGCGAGGCGCTCACGATTGATCTCGCGGCGCCGTGGGCCACGCCGTTCCTGCCGCTCTGGCTTGGGACGATTGGGATCGCGCATCGTCAGACTGATACGGCGAGCATCTGGATCGACACTCTTGACCCAGACGTCGACCGGTGTACCGATCTGCACCAGATCTGTCGGCGACTCGACGCGCTGGTCGCTCATCTCCGAGATATGCACTAGCCCATCGCGTCCGACTCCGACATCCACAAAGATGCCGTACAGCGCGATGCTCGTGACCTTGCCCTGCAGTTGCATACCCGGCTGGACATCCTTGAAGCGCCGGGGCCGGCCCGACTTCGCGCCACTCTCCGGTGCCGGCTGATAGCTGGCGCCCGCCGAGGGAGCTTCGGCACCTGTAATCACGCCGTAGACCCGCGCGACGCGCTTGCGCACGGTTTCCACCACGCTCTCGTCGGGTTTCGAGGCTTCGGCCGGGGCGTCCGTCCCCGTAATCGCACCATAGACGCGCGCTGCGCGCTTGCCGACAGTGCTCGCGATGGTCGTAACGGCCGAGGCGCCGGTATCTGCCTGCCCTGCACCTTCCGCTGCCGGCTGCACCCCGGCCGCCGCGGGACCACTTGCCTCGACGGATGTCGTCGGCGCCTGACTCGCGAGCTGGTCGCCGCCAAGATCGCGCACCCTGTCCACCGCGGCACTCGCAGCACTACCGGCGGCGGCCGTTGTTGTCGAGACGACTCCTGGCCCACGCTCAGAGACCGTCTCGACGACATCCTTGGCCGTCTCTGTCACGGTTTCTACCACGTTCCGGGCTGTTTCCACGATCTTGCCGAGCAAGCTAGCATTGCCGCTCGCCTGCTGCTCCTCCGCCTGCGCTGAGGTCCGGTCCGCATCCGTCATGTCCGCTACGCCTCCGTATCCTTCGGTAACCACTATCCAGTAATTCGGTAGCCTGATCTCGATAGCCAGCGCCAAGTCTGGCGTCAACCCGTCTTCTGGCCGATGGCGACGATGCCCGGCTACCGTGTCGTTTGTCGCACCACATCGACGAGTGCACCCTCGCCGAGCTCCGCAATATGATGATAAGGCGCTCGCAGCTGGCGTGCCAGCTCTTGCGCAAGTCCCCGGACAAAACTCGGGTGTTCCGTATCGATCACCAGCGCATTGATCTCCGCGTCCGCGATGAACGCGGCCATCCGGTAGGCTTCTTCCTGTGGCCGCATCCCCGTCAGCGAGACATTTGCCTGGCCGTCGGTCAGCACCACCATCAACGGCAGTGTCTCCGGATCGCGCCGCTTCGCGCGACTAAGCAGGTCGAAACCGAGCAACAGCCCGTGGGTCAGCGGTGTTTTGCCACCTGTCGGCATTGCGCGCAACCGTCGCTCCGCCAGCTCGACGCTATTGGTCAGCGGGAGCAGCACCCGCGCCCCTTCTCGCTGAAAGGTTACCAGGCCGACGCGATCGCGGCGCTGGTATGCATCTCGTAGCAAGCTTAGGACCGCGCTTTTGGTCGCCTGCATGCGCTGCTCGGCCGCCATGCTCCAGCTCGCGTCGACGACAAAACAGATCGCGTTCCGCGTACGCCGAACGCGCACCTTCTCGCGGTAGTCGGGCCGCTCCAGCAAGACCGCCCGCCGTTTGGTGCTACGCGCCCGGCGCTCGCGCTGGTAGGGCGCCGCCGCGCGTAAGGTTGCGTCCAAGGCCAGATCGATTATCGGCTCGCCGGTCGCACGGCTCGAGATCTGCTTACCGCTCTTGCGCTTGGTACGGGAGCGCGAGCGTTTTCCGCCGGCACGGCGAGCAACTCTGCTGGCTTCGGCGGCGAAGCGCCGGACCTTGAACACCTCCGCCGGGTCGATCTGCCGATCCCCGCCACTCTTGCTCTGAGCATCGCCCTGCGCTGCTTCGCGTGGAGCGACCGAAACCTGCTCGAGCGAGTCCGAGCTACCTTGGGCACGCTCCTCAGCTAGCTCTTTTTTTTTTCCTGAGCTACGCCGTCGCTCCGCTCGGCCTCCCGCTGGATAATCGCGCCGAGCTGAGCTTCGTCGATCTGTACGTCGACAAACGGCTGGCGTCGCAAGCGATGCGGCAGCGCCAGCTCGGCGGCAACCCGGATGTCTTCGGGGCTCAGGCTCACCCGACCTTCGAGCGCGGCATGCGTGCGCGCTGCTTCGAGAATTGCCAGGTCCGCCCGGTGGCCGTCGACGCCGAGCTCGACGGCCAGCCGCGCAACGATCCCCATGTCGATTGACGACATCTTGACAGAGGGCAGGAGCGCTTTTGCCTCACGTATGCGACGCTGCAGTAGCTCTTCGGCTGCCGCCCACTCCTCGGCAAAGGGTTCGGGAGCTCCATCGTAGGCCATCCGCCGCTTGATGATCGCGATCCGATCGTCGACATCACGCAGCCCGCCGATCTCGACAACCAGCCCAAAGCGGTCGAGGAGCTGCGGCCGAAGCTCACCTTCCTCAGGATTCATCGTGCCGACGAGGATAAACCGTGCCGGGTGGGAGACAGAGATGCCTTCCCGCTCGACCGTATTGACGCCCATGGCCGCGGCGTCAAGCAACAGGTCGACGAGATGATCGTCCAGCAGATTGACCTCGTCGACATAGAGGATGCCGCGATTGGCCTCGGCGAGCAGACCCGGCTCGAAGCGGCGCTGCCCTTCGGCGAGCGCATGCTCAAGGTCCAGTGAGCCAACCACCCGATCTTCGGAGGCATTCACCGGCAGCTCGACCAGCCGTGTGGGCCGCTCCGCTACCGGGAGCGTCTCTCCGGCCATCCAGCGCGCGTGGCAGCTGTCGCACATCCGCTGCGGATCGTGCGGAGGATCCCCGAACGGGCAATCTGCGACGACCTGTAGCGATGGCAGCAGGCGCGCGAGCGCTCGTACGGCGGTGGACTTCGCCGTACCTTTCTCGCCACGGATCAGAACCCCGCCGACACGCGGATTGATTGCGTTCAGCAGCAGAGCTCGCTTGAGCCGCTCTTGTCCAACAACCGCCGTGAACGGATAAACAGGGCGATTAGCACTCATGAGACGATGGAAAACCCAGTCTTATATGTGAACCTGCGGGTATGGGTGCATGAGGAGGGAGACCGACAAAAGTGCGGACAGCGCCGCTACGAACAGCTCGATCAACTTTCACTGCCCCGGCATGGGCTGCATCAGTTTGAGCCCAACACCCCGGTTCAATTTCAACTGCGCCATTGTCCCACACGAGCTTAGAAAAGTCAAACACGAAGTGATAGAATGCTGATAATGGCCTCGCAAACGATCTGGCTTACCTTCTTCATCCTGCTTGGCGCCGGCTGCCTCACCCTCGACGGGATCGTTGGATCGATCGGCTGGCGAGGTCTGCGTGTAACTCGTCTCGCTCCCACGCTCGCCTTTGGGCTGGCCGCGGCCGGCTTTGCCATCGTAGCATTCCTCGTGGAGCGCGCTCCTTTTCCGGTCGCCGCCTCAATTGCGTGGGCACTCATTCTACCGCCGCTCTACCTCGGTCTGTCCATCCTCGCAGGGCGCGCGCTTACACCTAAGCCGTGGACCGTGCCAGGAGCGTTCGAGCGCCACCGGGTCGCCGCAGTGGAGATCCCTGCGAGTGAAGGTGTGATTCCCGCTCTCCTTTACGAACCGCACGGCTTCGCGGCCGGAGCTGTGCTCGTGATCCACGGCGCGGGCGCACACAAGACCTTCTACACGTGGCCGATGGCCGAGGCACTCCTGCACGCCGGCTTCACGGTCTGTGCGATCGACCTCGACGGGCACGGCGACAGCCGGCGCGTGCTCGATTTTCCCTCGGTGCTCGACGATGTGCAGGCACCTCTCAGGTGGCTGCGGGCACGGTGGAGCTTTGTAGGGGTTGTGGGCGTCAGCCTCGGCGGCTGCGTGAGCTCCCGTGCGGTAGCGGAGGGCGCCATGGTAGACGCACTGGCGCTCCTGGAAGCGCCCATAACCGTGGACATCACTCCACGGGTGCGCCGCCGTGAGTACCGGACGCTGCTGCGCTGGAGCGCGTGGTCGCTGCATCGCTACTCGGGGACGCTGCCGCTGCTCCGTGCGTGGAAAACACCGCCGACCTACAGCCGGCTCTCCACGGTGGACCTGATCGAGCGACTCGACATCTGCGGCAGCCTCGCGCACATTCACGTTCCGCTGTGGCTCTGCTATGGTACGGCTGACTACGTCGTGCCTTTGTGGCAGGTGCGCGAGATCAAGGCGGCAGCGCCAAGCGGTACGCCGCTTGTGATGCTCAGACGGGCGACACACCTCACGGTGTCGCTCGACCCGCGCGGCTTACAGGAGCTTGGAGCTTGGCTTGCGGGTGTCGTCGGGAAGAAAGCACGGCTCGACAATGCTGGACCGAATGAGTCTGCACAGGTGGCGGCATCGTAGGAGGCCGCCGTCGCCGACGCAGCCGGTAGCCGTGCTAGCGGTCCCGATCTTTCGCCGGCCCTGGCCCAGACTCCTTCTTTTCTGCCGCGGGAGGTGTTCGGACGATCCCGCCATCGCCTTTGAAAGGCGACCGGATGACCATCCCGTCATCAATGTGATCGTTACGCAGCACGGCAATGCCCGGATCAATATCTCGCCCTGACGGTCGCGATGGAGGGGTCGAGAGCGCCGAACTTACAGCCTGCTGGGGCGACGATCTACGCGCGCCCCTGGCCGCAACCAGGCCGATTGCTCCCGCGGCGGCGATCAAGCCGATCGTAATCTTGTCCATTCCCGCTTCCCCGCTTTTCTGGCTGCGCACTCTGTCACGGCCCTATCCCTCGCAAGCACAATCGATTCCACGACGCGCTAACCCTTCACGCTTCCCGCCGTCAGCCCCTCGACCATGTATTTCTGGGCGTAGATATAGATGACGACGACCGGGATCGCCATCAGCAACGAGGCGCCCATCAGCTGACCCCACGGGTAAATATCGCCGAAGACCAGCTGCTGCAGACCTACGGGCAGCGTGAAGAGGCGCTCGCTAGTGATGAAGACGAAGGCAAAGAGGAACTCGTTCCAGGCGTTGGTGAACGAAAAGAGCGTCACGGTGAGCAGGGCCGGCGCCGCCAATGGCAGGGTAATGCGCAGAAAGGCTCCCAGCCGCGTCGCCCCGTCGATCATCGCCGCATCTTCGAGATCCTCGGGGATCGAACGGTAGTAACCCAGCAGCACCCACGTTGCGAAGGGCATCATGAAGGTCGGATAGGTAATGATCAGCGCGGCATACGTGTTGATGATACGCAGATTCGTCAGAATGCGGTACAGCGGGATGAACATCAACGAGCCAGGCAGCAGGTAGGTAATCACCAGGACTGTCGTAAGCGTGCTGGCGCCCAGAAACTTGAGCCGCGCGAGGGCATAGCCGGACAACGCGGAAAAAGCCACCGACAATACCGTCGTGCTCACAGCAACCAACACGGTATTCTTGAACCAGACGAGATATTGAGTCTGGAACAGCAGCGTGCGAAACTGGCCAAGCGTCCATGGGCTCGGCCAGTAGATCGACGTGTACTGCTGAATCTGGAGCTCGCTCTTGAAGGCTGTGATGAAAATCCAGTAGAAGGGAAAGAGCACAAAGATCAGCATCGGCGCCAGCAGCAGGAGGCGCAGGCCGAGACTTGTACGTTTGCGCGCCGCTCGGCTTAGCAAAGGCTGAACGCGTCCATCGACCGGCCGGCCTCGCTTGAGCGCCACTGCCATCGCTCCGCCCAGCCGCTCGATCCCGGCTGCAGTTGACAGGAAGGGCCACAGGACGACGTCGACCAGGGCACCAAGCAGCCTGCCGGCGGAAGCAAAGGCGCGATCCACCCGGGTGTCGTTGGCTTGCGCGTCCAGCCCGCGGCGCATGAAGCGCGCGAGCAGCAGGATGAAGATCGCCAGCAGGGGCGCCATGCTGAAGGCAACCGCGGCGCCGGGACCGAAGCGGAGACCAACGATCGCGCGCTCATAGGCAAGGATCGAATAGAGCCGGGTTGCGCCGCCGGGCCCGCCGCCCGTCATCAGGTAGACCAGGCCGAAGGTATTGAAGGTCGAAATCGTCGAGAGCAGTACCGTCACCGCGATAACGTACTTGAGGCCCGGCAGTGTGATGTGGCGGAACCTGTCGGCAACGTTCGCGCCGTCGACCTCGGCCGCCTCGTAGAGCTCGCGATCGACCGCTTTCAATCCGGCGAGCAGGAGCATCGTGTAAAAGGGAATGCCCTTCCAGATATTGACCAGGATCACGCTCGGCATCGCCAGGGAAGGCTCGGCGAGCCAGGCGATCCGCCGGTGAATCAGGCCGAGCTTCAGCAGAATCGGGTTGAGACCGCCGAAGATCGGGTCATAGATGCTGCGCCAAGCCATTGCCGTGACGACCTCGGGCACAATCCACGGCAAGAGCATTAGCCCGGTCAAAACGTTGCGGTACGGCATGCGGCTGTTGAGGAGCAAGGCAATCGTCATGCCGATCACGAGCTTGGAGGCGACAGAGGCAACCGTGAACCAGACCGTATTGCTCACCGCGCCCCAGTAGGATGGGTCGTCCCACAGGTGCCGGTAATTCAACAGGCCGACGAACTGCTCTTTGCGGGTGATCGAGCGCGTGGTAAAGCTGATCAGGATTGCGTTGACGAACGGCCAGAAGATCAGCCCAACCATCAGCACGACCATCGGCAGGACGAAAGGCAGCGCTACCTTCCAGTCGCGACCGAGGATAGCCTCGAGTTTCTTCCCGCGGCTTACAGGGACGCGCTCCCGTAGCCTTGCCGGGGCGCTACTCAGAACCTGTTTCGCCATAGTTCCTCCACGAGCTGACAGGGGATAGGGAACATGGACACGCCGCGACCTGTCACCTGCACCCATCATCTCTGCCTTGTCATCCGCCACCTCTACCCTGTTCCCTGTAGTCTAAGTCTGGGGCAATCCGAGCTCCTCGAAGATACGCACGATCTTCTTGTGGGCATCCGCGACCGCCTGCTCCGCCGTCATCTTGCCCGAGGTCACGTTGGCCATCATCTCGCTCTGCACCGCTTGAGCGGTTACGGCGTCGATCGCCGGGTTGGGATCGGCCGGGTAGGCGAAGCCGGTGAAAGGGGTCGGGTTGAACATGATCTCCTTGAGCGTTTCGAAGGCAGGGTCGATCTTGAGGATCTCGGGGGTCCAGAGGTTCTTGTAGGCCGGGAGGAAGAGGCCGCCCCCGACCTGGACCATCGGCGTGAAGGTCTGGGGCTCGATCATGTGCAGGATGATCTTCTTGGCCAGGTCGATATTCTTGGAGCCCTTGAAGATCGAGAACCAGCCGTTTCCGCCGGTCTCGAGCAGCTGACCGTCGTTGGCCTTAGGCGCGTGGAGGACCGCCGTCTTGCCAAGCAGCGGGCTCTTGTCCTTGCGCATCTTGCCGTAGATACTGAAGGCATTGGCGGTGAGGCCCACTTTGCCCGCCAGGTAGGCCTCGTTGTTGCTCGGGTCCGTCCAACTCTCGATACCAGGCGGTAGCATCGGCTTGTACTTCGGACTGGTGTAGGTCTCCTGGAGCCACTTCACCGCTGCAACAGTCTGGGGCGAGTTCCAGGTTACCTTCTTACCCGTCTGATCGGTGATGCTGCCGCCGAAGGCCTGGACCACGCCCATGATCGTGCCGTGGCCGTCGCCGCTCTTATTAATCGTCAGGCCCCAGCCCCAGATCTCTTTGCCCGGATCAGAAATCTTGAGCGCGGCCTCACGGCGCTTGTCGTAGGTATCGAGGGTAGTGACGTCGATACCGGCGGCCTCGAAGAGATCCTTGCGGGCAAACCAGGCGCCGCTGTTGCTCTGGAACGGCACCGACCACCACTTGCCCTCGATCTTGGCATCCTTCTCAGCTTCCCTGGGAACGACGTCGCCATAGAGCTTGACGGCTTGCGCGACGACGTCGCTCACATCCTCGACTGTATCGAGGAAGTGCAGCTGTTGGACGCTCAGGGTATGGTAGGCAAGATCGGGCGGGACGCCTGCCTGCACGGCGGCCTGGATCTTCGCCGTAAAATCGCCGAACGCCTCAGGATTAGCGGTCGAGATTTCAAGCCCGGCGTTTTGGCTCTTCACAAACTCCGTAACCGCGTCGCGGAACTTGGTCTGGACGTCCGGAAAGTATTCAGTGCGATGGATGACCGTGATCTTCCCGGCCGCGCCAACCGGAAGCGGCATAGGCGTAGGAGTCGCCGGTACGGTTGTCGGACCCACGGTCGCGGCTGCACCGGCAGACACAGCAGTGGCCGCAGCAGCCGTCGTCTCGGCCGCAGCGGCGGCAGTCGTCGCCTCCGTCGCCGTCGTCGCCGCTGCAGCTATCGTCGCCGCGGTGGTGGCGGCCGGAACCTCCGCGGCGGCAGAGGCTGCAGGCACGGCGGTGGGGGAGGTGGTGGCCGCGGGAGTACCGCACGCGGCCAGCAATGCTGCGCCAACACCTCCCAGTCCGGCACGGAGAAGAGTTCGCCGCGAGACTTTGCGCGTCAGGCCATCTTGCTCCATCTGTCATACTCCTTCGTAACGACATGGCCCATCGGTGGGCTATTCACATGTAGACCGAATATGAGAATGTGATGAGTATAGCAGGCCCGCGCAACAAATCGAGAGGATAGAACGATGCGCATCACCGGCATGTATGTGACGCCGCTCGCCATCACAGACCCGCCGCTTCGCAACGCGGCCGGGCTCCACGCGCCCTATGCGCTGCGAAACGTCGTCGAAATCGTAACGGCGGACGGCATCTATGGGCTGAGTGAAGTTCCCGGCGGCGCCGCCGTGACCGGCGACCTGGAGGCAGCCCGAGACATCGTTATCGGACGAGATCCCTACCACCTGGGAGCGATCAGTCTCGGGCTCGAAGAGCGCTTTTGTGCCGGCGAATCCGGGTGGAGCGGGCGACGCAAAGCACGCGTCTTCGGCGCTATCGAAGTCGCCTGCCTGGATATCGTTGGCAAGGCGACCGGGCGTCCGGTCGTCGACTTACTGGGCGGCAAGGTACGGGATCACGTTCCATACGCGGCCTATCTCTTCTTCAAACACGCCGGGGCAGGTGGAGCGCTCGGGTTCAAGAGCGATCCGGCCGCAGCAGGCTGGGCGGCCGCCAGGCAGGCCGCGGCGCTTACGCCCGAGGGCGTGGTGGCGCAGGCACAGGCAATGTGTACGAAGTACGGCTTCACCTCGCTGAAGCTCAAAGCCGGGACGCTCGATCCGGAGGTCGAAGTGGCGACGATCTTCGCGCTGCGGGAGGCTTTCGGCGCGGAGACGCCTCTACGCATCGATCCTAACGGCGTCTGGTCAGCGGAGACGGCAATCCGTCTCGGACGGCGGATGGAAGGCGTACTGGAATATTACGAAGACCCGGTCCACGGCCAGGAGCAGATGGCGGCCGTGGGACAGGAGCTCGCCACGCCATTGGCGACGAACATGTGCACCACCTGGTTCGACGATATTCCCGGGAGCGTCCGGCTCCACTCCGAGGATATCATCCTGATGGATCACCATGGCTGGGGTGGGCTGCGCAGCTCGATGGAGCTCGCGCGGATCTGCAGCACCGTCGGCCGGGGGCTTTCGATGCACTCGAACAGCCACCTTGGCATCTCGCTCGCGGCGATGACCCATCTTGCAGCGGCTGTTCCGAACCTGACGTACGCCTGCGACACGCACTATCCCTGGCAGTCGGAGGAGATCGTCACGGGCGACAGTCTCGAGTTTGTGGACGGCGGCTTGCCCGTTCCGAGTGAGCCTGGCCTTGGCGTAGAGCTGGATCGCGCCGCGCTCGCGGCTCTACACGAGACCTACAAAGCCTGTGGGCTGACCCGGCGCGACGACGCGATCGAGATGCAAAAGGTCGAGCCAGGATGGCAGTACCGGCAGGCGCGCTGGTAAGCTGCACCTGAAGGAATGAGTGCACTGGACACTCATTCCTTCCAGCTCACGGTCCGCGGTCAGTACCCAGCCTCCAGATCGACGACGTTAAGCAGCTCCTCGCCGCTGGCGAAACGCCGGATATTCTCGACCAGCAGGTCGATCCCGCGCGCCGTGTTGGCGGGGGAAGAGCCCGAATGATGTGGCCAGACGATCAGGTTCGGGGTCGTCCAGGCACGGTGCTCGGGAGGCAGAGGCTCCTCGACCCAGGCGTCGAGCGCCGCGCCGCCGATCGCTCCGGTGGAAAGCGCATCGAGGAGTGCCGGCTCATCCACGGTAGCACCGCGCCCGACGTTGATCAGCCAAGCCGCCGGCTTGAACATCGCCAGCTCAGGCGCTCCGATCATCGAGCGCGTCTCGGACGTCAAAGGGAGCGTGTCGACGACAAAGTCGGCCAGCGGAAGAAGCTCACGCCAGGCGTCGCCCGTGACGATCCGCTCCACATCCTGGACCGGTGCCCCGATGCGGTTAGTGCCCCAGACGTGCATGCCGAAGGCGGCCGCGCGCCGCGCGACTTCGCGTCCAATGCCGCCGATACCGAGGATCAGGACTGTCTTCCCAGCGAGCTCGTCCAGATCGAGCTCCTCAGCCCAGCGGTGCTCCCGCTGCGCATCGTGCATCGCATGGACCTGCTTGACGACCATCAGCATAGCTGTGATCACCCACTCGGCGATCGGGATCGCGTAGACGCCGGACGCATTCGTCAGAACGATCCCGCGTTGGCGCAGCACCTCGATCGGCAGCGACTCGACACCGGCTGCCCAGCTATGGACCCAGCGCAAGTGCGGCGCCGCATCGAGCAGCGCGCGAAAACGCTCCTCGTCAGAGTGCCAGCGCACGATGGCGTCCACTTGCTCCAGCTCCGGCATGCGAGCGTCCTGATCTAGGCCGACGACGTCGACGTGCACGTTCAGTTTGGCCAGGCGCTCGTCTACGTCAGGTGCGATCTGGCCCGGAATCACGATCTTGAGCATAAGTTCTCCCTCGTTCACCTGTACCTAGATGATGGCACGCGGCTTGCCACCAATCGCGAAGAGACGTGAAGGAATAGCATGTTGCTCGGCGGCCGCTACGAAATCCTTGAGCCCCTACGCTCGGGCGGTATGGCGCAGGTCGACACGGCCTGGGATCGCAACCTCGAGCGCAAGGTAGCAATCAAGCGCCTGAAGCCTGAGCTGGCGGTGGATGAAGCCCGCCGCGAGCAGTTTCTGCACGAAGCGCGCCTACTCGCGGCACTGCGCCACCCACATATCGTCGAGGTCTTCGACTTTGAGGCCGCCATAGAGCGGCCGTACCTGATTATGGAACTGATCGAGGGGCAGCCGCTCTCGGCCTTATTGCCGCTCCCAGCACCGCAGGCGCTCGATTATATGCTCCAGGTCGCGGCGGCGCTTGCCTTCTGCCACGAGAACGGGATTCTGCACTGCGATATCAAGCCAGAAAACATCATGGTCGATCTCCAGGGCCGCGTCAAGCTGATCGACTTCGGCATCTCGCTCCCGCAGGGTGCAACCATCTCCGGCCCGCTGGTCGGATCTCCGCATTATGTCGCTCCAGAGCGGGTCACGGGCGGACCGCTTACCCCGGCCGCGGATATCTACGCTTTCGGGGTCGTGCTCTTTCAGGCGATTACGGGTATAGTTCCTTTCGATGGACCTGATCCGGCCGGGATCGCGCGACTGCATGTCGAGGAGCGAGTGCCGCTGATGAGCGACGTCATCCTGAGCGTACCGCTGTCGCTCGAGCGGATCGTCAGCCGCGCCACCGCTCCCGCGCCGCTGGCGCGTTATCATAATGGCGAAGCCCTGGTCCAGGCGATCCACCAGGCACGCGAGGACATCCTGGGCGTACCGATTCCTGAGCCCGCAACGCGCGAGCAGGAGATCTGCTCGGCCACGGGCTTCTGGGCCAGGGCAACCGGACCTATTTCGAGCGCTCCCGCCCAACGGGCAGCCTAGCGAAGGCACAACCCATGACCCTCCTGTCGGAGCGCTATCGCGTAGACGATGCGGTCTACGGCGATGCAGCGATCTCGGTTCACCGTGGCCACGACCAGGTGCTCAACCGCGGCGTTACGATCGAGGTTCTCAAGCCAGGTCCGGTAGACGCCTCCATCGCCGCGGCGCTGCGCGACAAAGCACGCCGGATGGCGGTCACCGAGCTACCGAACGTAGCGGCGCTGTATGATCAGGGCGAGGAGAATGGACGGCCTTATCTCGTCTTCGAAGAGCTCCAGGGGGCGCCCCTCGCGGAAATTGCGCCTCTCGCGCCGGATGAGGTAGTCACGCTCGTCGCCGCGCTCAATGCGACCCTGCGCGCAGCAAAGAACGCTCAAGCTCCCCTGCCACACCTGGACGGCAGCTCGGTTCGCTTTGTCGACAGTCGAACGCAGATCGTCGACTGGGGCATCGCGCCTGACAGCGGGCCCTCCGCAGACGACCCCGCTACTGTAGGGCAGCTGCTGGCTCTGGCTGCTACCGGCTCGCCGACGGGCGAAGGTGGACGTCCGGCGCCCGCGCCAATTATGCGGATCATCAACCGCGCCCAAACCGGCCAATATGCCTCGACTCTCGTTTTGGAGGACGAGCTCCGCGCGGCGACGAGCACTGCCGACGATCCGACGATCGCCATCCCTCGAGCGCGGCCCACCATGGTGCTGCCGCGTGAAGAGAAACGGCCGGCGCGCGCTCCAGGGCCGGCGAAGGCCGCGCAGCGCTTGACACGGGTTCCGGCGGAGACGGCGCGAGGCGCACGCTCGCCTCGCTGGCTGCTCCCAGTCGGCGCTGGCCTCCTGCTGTTGCTCGGCCTCCTCGCCGGCGCAAGATGGCTCCGAAACACATCTATGACCTCGACCCAGGCGGCGGCAACGCCTGCGGCGACCGTGGGCGCCGCGCAACCGACCACGGGTGCGCCTGCACAAGGCAAGCCATACGTCGTCGCAACCCGCGACGGACAGCGCCTGAATGTCCGCAACGGCCCGGGCACCCGCAACCCGGTCGTCGGCGTCGTGACGAACGGGACGGTTGTGCGGGTGATCGAGGGGCCGGTGGCGGGCGGCGGCTTCAACTGGGTGCACATTCGGGGCGGCGGCGTCGACGGCTGGGCGGTGCTGGAAGCGCTGCGGCAGCAATAGGCGAGTCAGACCTCCGCGACCGCGACCGTATCGCCGTCGACCCAGGGCTCGTGGATCAGGATCGCGCGAAAGTCGGGGCTGGCTCCACGCCACGCATGAACTTCGCCGGCTTCGATAATCGCGACGGCACCGGTCTCTACTCGGCGGACGGTGCCCTCTACCATCACATCCGCCAGCCCCGCGGTGATCACACAGGTTTCGCGCATCGCGTGGTGGTAGTGGAGAGCACGGTCCATCTGGGAGATATAGCCGACGGCGATGGCGAGCCCGCTATTCCACGGGCCCACCACCAGTTCGTCCAAGCGATGCCGATCGGGGTAGAGAAACTGCACGGCTGTGAGAGCCTATGCTTTCACGGTGATGGTTGTCGAGCCGCCGGGCTCGAGCGCCACGACCTCGATCCCAGAGCCTTGGAGGTTGTTGCGAAGCTCCTCCGGCGTGCCTTGCAAGACGGGGAAGGTGCCGAAGTGCCCCGGAATGACCTTGGGAGCGCCGATCAGCTTCGCAGCATAGGCAGCCTGGTCCGGCCCCATCGTGAAATGGTCGCCAATCGGCAGCACCGCCGCGTCGGGCTGGTAGAGCTCCGCGTAGATGCGCATGTCGCCGAAGAGACACGTGTCGCCGGCATGGTAGACACACACACCGTTCTCAAAGCGCAGGATATAGCCCACCGGGTCGCCCAGGTAGACCGGCAGGCCATTGTCAGTATGCGACGAGGAGTGCTGGGCCGGAACCATCGTCGCCCGCACCCCGCCGATCTCGACCGTCCCACCCTTGTTGAAGCCTGTGAACTGCCCCTCGCCGATGCCCTGCTTCTGCAGCCACGGCCCCATGTCGAAGATGCCGTAGACGGGCGCGCGCGTCGTCTGTGCGAGGCTCGCGAGATTGTCAACATGATCGAAGTGGCCATGGGTAAGTATGATCGCGTCGAGCCCCTGCTCGAGCTGCTCCTTCCAGCCTTGGGGAAACTTAGGGTTGCCCTCGATCCATGGATCGACCAACAGGCGCGTGCCACCCGGCGACTCATAGAGAAATGTTCCGTGACCGAGCCATGTAATTGTGACGCCTTCGTCAGCCATGAGTTCCTCCACTTGCGACTCGATAGCCCATGAAAATCATAGCACAGCGCTTCCCCGTGACCCCTCATTTCCGCCGCCGATCGCGGACGCCTCCACGAGATATGGATAAGATGGCTTAGAATGGCGATTATAGCTGCAAAGGAGTATGGGGATGGGCAAGGTCGTCGTTTTCACACAGCCGCGAACGATCGGCTTCGACGAATACCAGGACCGTCCGCTCGTCGCCAACGAGGTGCGGCTGCGCACGCTTTACTCAGGCATCAGTGCCGGCACCGAGCTCACGGCTTACCGCGGCAGCAATCCATATATCCACAAGCGCTGGGACGCCGACCGGCGGCTCTTCGTAAGCTCGGAGGCCAGCAGCCAGCAGTATCCGCTGGCCGGCTGGGGCTATGAGGAGGTCGGCGAGGTCGTCGAGCTCGGGCCCGAGGCGACAGGCGTGCGGAACGGCGACCTGATCTATGGAACGTGGGGCCACCGCACGCGCCACATCTGCGGCGACGACTACGCCCGCGCGCGCATTCTCCCGCCAGGCGTCGAGCCGGTGCTCGGTATTTTTTCGCAGATCGGGGCGATCGCCCTCAATGGGGTGCACGACGCGCGGATCCGGATCGGCGAGACCGTGGCCGTCTTCGGGCTGGGCGTGCCCGGCCAGATCGTCGCCCAGCTCGCGAGACGATCCGGCGCGACGGTCGTGGGCGTCGATCTCTTCGAGAAACGGCTCGCCCTTGCCCAGTCCTTGGGCGCCGTCGACCACGCGGTCAACGCTCGCGACGGATCGGCGGCGGAGGCGATCAAGGAGCTCACACACAACTGCGGAGCCGACACCTCGATCGAGGTCTCGGGATCGTCGGCTGCTCTACAGGAAGCGATCCGTGCGACGGCATACTCCGGCAAGGTCGTCGCCATGGGCTTCTTTCAGGGCGAGGCCGCCGGGCTATTCCTCGGCGAAGAGTTCCACCACAATCGCATCAACGTCGTCGGGTCGCAGATCTCCGGAGTCGATCCCGAGCTGAGCTACCGCTGGAATACGCTGCGCATGGCTCAGACGGTGATCCGTCTGCAGGCCGAGGGGGTGCTCAAGCTGAACCCATTGATCACGCATACCTATCCGCTTGCCCAGGCGGCGGAGGCATTTCAGCTCTTAGACAGCCAGCCGGCCGAGACACTCCAGGTTGTGCTCGACTGTAGATAACGCGGTCGATCGGCGGCAGACAGATCTGCAAAGCGCGCGGCCGGAACCCCCTAGGCTGGGAAACTCGCGGATCGGTATAGAATGTAGGTCACAGGTTGATTCGGCGGGCCAATGATGATAATGAGTGGAAGGACCCGCCGGAACAGACCCCGAAGGGCAGGCCCGGCCGTTAAGGAGGTACAGCGTTGAGCACGCGAACGCGACGCGGGCAGCCCCGGCCGAGGCGCTCGCCGTTGCTGATCTTCTATATACTGCTTGCTTTGATCGCCGTCGTGGGCGCCGTCGCGCTGATCGCAAATCTGACCCAGCAGGATTCCAGCGGCGCAGCGCCGGCCGCCCCACGCGTGCTCCGCGCCCCTGTCGGCACGACGCCCAAGGGCTTCTACTACAAGGGCAACCCCGATGCTCCGGTGAAAGTTGTCGAGTACGCCGACTACCAGTGTCCCCACTGCGCGGCATACGCGCGTGAGATCGAGCCGACGATCGATAGCCAGTATGTGGAGACGGGCAAGATCCAGATGGTCTACCATGAATTTCCGCTCCCTCAATTTCCGTACGCGATTAAAACGGCCGAGGCGGGTCGCTGTGCAGGCGAGCAGGGCAAGTTCTGGCCGATGCACGATCTGCTTTTCCAGCGCCAGCGTGATTGGACCGACGACCCCAACATCACAGCGCGCCTGGCGGCATATGCCGCCGAGCTCGGCATGGATCGGGCTGCCTTCGAGCGATGCCTGAGCGGCGGAAAATGGACCGCGGCGATCACGGCGGCAGCCGAGTCGGGGATGAAAGCTGGTATCCAGTCGACGCCTACGTTTGAAGTGGACGGCAAGCAGGTCTTCTCGGACCAAGTCCAGGCGACGATCGACGCGGCGCTGAAGGCGAAAGGCAAATAGAATAGGATCGCCTCGCGCCGGTACGCAGCCGGCCCGTAATCTAGTTTGGAGGCAAGCTCATGCCCCAGCCTCGCATCTGCGTCATCGGCAGTCTCAATATGGATCTCGTCGTGCAGGCGCCCACGCTTCCGGCGCCTGGCCAGACGGTGCTCGGCGGGCCCTTCGCGACCTTTCCCGGGGGTAAAGGTGCTAACCAGGCCGTCGCCGCGGCGCGAGCGGGCGCGGATGTGCATATGGTCGGAGCGGTCGGCGACGACGGCTACGGCGAAGCGCTGCGAGCAGGGCTGGCGCGCGAGAGGATCGAGCACGCCAAGGTCCTCAGGCGCGATGGCGTGTCGTCCGGCGTCGCGCTGATCGCGGTGGCGCCTGACGGGCAGAATACGATTATCGTGGCGCCCGGCGCGAATGCATCACTTATGGTCGAGGAGATCGACCGCGCGAGCGGCATAATCGCGGAGGCAGATGCGCTCCTGCTTCAGCTTGAGGTACCTTTGCCGGTTATCGCACGAGCTGCCAACCATGCGCGCCAGGCTTCCACGCTCGTCATCCTGAATCCCGCTCCGGCCCAGCCGCTTCCGCGCGAGATGCTCGCAGCGGCGGACTTCGTCGTGCCAAACGAGACGGAGGTGGCGGCCCTTACTGGAGTTCTGCCGGTCGACTGGTCCAGCGCCGAGGTAGCGGTGCAGCGCCTGGTCGAGGCCGGGGCACGATCTGTATTAGTGACTCTCGGCAGCCGCGGCGCGCTCCTCTGGCACAATGGGCAGGCGCACCAGCAGCCTGCATTCAATGTGCGCGCCCTAGACGCCACCGCGGCAGGGGACGCCTTTCTCGGCGCCTTTGCCGTGGCGCTGGCCGAAGGGCAGCCGGCGGCTGAGGCCGCACGATGGGGCGCTGCCGCCGGAGCACTCGCCGCGACGGTCACCGGCGCACAGCCATCCCTACCCTCACGAGAGAAGATTCTTTCGCTTCTTGCCAGTCCACCGGGGTAGAAATATCTGTCCGAGCCGGCAAGCTACTGCGGACCAGTCGAAGGTTATCCCGATGAGACGCCTCCAGCGTCTTCCTTCCGGCCCACGATCCGTCCAGGGCGTACGCTCCCCAGCAAATAGAAGGCGCCGCCCAGGAGGCTGACCACGAGCCGCACGACAAAGATCACGAACGATAGTGTGACCGCCTCGACTGCCGGTATTCCGAGCCGCCCGAGCAGCAGCACATAGGCGCCTTCGCGGGCGCCGAGACTGTTGAAGAAGAGCGGGACGAGGCCGACGATGTCGCTTAGGGGGACCATCAGGGCCATGAAGCTGAAGGGCACTCGCAGACCGAGGGCGTGGGCCGCGACACTATTCGTCAGGATCCAGGAGAGCTGGTACCCGAAGGAGAGCGCGACGACCGCTGCCAGCGCGCGGAGGACCGTCCTGTAGGCCGACAGGGCAGAAGCGACGTCGGCCAGGCGGCGGCGCCAGTCGAGGACGTTCGGCAGCGGCAGCCTGCCGGCCAGCCGCAACAAGATCGGTGCTGCCAGCGCGATCGTTACGCCTCCGGTCGCAAGCAACAGACACGACACGGCAACCCATCGCAGACGCGAGACGCCGAGCAGCGCGGCGCCGTGGAGGCCGAGCGCGGCCCAGGCAATAGCGGTAAGCGCGACGAAACCGGTCAAACGCTCGACAAAGACCGATGCAACTGCAACCGCGGTACGCCCGATCCGCTCGCGCAGCTGCAGGATCCGGACGGCATCGCCGCCGATCATCGTCGGCAGAAAATTGCTGAAGAACTGGCCGACGAGGTAGGCGCGGATCGTCCAGCCGTAGGGCACCTGCTGCCCACGGGCGCGCAAGAGAAGCCACCATTTGGCCGAGCTGACCAAGACGCCCCCGAGCTGTAGCGCGACTGCTAGCAGCACGAAAGGGAGCGACAGGCGCCGGCTCATGGCCAGCAGCCTCCAGAGGTCGACCCTGCTCAGCAAGAGGCCGAGCAAAGCGGCGCTTACGAGCATCCGGAGCGCGACGATCCAGCTACGGCGTGATGGGGCAGGCGCAGCCGGCGGGTCCGTGGGCACCTGATCGTCGCTCATCGACGCGATGGTACGAGCGACAGCGGCCGTACGCGACCCTGGCCAGTTGTCACCAGCAGAAAGTGCCTGATCAGGAAGCCAAGCACGAGTAGATTGAACGCTGCGATGACGAGTGGCGCAGGCGAGCCCGCCATTACAGCATAGATCGGCGGCGCGAAGGCCTTCAGGGCGCCGACGATATTCAGAGTCGCGCTGGCGGCCAGCCCCATAAAGACCACGATCATACGGCGGTCGTGCGCCATGCACAGCGCCACGAAGGCAAGCGAGAGAAAGAGGTAGCGCTCGTGGATCTGGGTCGGCAACAGAAAGAAGCCGAGGGCAAGTACTACCGCGGCCTCGGCACGGGCAGGCCCATCGGCACGGCGCAGCAGAGCCAGGCAGACGACGACCGCGACGAGGCCCATCAGCGCCATGCCGATCAGGCGAAAACTGACCGAGCCGAGACCCCGGGCAATATCGGCGCCGCTATCGCCTAGCGTCACGAGGTACCAGAGGTTGTACGCGCCGTTGGTGAGCTTTGGAAAGCGGCCGACCGAGCCCAGGTAGGCCTGTAGGAGGCCCGGCCCCTGTCCTCTCATCACCAGCGGCGCGCACCCCGCCACGATTAAGCTCACCGCGATAGCGCCACCCTCGACCAGGCCCTCGCGGCCGTGACGGCGCAGCGTCGCCGCGTACAGCAGGGGGGCCAGTACGATCGCCTGGGGTTTGATCAGCAGCGCCACGGCCCAGCAGACCCAACTCCACCGTCCGCGTGCACGAGGGAGCAAGACTACCAGGCCAAGTAGCGGGAGGATGAGCAGCGCGTCCACCTGGCCCCACCAGGCGACGTTGATCCAGACCGGCGGAGCGAAGGTGTACAGCGCAGTTATAAGGGCGGCGCGCCGCGGCGGAGACCAGCGGCGGCTCCAGTAATAGATCAAGCTCGTCGTGAGGAGGTCGGCGATCAGCCCCGGCAGCTTGATTAGAATGAGGGTGGCTGCCGGCAGCGGCGCTTTGAAGCCTCCGCCGAGCGGCAGTACCAGCTTGCTTAAAAGGAGTAGGAGGTAGATCCGCAGCGGCATGTAATCGCCGTCGGCCGTGAACGCCCCCGCTAGGCCGTTTGCGTGCAGGAAACCCATGCGCCGGGCGGCCAGCTCCAGATCACCCACCGGGTCGAAGGCGATCAGGAGAGGCAGGCGAATGCAGAGCCCGCCGAGGATCAACAGAAGAATTAGGCGGCGGTCGACCCTGGAAAAGACCGGCGCCGGCGGCTCCGAGTCGGGCCACGCGGGAAAGAGCCGGAGCAGGACCCACGGGGCGAGGCTCGCCCCGGCGACGAGGGCAAGCAGCGAGCCGAATAGTCCGTAGCGCCACGCGCCCGCGGTCTGCCACAGCAGCGCCAGGACCTGAAACAGGATCGCAGCTCCGGCAGCCGGGAGCGGCCGCCGGCCGGTTTGGCGTAGGAGGAGGTAGACGCCGACCGTCGCCGCGGCGAGCGCCAGGATCACGAGCGCGGGCACCGTTCCGCCGCCGGCGATTCGGAAATCTCCGACGACGATGCCGAGCTCGCGGCTGCCGACGGGAATGGTAGGTGAGTCGAGCCTCAGGCGTAGGCGCTCCGACGCGCCCGACCGTGCGAGTAGCATATAGTTTCGCGGCTCCGGTCTCACCGACACGTTGATCGACGTGTCCCCTAATCCGGTCTGTACGACGACCGTGCGCCCCGGCCCACCCGCGAGCAAGACGCGCAAAACCGCCGTTCCTCCCGGATTGGGGAGCTTCAGGATAGCGCGGCCATTCGTCCAGCGATAGACACCGGGACGGTCATGCAATTGCTCGAGCTGGTAGAAGCCCTGCTGATGCACTACTGAAGTCGGCGCAGCCATGCTCCACGCGGAAGCACGGGGGAATCGATACGACCAGCCGGCCAGCAGAGTCCCTGCAATGAGGAGGACCGCCAGCATGGTCACGTCGGAGAGATGCCGGCGACCAAAGCTGAAGTGCATCACGTCGCCCGCGGCGGCTCTGCGTTGATTTCCTCGCGCACACGGTAGGTCGCCGGCTGCTGGCCGCCCGTTGCAGCACGGACGATCATCTCCCCGATTAGACCGATGCTCAGGAACTGCATCGCCAGCATCGTCAAGAGAAGCCCGAGGAGCAGGATCGGCCGTTGCGCGACGGGGTGTAGCAGGACGATACGGATGAAGCCGAGATACCCGAGGATCAGCATACCGGCAACGCCGAAGACGAGGCCGAAGAGACCGAAGATCTGCATCGGCCGTGTCGCGTAACCTAGCAAGAAGCGCACGGTGAGCAGATCGAGCACGACGCGGGATGTCCGGCCAATACCGTATTTGGACTTGCCGAAGCGCCGGGGCGCATGATTGACGGGCATTTCGGCGACTGTCACACCCTGCCAGCTCGCAATCGCGGGGATGAAACGATGAAGCTCGCCATAGAGCTGCAAGTCCTGCACAATCTCGCGTCGATAGGCCTTCAGCGAGCAGCCGTAGTCGTGCAGCCGTAGGCCGGTGACAACCGAGATCAGGCGGTTCGCAAGCAGCGAGGGAAGGCGCCGGCTAAAGAAGGGCTCCTGGCGCCGTGCGCGCCAGCCGCTCACGACATCATAGCCTTCGTTCAGCTTCTTTAGAAGGCGTGGAATATCGGTCGGGTCGTTCTGAAGATCGGCATCGATCGTGATGATGACCTCGCCGCGCGCCCGGTCGAAGCCCGCGGCAAATGCAGCCGTCTGGCCAAAGTTGCGGCGGAAGCGAACAACCCGTAAGCGCGGGTCATGAGAGGCCAGCTCGCGGAGGCGAGCGAAGCTTGTGTCGCGACTGCCATCGTCCACCGCGATAATCTCATAGCCGGCCCCGATCTTCTCGAGCTCCTCCGTCAAGCGTGCATAGAGCACCGGAATGTTTTCTTCTTCGTTCAGAATCGGGATGACGACACTCAGCAGCAGCGGCGACGCTGCGACCGGCGTGGACGGCGCTCGTCTTGCCTCGGGTGAGGCGACAGATTCGGGTGAGGCGACAGATAATGTACGTGATGTTTCTCCCACGGTAGGCCATTATACTTTACTTACCTCAGCTCTTTCAGCTGATACCATCCGAATAGGATTGGACACGCTTGCACGGCCAACGCTGAGCGCTGAGACCGGCGCGAAGCAGCGGTAGCCCGAGGAACACCATGAACCAACGGATCACGGTTTTGATCAACGAGGCCGGAGGAACGGCGAAACATGCGCAGGCGGTCGCCGATCTCCGCAGCCTACTGGCAGCCCGCTTACCTGAAGCCGACGTCGAGATGATCGGCGCTGGAGGGGATCTAACCGCGCGAGTAAAGGCGGCATGTGCCGCCGGTGCGCAGATCGTCGCCGCAGCCGGCGGTGATGGAAGCCTGAACGCCGCCGCCCAACCACTGGTCGGTACCGACATCCGTCTCGGCGTTTTGCCGTTCGGGACCTTCAATCACTTCGCCCACGACCTGGGCGTGCCGATCGATCTTCCCGCCGCCGTCGATCTTCTTTCCCAGGGAACAGCGCGCCGCGTCGACGTCGGCGCTGTCAACGACCGCTACTATCTCAATAACGCCAGTTTGGGCCTCTACCCAGAGCTCGTCGAGCTCCGGGAGCACGCATCGCGTGCCTTGTCCAAGCCGTTGCGCCTAGTGAGCGCCACCTGGCAGCTCATCCGCAAGGCCAAACCGCTGTCGATTGAGATCGAGGAGGGCGGCGAGTGGTCTCAATCTCGGATCTGGCTGATCTTCGTCGGAAATAACTTCTACCACCTGGGCATCTTCAGGCCGCGCTACCGGACGCGGCTCGACGCCGGAAAGCTGGATATCTTTGAAGTGCGAGCGCGGCGGCGCAGCGACATTACACACGTAGTGCTGTCGGCGTTCCGGCGCAGTTTCCGGCTGCACAATCTGGTCCACCGTGAGCTAGCTGCGATTACGGTACGCGCCGCCGGTGCCGGGCGGTACGCTATCGCCTTCGACGGCGAGGTGGTGGAGATGGCGCCGCCCTTCATATTCCGCAGTGTGCCCCAAGCACTCTGGGTCATCGCGCCGCCACCGCCGTAGGCTCCGCTCTGTTTGCGGCAAGGCCTTACTGAAACATCCGTTCTATTCGCCTCATTTGTGTGGCTCTACGTGTCACATCATTTTGCTACACTCCTGACATGGAGTATGCGATGGAGACGCGGCGGAGAAGTACAAGCAGGGCCGGTAGTCGAAGGGGTGACGCTCTAGTCGTAAGAGGTTGAGCGATGAGCGAGCGGAGGAACGACGGTATGGACCGCACATTGTTTGGTGTTCATCGAGAGCCGGGCCGGCAGGCGACCGGCGATCGCAACCCGCGGCGCACGGGCTGGCTGCGGCGCGCACTCGGTGGTCGCCGCCCGACGGGAGTATGGACGATGTGCCGCGATGGGACGCTGCAACGCATGCCGGGGCTCATCTTGAAGAGCGGTCTGAACGAGGGCGACTGCTAGCGCCGGCCCATCATAGGCGCTCCAAACGGCGGGAGTTTCAAGCTCTCGCCGTCGGTTTTTAATCCTAACTCTCGTTGACGCGTTATTTCCTGACCCGTATACTGCCGGAATAAAGGTGTCATAGGTTTACCGGAGAACCCAAATGACTGACGCCCAGACGCCGGCTGAAGAGGGCAAATATGTATACTGCATCATTGAGAGTGAAACTCAACGCTCATTCGGCCGCATAGGCATTGGCAATCGGCAGGACGAAGTCTACACGATCCACTATCAACAGCTGGCCGCGGTCGTGAGTGATACCCCGCTGGTCGTCTACGATCCAACCCGCGAGAATGCTCTATGCCATGAGCGTGTTCAGGAAGTAGCGATGACCGAGTTCACCGTAATTCCGATGAGCTTCGGCTGTGTCTTTCGGACCGAGGACGATATCGTCGAGTTTCTCAAAGATACGTATGACGCGCTTACCGACGTTTTGCATCGCATGCGCGACAAGATCGAATTCGGACTGAAGGTGAACTGGGAAACTGAGCGTGTGATGGCGGAGATCGAGAAGGAGAACGAGGAGATCTACCGCCTCAAGCAAGAGATCCTCAACAATCAGCAGTCTTCGACCTACTTTGCTCGGATGCAGCTTGGCCGGCTGGTCGAGCGGGCGCGGAGCGAAAAATCCGCGGCGTACGTGCGCGAGATCTACGATGCCCTACGTGACAGCGCCATTGCTTCACGTGCAAACAAGGTGATCGGCGACAAAATGATCCTCAATGCCGCATTTCTTGTCGAGCGGGAGAACGCCGCCGCCTTCGACCGTCAGGTTCAGGAGATCGCTCAGCGCTACGAGGGCAAGCTGACCTTCCGGTATACCGGGCCCTGGCCACCCTACAACTTCGTCAACGTGCGCCTGAAGCTAGAGCCCGGCGACGTCGAGGCATAGGAGAGGTACATGAGCCTGCTCAAGCACCTCTTGTTCGGCCCTGTGACGCTCCCGGTTGCGGGCGTGCGTTGGGTGCTGGGCCAGGTGCAAACCGCGGCCGAGGCCGAATTGACGGACGACTCGAGCCTGAAGACCGAGCTGCTGGAGCTGCAGATGGAGCTAGAGCTCGGGGAGATCGACGAAGAGACATACAGCGCCCAGGAGGCGGAGCTCTTTGCCCAGATGCGGGCGGTACGCGCGTATCGGGAGCAAATGCGCCGGAACAGGTGAGAGGCTCATCGCATTTGGGGAAGGATGTCGCCATCGAAGGATTAACACTGCAGGCACGCTTGACCCTGATCGCCGGCAAAGGAGGTGTGGGGAAGACCACGATCGCCTGCGCGCTGGCTGCCCGCGCGGCGCGCCTTGGGAGTAGCGTCCTCGTCATATCCACCGACCCGGCACATTCGCTTGCGGATAGCTTCGGAGTTTCCGTCGCCGGCGACCCGACGTCCGTCGCAGATCGGCTGTGGGCGATTCAAGTCAATCCAAAGCATAGCCTCGAGACCTTTCTATCCAAACACCGTTCCACGATGCAGATGGCACTCGACCGCGGGACCTATCTCGATGGCGATGATATTTCGGCGCTGCTCGCGCTCCCACTGCCCGGTATCGACGAGGTCACGGCGCTGCTGGAGGTGATGCGGCTGCTGCCCGATCGACGCTGGCACTACGTCGTCGTCGACACGGCGCCAACCGGGCATGCCGAGCGGCTGCTCCGTATGCCGGACGCGTTCGCGAAGTTCGCAGCGCTACTTGACGCGCTCCAGGAGCGCCACCGGTTCCTGGTCGCACGGCTGGCGGGTGCCTACCACCCGGACGACGTCGACTCTCTGCTCTGGCAGCTCCACGCCGACGCGGAGGATCTCCGGTCAAAGCTCCAGGATCCCCTACATACTCAAGCCATCTTGGTGAGCGCGCGGGAGCCCGTCGTGCAGGCCGAGACGCTCCGCTACCTTCAGTGGCTGCGCGACGATGGGCTTGCCGTCGTCGCGGTAGTGCTCAACCGTTGGGAGGCAGGATGCCCGGCTAGCTCGAACCAGGGCTCCGAGCTTCTACAGACACTGCGTACGGTGGCTGACCCCCTCGCCATTCACTTCGCCCCAGACCTGCGCCACCCGGTCTCAGGCCGGAGCCGGCTCGAGCGTTTCGGCGCGATACTGGAGCATCGATGGCATCCGCCGGCAGGCTGCGATAAGCCCTGCACTGCCACGGACACGCTCGTCCCACTAGCTCTACCGTTCGTAGAGAAGCCGCTCCAATTTTTCATGGGTAAAGGTGGCGCCGGCAAGACGACGCTAGCCGCTGCTAACGCACTAGCGCTTGCAGCGCTGCGCGGCCCGATCCTGCTCATCTCGCTCGATCCCGCGCACTCGCTCGGCGACGTCTGGATGCGCCCAATCGGCGACGAGGCCGTGGAGGTTGCTCCGGGCCTGTGGGCGTTGGAGGTCGACGCCGCAAAGCGATGGGAGGCGATCAGGAGCGGCTGGCAGAGGACGCTGGCAGAGGCCAGGGACAATGGAGCAGCCGCGGGACTGCCCGGATGGCGCGAGACAGCAACAGATCTGGCCCACGTACTCGACCTTCTGCCGCCCGGCGTCGACGAGGTCATCGGCTTCTTTGTGCTTGACGATCTCCACCGCGACGGCGGATACCGAGCGATCGTCGTGGACTGCGCGCCAACCGGCCATTTTCTGCGGCTGCTGGCACTGCCCGAGCTTGCTCTCGACTGGGTACATATGCTTATGCGCCTCTGCCTGAAATACCGGGAGCTCGTCGGCCTCCAGGGGCTTGCAGAAGATCTGCTCGGGATGGCAAAGCGGCTGAAATCGACCATAGCCCTGCTGCGCGACCCCGAGCGCTGTGCATTCGTGCCTATTGCGCTGCCGGAGCAGATGGTGATCGAGGAAACCCAACGGCTGATCGACGCGTTGGACGCGGCGGGCATGCCAATAGAAATGATCGTGCTTAACAAGCGGCGTAGCTGTACCTGCGGGCGCTGCCAGACCTCGACGGGCGAAGAGGCGCGCCAGGCGGATCGGCTCCGAGCGCTTTACGCATACCCCGTCGTCGACGTCCCACTTCAGCCGGCTCCACCCGCCGGTCGGGATGCCCTGGCGGGTCTATCAAACGGTCGGCCAGCCGGCAGAGGTTGATCGGCGTGGGTCCAGGTTCGCCGGGCCGACGTCATGGCTTAGATGCACCCGCCGGACGAGGAGCGCGCAGGTTGTACAATAACCGGCGATAGGCGACGACGAACGGGCAGGGATGGATATGTGCAGATGCCAGAGCTGATCTACCTGTATGCGATCGTACCCTGCAGCGAAGGGCCCACCGCCGAAGTCAAACGAGTCCTGGGCATCGACGACGCACCGGTTGAGGGGCTCGCCGCAGGAGGGCTGGAGGCGCTGCTAAGCAGGGTGGACGAGGCATCATGGAATCGTGACGCGCTAGATCTGCATGTGCGAGATATGCAGTGGCTCGCACCGCGCGCCACCCGCCATCAGGAGGTTCTCGCGGCTATTCACACGGCGGCACCGGCGCTGCTACCGCTCCCGTTTGCCACGCTCTACCGCAACCCCCAGGCGATCCGCGACTTACTTACCTCACGGACACAGGAGTTTGCGGCGGTGTTGAAGCAGCTGGAGGGAGCCGAGGAATGGACTCTCAAGGTCTATCAGGAGAGCCGGCGCTTCGAACAACAGCTTGAGCAGCTAAGCCCGGCCCTGGCTGCGGCGGCCTGCGGCCTGCGTACCGCGGCGCCCGGAAAAGCCTACCTTCTGAGAAAGCAGCTCGATGTAGTGCGACGTGAGGAGGGGGTCCGCGTCACCTCGCGTCTCGGCGACGAGATTACGGATCGAGTCACATCGCTCGTGAAAAAGGCGATTCGGGAGCCTCTGGCCGGTGCCGATGCACGCGAGACGAGCAGTGGCGCAGGGATACCGGGCGGGCGGCTGGTTCTGAAGCTCGCACTGCTCCTCGAGCGCCAGCGGCGCGCCGACGTCGACGCCTCGCTTGGCGCTCTAGTGGCCGAATATGAGCCTTTCGGCTATCACTTCGAAGTTACAGGTCCATGGCCACCGTACAGCTTTACAGCCATACGTTCGAAGGATACAGGGTAATGGACGAGCAGACGGAGCTCGAGCGGATCGACCTCACGCTCTTGGACCTAGTCGACCACGTCCTGAATAAGGGTGTCGTCCTCACCGGAGAAGCGACTATCTCCGTGGCCGGCATCGACCTGATCTACCTTGGCTTGAACGTTGTGCTCGCCTCTGTGGGCACAATCGAGGCGGTGATCAGGGGGCAGAGGACAGGGGACAGGGGACAGGGGAATGAATAGAATAGATTATAGGTTACGGGGGACGGGGAACGAGACAAGGTTAGCTATTTGGTCGCCTACCACCTGTAACCTTATGCAATGAGGATCTACCTTTATAGCTTAACGGATCCGGCTGTTGCTACGGGACGGGGGTTGCCGCCGGGCCTCGGTGGGACGCCGGTCGCCACCATCACGCAGGGCGCGGTAGCTGCCGTGATCGGCGAAGTCGAGCGTCTGCCCTCGCCGGTCCGACGCGGCGATCTTGAGCGCCACGACATGGTCAACCGAGCAGTACTCGACCTTGGGGTGTGCGTTCCGCTCCGGTACGGTACAATGCTACCCGGCCGCGAGGACTGCATGGCCTTACTTGCGCAGCATGCTGTGCACTGGAATGGTGAGCTCCGGCGTCTGCACGGTCGTGTAGAATTGAGCATGCGGGCTGTGTTCCCGATCGCCACTCCGAAAGTCGACGAAGAGGCGATACCGCCTGGCATTGGCCCCGGAACCGACTACCTGCGACGAAGGCAGGTGGAGCTTCTGAGCGGGAGGAGGATGAGCGAGTATCTCGCCGCGCTTCGAGACCGGCTGCGTGACGACTTGGGCGGTATAGCGGATGCCATCTTGATCGAAGAGCATAGTTTCCTGCTGAGCGTAGCCGCGCTTCTCCCCCGCGAGGAGTTCTCGCGGGGGATCGCACAGGTCTCGGCGATAATGGCGGGGACCGGCGCGAGGTGGCAGATTGCCCCGCCGTGGCCACCCTACAGCTTCGTAGCGGGACTGGATACAGCGGAGACGAGAGGCGCACGCGAGGAGCGGCCACGCGGCGGAGGCGTCGAGCTGGCGTCTCAGCTACCGGACAGCAGGAGCTAATGGCCGAGCGTTGTGAGGCGCAGCCACTGGACGAGGAGCTGGCAGTCCTTCAAGCCCAGCTCCAGGAGATGCGCGGCATGCTTCCTGCGCGCATCGACCTGCAGCCCGGCGAGGTTCAGCAGGGGCTGGCCAAGCTGGTGCTGACACTGGTCGAATTCATCCGCCGGCTGCTGGAGCGCCAGGCGATCCGTAGGATGGAGGGCGGCACCCTCACCGAGGTCGAGATCGAGCGCATGGGCCTCGCCTTGATGCAGCTGGAAGAGCAGATCGGGGTCTTGAAAGAGCAATTCGGGTTGGGCGATCAAGATCTGGCGCTCGATCTTGGGCCGCTCGGAAAGCTTATGTAGAGGAGTTGCCGATGGCCGGGGAACGCAGCATGCTCGTGAGCGGTACGCCGGGACTGGTCGATATTCTGGATCGCATCCTGGATAAAGGTCTGGTCGTCGCAGGCGATATCCGTATCTCGCTCGCGAACGTCGAGCTCTTGACCATCCAGATCCGGCTGCTCGTCTGCTCGATCGACAAGGCCGAGCAGATCGGGCTCAACTGGTGGCGCTACGATCGAAATCTCGTCCAGGAGGCACATGACCAGCGCACGATCGCAGAGCTTCAGCAACGTATCGCGCAGCTCGAAGCACAGCTGTCGACACGCGGTGGCACAGAGGAGGTGCCGGGGGAGGCTGGAACCAAGCGGCCGGATATCGGCCTCTGATCGTTCCACTGCAACCCACGACCTCCGACGCAGAAAGGACCAAGCACTATGCCAGTCGAACGCGCACCCGGCGGTACTAGTCTCATCGACGTTCTGGATCGTGTTCTCGATAAAGGTATTGTGATCGACGCGTGGGTACGTATCTCACTCGTCGGCATCGACTTAATCACGATTGAGGCGCGCGTCGTCGTAGCCTCGATCGAGACATATCTCAAGTACGCGGAGGCCGTCGGAATCACCGGGCCTGTCAGCCGGCCCGCGCTCCCGGCCGCGCGCGATGAAGTGGTCGAGCCTACCACGACCCGCGTAACTCGCGCCCCTGATATCGCGGAGCCTTAGAGTAGTGTCCCATTATGTGCGCCATGCATAGCGGCCCCCTGAACACCTCGACCGGAGCCTATAGTCCGTCTGCCGGGCTATGGACAGTGCCGGCGGCACCGGCGGTCCGGCTGACCCTGCATGATCAGCTCGATTCGGATGCGCTGCTGCAATCGCTGCTGGACACTGTGCTCCAAGCCGCTTCGTCCGACATCGGCGCGGCATTGATGATCGATCCGGAGCGCGGCGTGCTGCAGGGCGCCTACGCGGCGGGTCTCGACGCGGCGCAGATCGAGGCGATCAGGATCCCACTCGCCGGAGCGCAATCCATTACGGTCGACGTCGCGCTGACCGCCCGGTCGGCGCAAGCGGATGACCTGGACAACGACTATCGCGTCGCGCCTGCTTTGCGAGGCCTCCTCATCGCAGCTGGCGTTCGCGCGGTGCTCCTCGTTCCGATCTTAAAGGATGTGGGGCTTGCGCAATCGCCTGACTACCCAACGCTTGGCGTCCTCGTCATAGGCTCATTGCAGCCACTGAGCCCCGATGCGGTTGCACGGATCGAGCAGCTCGCAGGCCAGGTTGGCGACGCCATGCGCCAAGCTGAAGAGCTCGAGCGTATGCGACACATGGTCGCTCGCCTCGAGACCGAGCGCGAGTGGCTGTGGAGCATGGTCAACGGCGTCAGCGACCCGGTCGTCGTCACCGACGAGGCCAACAACATCGTGCTTCAGAATCAGCGGGCGCAGGAGCTCTTTCAGCTGAGCGGCGACGACAGCGAAGGCAAGCGGCACGCCATCGAGATGAACAACTTCCTTTTCTCTGCGATGCTTTCGAGCCTGGCCCTCGATCAGCGCGGCGCCCTGCGGCGCGATCTGACGCTGGTCGATCCGATCGAGGGTACCGAGCTCCTCTATGAGATCATCGCGCGGCAGGCGCCGAGCTCATCCCGCGACAAGCGCACGATCGTCTCGATTCTCAAAAATGTCTCCGACTTGCGCGAAGCCAGCCAGGAGCTGGACCGCCAGCTGCTCCAGCTGGAGCAGGCCGAAGAGGAGGTGCGCCAGGAGCGTGACCGGCTCAATCTGATCCTGCGAAACGTCGCGGATCCAATTATCGTGACCGACGCCAACAATCGCATCATCCTGATCAACGACCAGGCGCGGCAGCTCTTTCAGGCGCCGCGTGGCGCGATCTCGCGGCGGTCGAGGGCAAGTATTTTCTCCTCCAACGACGCCAAGTTTACCTCCTTCGTCGGCGGACTGCTGCTCGAGCCCACGAAGGTCACTTCGGCGGAGCTGCAGCTTCAGGATCCGGCGACCGAAGAGATGCTGACCATGGTCGTCAAATCGGGCGCGATCTTCGACGCGCTCGGCCAGGTCCAAGCCGTCGTATCGGTGCTTCACGATCTCACGCGCTTGCGAGAACTCGAGTGGCGCCGCGTGGAGCAACAGCTCTTCGAGTCAGAAAAGCTGGCGGCGACGGGCCGGCTCGCGGCGTCGATCGCACATGAGATCAATAACCCACTTGAAGCCATCAAGAACTCGCTCTATCTGCTGGTTACACGGACGCCGCCGGATTCGCCTAACTACAGGTTTCTGGAAATCGCAAATAAGGAGACTCAGCGGGTCTCGAATATCATCAAGCAGATGCTCGGGTTTTACCGGCCATCGGTCGACCGCCAGCACACGGATGTCAATCAGATCCTTTGCGAAGTCGTCGAATTGCTTGGGAAGGTGCTGCAACAGAGCGGCGTCGCGGTGCACCTCGATCTTGCTCCTCATCTGCCATATATCATGGCGGCCGGCGATCAGCTCCGGCAGGTGTTCATGAATCTCATCATCAATAGTCAGCAGGCGATGGCCAGTGGCGGCAATCTAACGATCACGACGTCGGTTGCGGAGACGGACGACGCCGCCTACGTCTCCCGGCGCTCGCTCGTCGTCAATTTCCGCGACACCGGCGGCGGCATCCGGTCCGAGCACCTTGACCACATTTTCGAGCCTTTCTTTACGACGAAGACCGAAGGGAAAGGCACCGGCTTGGGGTTGTGGGTGAGCGCGGGCATCGTCGAAGACCACGGCGGGCAGATGAAGGTCAGGAGCCGCATCGGGCGGGGAACGACGTTCACAATCTTCTTGCCGGTGGAGGCCGACAATGCAGCCGGGTAGGATCCTCGTCATCGACGATGAAGAGGGCGTCCTCATCACGATCCAGGCCGTGCTCGAAGAGGATGGCCACGTGGTCCGGATCGCTCAGAAGACGGACGAAGGCCTCAATTTGCTCCGCCAGGGAGCTTTCGATCTCGTGCTGACGGATCTTCGCATCGACGAGCGGGACGGTATGGACATGCTGCGCGCCGTTAAGACGATCGATCCCGAGCTTGTCGTGATCATGTTGACGGGATATGCATCGCTCAAGTCGGCGATTCAGGCGCTGCGAGCCGGCGCGTATGACTACCTGATCAAGCCGTGCGACGTTAACGAGCTCAAGCTGACGATCGCACGGGGCCTCGAAAAGCGCGGCCTGGCTCTCGCACTCAAGGCGCGCGTGGCCGAGCTCGAGGACGCCAACGCGCGCATCGCCGGCTTCGCAGACGAGCTTCAGGAGAAGGTCCGGGCCGCGACGGCGCAGCTCGCGGCACAAGTGGAGGCAACCGAGCATGCTAATGCGGAGCTCGCTCGCCTCTACGCGGTCGAGCAGCAGCAGACGGCGCACCTCCAGGAGCTGAACGAACGCAAGTCCTCGTTCCTATCGATGGTGGCACACGAGCTCCGCACTCCGCTTACGGGTCTGCGGGGCTTCACCGACCTGCTGCGAATGCGCTTCGGAACGCTCGACGCCCGCCAAGAGCGTATCATTACGCTCGTATCGCAGCAGGTGGAGCGGCTAAGCGATCTCGTCAACGAGCTCCTGAGCCTAACGAATATCGAGCAGCGCAGGCTGGTCCTCCGGCCGGCGCCCGCCGACCTCGTGCGGTGTGTAACGGATGTCATCGAGCGCTTCGCCCTCGTCTATCCCCTACGGGAGATCAGCTTTGAGCGACAGATCGAGTGCTGTCCGGGATCGTGGGACTGCGATAGGCTAGAGCAGGTACTCAGCAATCTGTTGAGCAATGCCATCAAATATAGCTCGGTCGGCACGTCCGTTACCGTCACGATAGCGTTGGTGCCGGAAAGTGCGACCACGGATCGCTTCGTACGCATCAGCGTTACCGATCGCGGCATTGGCATTCCGCCGGAGGCGCGAGCTGAGCTCTTCGCCAAGTTTTTCCGTGCGAGCAATGCCGAGGCCTATCAGAGCGGCCTCGGTCTGGGACTGTTCATCAGCAATGAGATTGTGCAGCAGCACGGCGGCTGGATCGAGTTTGAAAGTAAGGAAGGAGCAGGCACGACCTTCTCGATCATCCTGCCGGTGCACGATGCCGAGCTGAACGAGACCACCGCCCCATCTCAGCGGACGGTAGCCTAGGAGGATCGATGTCTGATAAGCCCGCCGATATCCTGGTGGTCGACGACGATCCATGGATCGTTGAGCTCGTGGTCATGGCGGCCGAAGAGCGCGACTGGCAGGTTATCAGCGCGTCGGACGGCCCAACCGCGATCGAGCTTCTGGCACGGGAGCAGCCACGTCTGATGCTGCTGGATGTGCGGCTGCCGCAGCAAGACGGATGGGCCATCCTAAAGGAGCTAGAGCGCCGGCAGCCGGCACACCCGCCAGTGATCATGATGACGGCGAATCAGGTGGAAGAAGAAGACGGCCAGCTCCACGGCGCCGTCGCGATCCTCCGCAAGCCTTTCTCCGTTCGCGCCTTTCTCGACCTCCTGGGCGAATATCTCAACTAGCGGCGCCGAAGGACCCGGCGATAACTCGCCAGATTTGCATTATCCCTCCCATCGCACCCACTCGGGCCATCGAGGCGGCCCGGCATCCGGCCGCTGCAGTATGCGAGCATCGAACGACGAAATTCGCGATCGGAAAATCTTCATTCGCTATCCCAACTGCTTTCCACGCCCTTCAGCATTCAGCGGCTCCGTCTAGCCGCCTCCTTCGATCAGCGGGAAATAGACTTTGTCCTGGAGGGAGAGCGCCGGCGCAGCAAGCGCGGCGTCGACCTGAATGCGAGGCTTGCCAAGGTTGTTGCGCGAGTCGAGGAGCACCACGCCCGTGCTCTGCAGCGCCGTCAAAACCTGGTCGACCGTCGCGGACGGCGCCTTGGACTTCAGCACGGCCCACGCGCCGGTCACGTGCGGAGCGGCCATCGAGGTGCCGGACATCGTGGCATATCCGCCGCCAGGAACGGACGAGTAGATATTCGCGCCGGGCGCGAGCAGCGATAGCCACGACGCGCTATTCGAAAACCACGAGATGCTATCTGTCTTGGTGGTCGAGCCGACGCTGATCGCGGAGGAGATACAGCCGGGAGCACTCATCTGACTCGAGAAGCCATTGTTGCCGGCAGAGATGACCGTTGCTATTCCCACGGAGCGGAGCGTATCGAGAGCAGTTTTGATCGAAGCATTAGCCGGGTCGGCATCGCACTCGGCTGTGCTGCTATACGCACCGCTTCCCAGGCTCATGTTCACCGCGGCAATCGAATAGGTACTGCTGAGCGCATAGACATGTTCGAGCCCACGTACCTGGTCGGAGGCGAAGCTGAGCACGCAAGGAATGCTTGTGCTACAGTAGGCTGCCGAGTCGAAGCGCGAGTAGATCTGGATCGCCAGGATCGTCGCGTCCGGCGCGACACCCGAAAAGCTCGCGCCACGTCCGGCCGCGATGCCCGCGACGTGGGTCCCGTGCGCGCAGGCGCTCAGCGTGGTATCGCAGTTTATGGCAGCGCCCGCGGCTACTTCGCCCTCGGAGTGATCGGGGCAGAGCGTCGTCGAGCCGGAGCTGGGATCGGTCGAGGAGTAGCACGCCTCGGAGACAACCTTGCCGGCAAGAAAAGGATGGTTCCGATCGACGCCCGTGTCGAGTATGGCTACCACCTGGCCCGCCCCGGTGTAGCCGGAGGCCCAGGCACGTGTAGCGCCGATCAGTGGAGTGCTTTGTGCTAGCGCAGGCGGCACCGGCCGATCGTCTGCCACGCTCCCGACGTCTGGATCAGACAGCAGCACGCCCAGACTCGCGGCATCGACCTCCATGACGATGTACGGGATAAATTCAAACTTGTGGACGTTGCGGGCAGCATGTCCATGCAGACGCTGAAGCAGTGCATCCTGACGCTGCTTGATCTGCCCACGCTGCGCCGCGCGATCCGTCGCCGATCGAAGGCGTCCCTCCGGTCGAAACGGCAGGTTGAGCCCGACGATAACGCGCGCGGTGCCCATCATCTTCGCCCGTGCGACGATGGCAGGGGAAACGAGCGGCACAGGGGAGATGGACGGCACAGCTGTCGCTCGGGCAGTGGGTGCGCCTGTCGAGATGACTGCGGCGATAAGCAGGAGAACGACCGCCAACCACACTTGGCGGCCGAAACAATACGCTGGCCGGCGGCAAGCGAAAAAGGTAGGGGGGCGCATAGACCGCTGTTTCCTGATGCGCGCCACAGATGGCGCCGTCGAATGCTGCCAAGGCATTATAATCCGTAAATGAGTCTTGCTCGGTCTGCGCGGCTAGCCCAATAGTCCTATCCAACCGGCATGACCCACCGAAGCAGGCGAGTATCGCACCGGCGATGCTGGCAGATCGATAGAGCGTTCGCAAGGAGCCGCAATGCAAGCATTAGTTTGGACGGGACCACGGCAGATGGAGATGCAAGAGCTACCGGCTCCGGAGCTGCAGACCGGCGAAGTGCGCCTGCGCGTAGCCGCGGTGGGCATCTGCGGGTCGGACCTCAGCGGCTATATCGGACAGAATAGCCTGCGTGTACCTCCGCTGGTCATGGGGCATGAGATCGTGGGGACGATCGAGGCTGTAGGCCCGGAAGGTGACCTCCTCGCCTCGGCCGATGCCGCACGGATCGGGCAGCGCGTGGTCGTCAACCCCCTCATCGCCTGCGGCGAGTGCGACCTATGCCGGGCCGGGCGACCGAACCTGTGCCGGCGGCGCCAGATCGTCGGGATTCACCGGCCGGGAGGGCTGGCCTCGCTCGTCACGGTGCCCGCCATACAGTGCTACAGCGTTCCTGCCGAGCTCACGGATGCCGAGGCCGCCCTAGCCGAGCCGCTCGCCTGCGGCATCCGCGCGGTTACGCAGACCCGCCTCAGGCCCGGCGAGCCGCTGCTGATTCTGGGCGCCGGCTCGATCGGCCTGCTATGCCTCGTAGCTGCGCGCCACGCGCAGTCAGGACCGATCATGATCACCGACACCAGCGAGGAGCGCCTGAAGGTCGCCCACAGGCTCGGCGCGACGGAAACAGTCCAGGCCGATCAAGGCGATGTCGCGGCCGCCGTTCAGGGATTTACCGACGGACTGGGCGTGGTGGCGGCGGTCGACGCAGTTGGACTTCAGAGCACACGCGCACAGGCAGTCCGGGCCGTGCGTCCGGGAGGACGTGCGGTCTTTATTGGCCTCCACCACGAGACCTCCGAGATCGAAGCGAACTACCTCGTCCGCCAGGAGATCGAGATAGCCGGCGCCTTCGCCTACCTTCCCGAAGAGTTCGGCCGGTCCGTTGCGCTGCTGCGTGATCGAGCAGTGGGCGACACCGGCTGGGTCTCCGAGCGCAGCCTTCGGCAGGGCGCCGACGTCTTTGCCGACCTGATCGCCGGGCGCGGCGGGTATGTTAAGGTGGCGCTGAGGCCCGACTGATGCCTGGAGCCGAGCTGATTGCGCAGACGCCGGCTCCTCGTACGGCAAAGCAAGCGGCATCTAGCGCTTAACCTGTTCTTCGAAAAAAGCGAGCGTGCGCCGCCACGCATCGGTCGCGGCCGCCGGAGCATACGCCGCGCCTCGATCGTTGAAGAACGAGTGCCGGGCGTTCGGGTAGATTTTGATGTCGTGCGGAACGCTGTAGTGATCGAGCTTCGCCTCGAGCTTACGGGCCATGCCGGCGGTAAAGTCCTTTTCGGGGTAGCTGCCGACGATTGGGCAGGCGCGCGCGACGGCGTCGAGCGGGCGCGGGTTGGCGCCGTAAAAGACCGAGGCGGCACGCATATCGCCGTCGACGCAGGCCAGCTGCAGCGCGTAGCCGCCACCCATGCAGAAGCCGATCATGCCAACCCGTGTCTTGTCCACCTCGGGCTGAGCCCGTAGATAGCTCAAGGTCGCCTCCAGATCCTTGACAACCCCGTTCTTGAGCGGCCGGAGGAGCATGCCATAGACGATGCGCATGAGACAGAGGGGACGACTCTTGCCCGAGAAAAGGTCGATGGCCAGGGCGGCGTAGCCCGCGGCGGCAAAACGTCGCGCAATATCTCGGATATTGTCGTTGAGGCCGTAGATCTCGTGGATGACGACGACGCCCGGGAAGGGACCCGGACCATCGGGAACGACCCAATACGCATCCATCACTTGATCGGCGGGCTTATGCCGTGGAACGGTAACGTTGTTGCCGCCCGCCCCCGCTAAAGAACTGATCGTACCAGTACCGGCCATGCGTCTCTCCCTTTTCCCTAAAGATCGCCAGCGCACAGAAATCGAAATGAGTCCGGCGGATTACGGGTAAAGCGCTGCTGCCTGCAGCGTAGCGTACCAGCTTTCGACCTGTGGAACCATACACAGGGGCAGTCGAGGGCAACAAAAAAGCATCCTCCCGCTCCGGGGAGGAGGCGTAAAGACAAGGGCTACGCGCCGCGCTCCCGGCTGTGCCGGCCCTCGGCGAATTCCTCGATCATCTTGCGGTTGAAGGCCGGGATATCATCCGGCTTGCGGCTCGATACCAGGCCGTTGTCCACGACGACTTCCTGATCGACCCAGTTCGCACCGGCGTTCTTGAGGTCGGTCTGGATCGACTCGTACGACGTGATCGTCCGGCCACGGACGACGCCGGCATCGATCAGCGTCCACGGGCCGTGGCAGATCGCGGCCACCGGCTTTCCCGCGTCGAAAAATGCCTTGACGAATTGGAGCGCCTTGGGGTTGCGGCGCAGCTTATCCGGGTTCATGACGCCGCCGGGAAGCAGGAGCGCCGTGTACTCGGTCGGGTTCGCATTCTCGAGGGGGACGTCGACCGGGAACCGGTCGCCCCATTCGGTGTGCTGCCACCCTTTGACCTGCCCTTTAGCCGGCGAGACAATCTGAGTCTGAGCGCCTGCCTGCTCTAGCGCACGCTTCGGCTCCGTAAGCTCGACCTGCTCAAAGCCATCGGCCACCAGGATGGCGACCTTCTGTCCGTCTAATTGCTGAGCCATCTGCTCCTCCTTATATCACGACTCGCTCTGCTCCGTCCTACACGAAGCTGAACGCATCGTCGACCTCCATCGTAGGGCTGCAACAAGCATGCCACACGACGTGAGTGTTATGATTGCTGCGGGAGAGACACTCCGGTGTAACGTCACGGCGATGATCCCGCCGGTTAGCTGGAGCTCTCCAACAAAAGGAGCGACATTCATGATGACAGGGAACGCCGAAGAGCTACCGCAGCGTATGCTGGGGGAAACCGGCCTCCGGGTGACGTCCATCTGTATCGGCTGCGCGCCGCTGGGAGACATGCCGGATACGTTCGCCTATTCCGTTCCTGAGGAGCAGGCATTGGATCTGCTGCGGGAAGCTTTCAAGAGCCCGATCAACTTCTTCGACACGGCGGCCTCCTACGGCGATGGCGAGAGCGAGCGCCGGATCGGTATCGTCGTGCGCGAGCTTGGAGGCGTGCCCGACGGCTATATCGTCGGGACCAAGGCCGACCGCAATCTGCAGACCGGCGAGTTCAGCGGCGAGCAGATCAAACGCTCGGTAGAGCGGAGCCTGCAGCTCCTCGGCCTAGACCGGCTTCCGATCGTTTTCTTGCACGATCCGGAGCACACGACCTTCGAGACCGTGATGGCGCCAGGCGGTCCGGTAGATGTTATGCTGCGCTTGAGGGAGCAAGGCGTAATCGGGCACATCGGCGTAGCAGGCGGGCCGATTGACCTGATGATGCGCTATGTCGCCACGGGCGCGTTTGAGGCAGTGATCACCCATAATCGGTATACGCTGCTCAATCGCAGCGCGAACCCGCTCCTGGAAATGGCATCCAGCCGCGGCCTCGGCGTGCTCAACGCGGCACCCTACGGCAGCGGCATTCTGGCCAAAGGGCCGGATGCCTATGCGCGCTACGCGTACCAGGACGCACCCCAGGAGATGATCGAACAGACACGCAAGCTCGACGCCATCTGCAAGCGCTACAACGTTCCGCTTGCCGCCGCCGCCCTCCAGTTCTCGCTGCGTGATCCACGCATCGCCTCCACCGTCGTGGGCATGAGCCGCCAGGAGCGATTGCACCAGACCATTGAGCTTGCCAATCACGCAATCCCGGACGAGCTCTGGCCCGAGCTCGACGACGTGGGCTATTCGACCGAGGATCCGGAAGCACAGAGGTGGTCCAAATAGCCGGGTCGGGCAATCGAGACCACGACGAAGCTTGCGGTGTAGCTCGGGTGCCGCGTCGACCCAAGCTCCAAATGGCCGCGCCGGGAAATCAGAGGCTCTGCACCGGCAGAGATATCCGGGCGCCGTTTTCGTCTGCGCCTCGGCGGTCGGCTACTATGGCTTCCGCGACGGCACGCCTCTCGACGAGAGCGCGGCAACCGGCAGTGATTTCCTCGACCAGGTCGGGCTGATCATGCTGGCGCTAGAAGATGAGCGTGTCCGTGGGCCACTGAATGCGACGGCACCCGAGCCGCAGGCGAATCGCGACTTCAGCCAGACGCTCGGCAAAGTAATGTGGCGGCCAGCGTGGGTCCCGGTTCCCGGCATCGTCCTGAGGGCGCCCTTCGGCGAGGTAGCGGGGATGCTGAATAAGGGGTAGCGTGTCAGAGATCCTTGAGCCGAGCAGCATGACCCTGTGCTCCTGGCAGCCGCTCGGGTGCAGCACCGGGGCTTCCTGACGGCCGTGTTTAGCGAGGGAGATTTGTGCGTGACCACCAACCTGTTCTTGGAGCAGCTACTCGGACTTCCCACTGTCTTAGCGGCGAAGCTGTCGCCCGACGGACGCTTCATCGCGTTCAGCTGGTACCGGGTGCACGAGAACGTCGACGTCTTCGTGGTGCCGAGCGATGGCTCGAAGCCGCCCGTCGCATTGACGCATACACCCGAGGAAACCGTGCTCGTCAGCTGGGCGCCGGACTCGCGCACGGTGATCGTAGCCGAGGATCACGACGGCGACGAGCGGGTGCGGCTCTTCCGCGTCGAGATCGACCGGCCACTGGAGATGCAGCCCCTGACCGAAGACCATCCGCCCTACTTCATCCGTGGCGGCGAGCTTCATCCTGACGGAAGGACGCTTTTCTATGGCGCGAACTACGATGCGCAGACGCGCACACCGATCGAGCCTACTTGGCTCTACCGGCACGACCTCGCGACCGGCGAATGCCGAGCGATCGCACAGCCGGAACGGGCGGCGTGGTTCGTTCCCATGCTCAACCGCCAGGGGACGCATCTGTTGTATCCACGGCAGGACCGGAATCCGTCCGGACGCCAGTGGTATGTCGTCGACGTAGAAGGGCATGAGGATCGCGAAGTGCTGAACTTCGGCGACACGGTCAAGGCTGTGGCAACGTGGTTTCCGGACGGCGAACGCATCCTCGTACTCTCAGAATCGCGTGGCGGGCAGCCGCAAACCTACCGCAGCCTCGGCATTTACCACCGCTCCAGCGGCGAGATACGATGGCTGATCGACGACCCACGGCGGAATGTCGAGGATGCGCTCCTTTCGCCAGATGGATCGATCGTCGTGGACGAGGTGCAGGACGCGGGGCACATACCAAGCTGGATCGACGCCGAGACGGGCATCGAAACCGCCTTCCCAGGCCTCTCCGGCAACCTGCTTCCACTTGGTCGAGCCGCGGACGGCGCGTGGATTGGGCTGAGCTACTCGGCCACGACACCACCTGAGCTCGTCCGCTGGGATGCCCACACACGCGTGGCCGCCGATCGCCGATCGCTAACGCGTGTGTGGAAGCATACCGATCTAGATCCGGCCGACCTCGCGCCGGCCGAGGATTTGCGCTGGCGGTCCGAGGACGGGCTAGCGATCCAGGGATGGCTCTACCGCGCGGAGCCGAATCCGCGCCGTGCGATCATCTACGTGCACGGCGGTCCAACGGCACACTCCGAAGACCGGGTGCGCCCCGAGATCCAATACTACATCCGGCGGGGCTTCAATGTGCTCGACGTGAATTATCGCGGCAGCACAGGCTTCGGTCTGCCCTATCAGGAGGCGATCAAAAAGGACGGATGGGGCGGGCGCGAGCAGGCCGATATCGTCGCGGGAGCCCAGACGCTGATCGAGGCCGGGCTGGCACGGCCGAGCGGCATCGGCGTGACCGGCACCTCCTATGGCGGGTACAGCTCCTGGTTCTTGATCACCCACTACCCACCGGATGTCGTTGCCGCCGCAGCGCCGATCTGCGGTATGACCGACCTGGTAGTCGACTACAACACTACCCGGCCGGATCTGCGGCCATATAGCGAAGAAATGTTGGGTGGCAGCCCCGAGCAAATCCCCGAGCGCTACCACGAGCGCTCGCCGATCAATTTCGTGCAGAATATTCGCGGTCGCCTCCTGATCGTCCAGGGAGCTCAGGATCCGAATGTAACACCCGAGAACGTGCGGCAGGTCGTGAGACAGCTCGAAGCGCACGGCATAGCTTATGAGCTCCTGGTCTTTCAGGACGAAGGGCATGGTATCGCGAGGCCGGCTAACCAGGCGAAACTCTATCGCCGCCTGGCGGACTTCTTCGAGGAGGCCCTTGGACCGGCCGGGGATGAGCAGGCGTGAGCGGAAGCGTATGAGCGCGACCATCCGCCAGGCTTCAGTCCAGGAGATCGACGAGCTGGTGCCGGTGCTCTTACAGGCGGAAGAGTCCGAGCCGGCTCTGCGCTGGGGGCTTGCCCACCTCGTCGACGTCGTCTACCGTATGGATGATGAAGATCGCCTATTGGGGGCCGCGACGATGCAGTGGCGCGACGATCCCTGCGAGATTATGGAGTTGGCAATCGTCCCAGAAGAGCAGAGTCGAGGTCGGGGCAAACAGTTTGTCGCCTGGCTCATGGAGGAAGCGCGTCGCCGCGGCAAGCGCGAGATGCTTGTCGGCACGGCGAACTCGAGTATCTCCAACGTGGCCTTCTATCAGAAATGCGGGTTCAGGATGGACAGCGTCCGCCACAATTACTTCCGCTATTACCGCGAGCCGCATTACGAAAACGGGATCCGCATCCAGGACATGCTCGTCTTCCGATGCCGCCTGTAACACGACCCTCGTCGACGTATGCTGGCCTGTCGTTCCACGAAGATAGCGCAGGGAGGCCAGGCAGATCCGGGTTTCCCCCACCGCTCGTATAGGGCCGAAAGGAGTGTGCCATGTCCAACTTTGACGAAAAGATTCGCGCACCAGAGCTTACGCAAGACCTCGAGTGGCTCAATACGGTGCGTCCGCTTACGCTCAGAGAGCTTCGCGGCAAGATCGTCTTGCTCGAATTCTGGACCTACTGCTGAATCAACTGCCACCACAACGTCGCGCAGTTGCGCCGACTTCGTGAGCAGTTTCCGAACGAGCTGGTCGTCATTGGGATCCACTCGGCCAAGTTTCCTTCCGAGCACCTAACGGCCAATATCCGTGAGGCGGTCCTGCGCCACGACATCCGGCATCCGGTGGCCAACGACGCGGGCTTCCAGATCTGGTCGCAGTATGCGGTTCGCGGCTGGCCGACGATCGTTCTGATCGATCCCGAGGGATATTACGTCGGATCACAGTCGGGCGAAATCCAGGCCGAGGCGCTCGAACCAACTATCAAGACAATGATCGAGCAGGCAGAGCAAAAGGGGGTGCTCGACCGCCGTCCGCTTGAGCTTCAACCTGAAATGGTCGTCGAGCCGGCACGTCCGCTCAGCTATCCTTCGAAGCTGCTGGCCACGTCTGACGGCCGGCTCTTCGTCGCCGACACCGGCCATCACCGGATTCTCGAGCTGCAGCTCACGGAGGATGGGACGGCTGGGGAGATCCGGCGAGTCTTCGGGAGTGGCGCGGCCGGCCTGAAGGATGGCCCTCCTTCCGAGGCAGCCTTCCGCGGCCCGCATGGTTTGGCGCTGGAGGGCGAAACCCTCTACGTGGCCGATACGGATAATCATGCCATACGGGCGATTGACCTCGGAAGTGGGCGAGTGCGCACCGTAGCAGGGACAGGACAGAAGGCCCATGGGCGCTTCACGCTTGGCCCGCCCACGAGCATACCTCTACGCTCGCCATGGGACCTCTACGCGGAAGGCGGGGTGGTCTTCATTGCGATGGCCGGCTCGCACCAGATCTGGGTGCTGCTCAACGAAGAGCAGCTCGGTCCGTTCGCCGGCAGCGGCTACGAAGCCCTGGTCGACGGAGCGCGCAGCAAGGCCGGCTTCAACCAGCCCAGTGGTCTGGCAGCTGGCGGGGCCTTTCTCTTTGTAGCCGATGCGGAGGCGAGCGCGATACGTGCCATCGTGCTCGATCCGGAGGCGCCCGTGGATGCGCAGGTGCGCACACTCGTCGGCGAGGGCCTTTTCGACTTCGGAGACGTCGACGGTACGGGCCCGGAGGTACGGCTCCAGCATCCGACGGGCATCGCCTATGCCGACGGCGCCGTCTTTATCGCCGACAGCTACAACCATAAGATCAAGCGGCTCAATCCGTCTACAGGCAGCGTAGCGACGTTAATCGGATCAGGGATGACCGGGCATGCCGACGGGTTGTTTGACACGGCACAACTCTTCGAGCCCGAGGGTGTGAGCCCGATGGGAAGGTTGCTCTACATCGCGGACACCAACAACCACCTGGTGCGAGTCGCCGATCTCGAGGTCCGCACGCTTCGAATTCTCGTGCTTCGCGGCCTGGATCGGCTGCATCAAGCGAGCGTCGAAGAGCGCGCGAGCATCCGGCTCGAACCCGTAACGCTCGGCCGTGGAAACGTAACGCTCACGCTCGACATCCCCCTACCACCTGGCTACAAGCTTAATCCCCAGGCGCCACGGACGTTGCGGGAAGCCCCGGATGGAGAAGTGCGCACCTTCGGGCCCGTCGAGGCACCGTCAATCGACCTTCATCTCGACTCGGACCGCACCGTAGTGCTCGACCTGACACTCTATCCATGTCAGGAGCAAGATGAGCGTCTTTGCCTGATTCACGATGCGCGCTTGATTGTTCCGGTTCACGTCGTCGCGGATGGTCCCACCGACGGGCGGATCCAATACCGGCCATCACTCGGCCACATGTAGCGGCCGATAGGCAAGGCTTCCGGCGCGCCCCGAGAACGACGAGCGGGCGAGGAGTAGATTCCTCGCCCGCTCGTCGTCCCCAAAAGAGACACCTGGCACAGTTCTTGCTCAGCCGCGCGACTCATTGTGCAGAAGGAGTGCAGCCATGGCGCGTGAAGGGAAAGACGAGCGAGGATTCGCATCGATGGAGCCCGAAAAACAGCGACGCATCGCCAGCGAAGGAGGTCGCGCCTCCCACGAAAAAGGAACGGCACATGAGTTCTCACCGGAAGAGGCGCGCGAAGCCGGCCGCAAGGGCGGTGTCACGGTGAGTCGAAACCGGGAGCACATGGCGGCAATCGGACGCAAAGGCGGGTCAACCGCACGGGCCAGGCAGAGCGGGCCCGGCGCTATGGACGCCTACGGATCGAGTGCCGGCAGCCGGGCGCAGGAATAACGGCAGGAAGATATCAGATTCTAGCTCAAATCAACCCGTCGCCGCGGGATCGCCTCGTTCCATGCGATCGATCAAGACGTTATCCCGCCAACAGAGCAGGCACCGAACCGCGAAGTACATGCGGCGGAGCAGCGGATGCCAGCGCACCAGGTCGTAATCGATCAACACGACGCGGCGAGCTGGGCCGTCGGTAAGCAGCAGGTTACAGGAGCAGAGCAGATTGCGGCCGATCAAAAAGCTCCACAAATGCCACGGCAGCATGTGCGGTGCGCTCATGCTTAACCGCTGCGAGCGGCTGGCGCTGCTCAGGCCATACAGGTCCGGCATATACCCGACCTCACGGTAGAGAGCGAGCTCGCGCTGGACGATCTCTCGAAGCTGATCGGACACCTCCCGGCGCTCATCCGCGCTTAGATCAGGGTAGGCGACCTTGTAGAGCGGCCGGCCATGCCTGATAAAGGGTTGAATGACGAGCACCTGTACCTTACCGGCACTGTCCCGAGACAACAGGTAGTAGCTGGGTATGCTGTGCTCCGGGCCCAGGCAAGCGGCAAACTGCTCCGCGACCTCGCGCATCCTTCGAGCGTGTCGCAGTGCCGTCGGCACGTCGGCCCCGAGCTCGCTCTTTAGCTTGACGAGGTATCTGCCGTTTTCTCCCAGGTAGACCTCGGTCTCGAAACCGCCGCCGATGCGCTCCATTTGTTTGTCGCGGTCTACGGGTGCGAAGACCTGATCGAGTGCTCGCTCTCTCACCTCGGCTGCCGTCACATCGTGCATAGCTATGAGACGGCTGCTTGGCGCCTCGGGTTGCGCCTCCGCTATGACGGCGAGCGTGGAATCGCCGCGGCCTCGGTCCTCGATCGGCCGGCATATCGCGGCCGCTGTTTGTCTTGCCTACGAACCTCCCCCGGCTGCTACATTGCAGGCTGGATCTGCACCTTCACCGAGTCGCGGCTCCCGGCGAGTGCGAGCGCGTCGGCGAAATCACCCAGAGGGAGCTTATGGCTAACAAGCGACGCGACTTCCACGGCGCCGGCCTCGAGCAACGCGATAGCCTCGGTGAAGGTATAGTTGAGCGCCATCGAGCCCAGGATCGTCAGGTCTTTGTTGTACACCTGAAACGGGTTGATCGTGATGGTGCTCTTCAGGGGGCAGACACCAAAGATCATGACCTTGCCCACCGGACGCACGTAGTTGAAGCCGTTCTCGAGAACCTCCGGGAGACCCGTCACGTCGATCACAATGTCGAATCCCATCGGAGCCAGCTCGCGCAGCCGCTCACCCTGGTCTGTACCCGCCACCACCGTGGCTGAAGCGCCATGGCGTGCAGCGGTCTCCAGGCGCGAAGCATAGAGGTCGGTTACGACGATCTGGCCGGCGTTGCCGTGGCGCAGCATCTGCGTCCAGAGGAGCGACATCGGGCCGGCGCCCAAGAGGAGCACACTATCCCCGGGCTGCGGCTGGAGCCGCTTCTGTCCGTAGACGACGCAGGAGAGCGGCTCAATCAGCGCAGCCGCGTTGAACGACATTCCGTCGGGCAGCTTGTAGCAGTTACGGGCCGGAGCTTTAACGTACTCCGCGAAGGCGCCACTGACCGTGTCGCCGATCGCGCCCCAGTTCAGGCAGTGATTGCCCTGGAGCTTTCGGCAGTAGTAGCATTCGCCGCAGAAGAGCGAAGGATCGACGGCGACCCGGTCTCCGGCCTTGACATCCATAACGCCCGCGCCGACTTCCGCGATCGTGCCACTGAACTCATGGCCGGGGGTAAGTGGGTAATGGGACAGGAAGGTGCCGTTGTAGATATGTTTGTCGGTGCCACAGATACCGCACGCGGCGACCTCGACGACGACTTCCCCCGGACCCGGCACCGGCGTCGCCACATCCTGGACCGAGACCGACTTCGGCTTTTCGACCACGACAGCTTTCATAGCACATCTCCTGGTTACTGCTCGGCGAAAGGTTGGTGCCCGTCCGCTCGATCATGCCACGGGCGCGGCCTATAGCCCGCTCCTGATAAGAGTATCATGAACTGATGCGCCTCTATGTTTGAGAGGAGCGGAGGCGAAGTGGATGGGACGCACCGTGGAATCCATCAGAGCTCAAACAATTGGTCGCATGGCGCGATTGACGCGCACAATAGACTCTTCTCTTGGAGGCCGCCCCCCCTAAGGATTCATAAAGCTATAACTTCCCCATCGGGGCAGGAGGGAGCAGTGGCTGGACGCGGATGAATAGTGTAGTTCCATTGCGGACAGACGTCGTGTGCGTGGATCGCAAGCGTCGCCATCACCGCGTCGGGAATCGT
>JBBSGA010000004.1:0-51941 GCA_038254585.1 Chloroflexales bacterium | reverse complement strand
TCCCGGGCAACGTCACGGGCGCCGTTCGCGCGGCAGACGGAAGGAGCACATTCCGATCGGGCTGAACGGTTGCAGGGACGACCGTCGCAGCGTCACGCGCCCCAGAAGCAGTTGGAGCTCGGCACCCGCCAAGCAGCACGATGAGGATGAGCAGGAACAGAACGCGTGCCGCAACGCTCATCGTCCGGCCCGGTCATATGTACGGACAAAAGCCGCTGCCATCACACACCTGCTCCATCGGCATTCGCCGGCCATCCGGAGGGAGTGGACCAGGCGAAGAGCTCCACTCGATTACCATCGGGATCGCGGGTAAAGAGGCGATCGATTCCGGGTAGCGCACGGGCGGTTTCCACGGGGTAGCCAGCCGCGGCCAGCTCACGCCGGGCAGACCCGACATCGTCTACCACAAACGCCACGTGTCTGCCAGAGCCGGAGTTTCGCGGCTCAGGCTCAAACGAGACATGCAGCTGCATGCCGCCGACCTGGTACCAGACGACCTCGCGCTGTGGTTGGCCGGTCACACGCGTCTCGCTCAGTCCCAAGAAGTCGCCGTAGAAGCGCCGCGCGGATGCGACGTCACGCACGACGATATTGACATGTTGAAGCGCGGATACTCGTATCATCCTGTTACACCTTACTCGCCGGCGCACTCAGGGAGACCCGGCCTACGCATCTCGATCGACCCGGCAAAGTGGCGCACCCATGCACGCGAGCGGAACAGCGGCCTATAGCCCGATCGTCGGTATATTCGTGCGGCCTGTGAGCCGCGCTCGACGTAGAGAGCACACGCGCCTCGTCTCATAAGAGCCTTGTGCGTCAGGATGTTCGTCAGCGCAGTTGCAACCCCGTTCCCCCTGGCCTTGGGCAGCGTCGCGACGCCGACCACCAAAGGCAGATCCTCGTCTGTCAGCCGCGCAGAGCCGGCCGGCTTGCCATTGAGAGTCGCAACCGCAAAGGTCGTTCCCCACTCGCTGTGCTCGCTCCAGAAGCGAGCTTCGCGGCGCCTCACCCGCGGGTCGTCACGCGGAACAGGCTCATCCCGATCGGCCTGCTCCGCGATCCAGGCTGCCAGGGAGATCTCATCTTGCGTTTGCGCGAACATCACCATAATGGAAGGGTTACGCTGCCCATCTTCGCACCTCCGGCAGATCATAGCATCCCAATCATCGACCAAGCGGAAGCCTCGCGCGCCTATCAGCTCCTGCTGCCGAAACATGATGCCGAACTCGTCGGCGTCAAGCCATGTATCGGCATAGCAGCCGCCAAACCAGCCTATCGCGATATCAAGCAGCAGCGGGAGACGAGCCACGGGTCCACCGATAAAGCCGACCATATTGGCATGCCAGCCACGCGGCGCGTCTGGCGACCGGCGCCAGCGGGCCGTAAGCCCGGCCGGGAGTGACGGCCCACTATCACCGAAAAACTAGGTCGCACGACGATGGCGCAGATACGAAATCGCTTCACGATCGAGCATACTCACCCGCTGCTTGCACTGACCAGTATACGGGAATTTGGGCTTCGCATACACCGTACCACACGTGCTGCGCGCTCGACAGACCCTCGCTTTTCGGAGTACACTAAAATTGAGTTGTATGCCAGCAGCCACACGGACGGAGTACGTTAAGGATAGTGCCCGAGATGACAGAATCGCCGCCTGCCGACATCTTTGACCTCGCCATCATCGGCGGCGGGCCTACAGGTCTCTTCGCCAGCTTCTACGCCGGCCTGCGGGGGATGCGAACCGTGCTGCTCGACGCGCTTCCAGAGCTGGGCGGGCAGCTTGCAGTCCTCTACCCAGAGAAGTATATCTATGATGTCCCCGGCTTCCCTAAGATTCTGGCACGAGATCTTGTAAAGTGCCTGGTCGAGCAGGCGATGCAGTTCAGGCCGACGGTTCAGCTCGAAGAGCAGGTGACCAATCTCGTGCCAAATGCCGACAAGAGTATTACAGTTTCCACGACCGCGGGCAGCTACACGGCCCGGGCTATCCTCATCGCGGCGGGGGTCGGCGCCTTTGCGCCGAACAAGCTCGACGCTCCGGGGGTGGCTCGACTCGAGGGCAAGGGCGTTTACTATTTTGTGAGGTCGAAGGCAGAGCTGGCCGGCAAGCGCCTGCTGATCGTCGGCGGCGGGGACTCGGCAGTCGACTGGGTGCTCAACCTACAGGGCACGGCATGCTCGATTACCCTGGTCCATCGGCGCGACCAGTTCCGCGCCCATGAAAACAGTGTGCGTGAGCTGTATGCGTCGCATACCGACCTGAAGCTCTTCTACGAGCTGCGTGAAGTTCACGGCCATGACAGGGTCGACGCCGTGACTATTGCCAATAATAGAACCGGCGATGAGGAATGCTTGCCAATGGACGCCGTGCTCCTGACGCTTGGCTTCAAGGCGGATATGGGACCGATCAAAAACTGGGGCATCTCCCTCGAGAAGCGCTCACTGCGCGTAAATAGCTCGATGGAGACGAGCATGCCAGGGGTCTTCGCCGCCGGCGACATCGCCGGGACAGATATCAAGCTCGATCTGATTGCCGTCGGCTTCGGGCAGGCGGCCGTCGCCGTGAACGCGGTCAAGACCTATATCGATCCCAAAGCGCGCCTCTTCCCCGGGCATTCATCGGAGATGACCGGCGGCATCACGTCGAAAGCTCACTAGCTACAGGCCATCGAGACCGTTTTGGCTCAAGCGCAGAGCGTGACCTGGCGCGGCCACCGATCCTGTTCAACGAGACGAGCGCCGACCACTATCCGGCTAGCTGAGAGATGAGGCTACTGATGACTGAGCTTCCGGACGAGACGTGTAAACTCATCCGGCGCGCACGCACTGTGCGAGGCATCCCTCCGGATCACTATCTAGTCAGCGATCACTCGATTGCGGCGCTCCTGGACCGGCGGGCCGCGGAGACGCCGGACAAGCTCTTCCTGATTTTCTACGACGACGAGCGTAACACGCGCGAGGAATATACCTTCGCCCGTTTCAATCGCCGCGTGAACCAGGTTGCTAACTATCTCCGTGCCGAGCTAGGCGTCCGGCGCGGTGAGCGCGTCGCCACCGTAGCTTATAACCATCCCGAGACGGCGATCGTCTACTTCGCCTGCTGGAAGCTCGGCGCCACCGTTGCCCCGCAGAACGTCGGCGAGGACGATAACCGCATTGCCTTCATCCTGCGCAACGCCGAGTGCCGCGTTGTGCTGACCAGGCCTGAGTACCGGGAGCGGGTCGAGCGCCTGCGCACGGAGGCTCCAGGCCTCACGCAAGTCATCGTGATGGACGGGGAGGCGTACCCGGCTATGATCGACCGCCAGCCGGAGGAGTTCCGGGCCCCGGACGAGATGATGCTCGAGGATGAATGCCTGCTGGTCTATACCAGCGGGACAACCGGGGCGCCAAAAGGGGTTCAGCTCATCCAATACAATATGCTTGTCGATGCAAAAGCAATCGGCGACTGGCAGCGTGTGACGGCCAATCAGCGCTGGATGTGTATTCTGCCGATCCACCACGTCAACGGCATCATCGTGACCCTAGTAACGCCGATGTACCTCGGAGGCTCGGTGGTCCTCAACCGTGCCTTCAAGGCCAGTCTCTTCTGGCAGCGCATCGTCGACGATCAGGTCCATATTGTCTCGCTCGTCCCCACGATCTTGCAGTTTCTCAGCGAGGCCCGGGCCGACCTCACGGGCTTAAAGATCGATCAACTCCGTTATGTTATCTGCGGTGCAGGGACGCTCGCCATTGCGGTGGCTCGCCGCTTCGAGGCGATCTATGGGGTTCCCGTGCTGCATGGCTATGGTCTCTCCGAGACGACCTGCTACTCGTGCTTCCTGCCCATCGATCTTACAGCGGAGGAACACCGGCAGTGGATGGAGGATTATGGCTATCCTTCGATCGGTGTACCCATCATAGTAAACGAGATGGCGATTCACAACGCCGAGGGCCTAGAGGTCCCGGATGGTACGCACGGCGAAATCGTCGTTCGCGGGCATAACGTGATGATCGGCTATTTCCAGCGCCCGGATGCAAATGCTGAAACGTTCAAATTCGGCTGGTTCCGGAGCGGCGACGAAGGTTTTGTTCAGCGCGACGCTGCGGGCCGGCCTTTCTTCTTCATCAGCGGCCGAATCAAGGAGCTGATCAACCGCGGCGGCGTAAAGTACAGCCCGTTCGAGATCGAGGAAGTGCTGCTCGAGATTCCAGGCGTCAAAGTGGGACTGGCGGTCGCCTTTCCAAACACGTGGTATGGGGAGGAGGTCGGCGCGTATGTGGTACGAGACGAGGAGCATGAGCTCAGCGAGGAAAAGGTACTCGACTATTGTCGGCGTCGCATGCCGTTTCCGAAGCGTCCTAAAGCTGTGGTCTTCGGCGCCGACGTACCGGTGACGACCACCGGCAAGTACCAACGCCTGCGTCTTCAGGAGCTTTTCAGTGCCTGGTCCGAGACTCAGTTTCGGGAGTAGACGATGGCTTCTCAAACTGTCGTCGCGCTCGCCAATCGAGTGGCGCTGCTCCAGGCAGCTTGGATTGCCCGGCGGGAACGGCCCCACATGCGCGTCGAGGAGGACAATGAGGTGAGCCGGCCGTTCCGGCACGACGACTTCAAAGCTCTCGTCACACGATTCGCGCCCACCGGGCGGGTCGACTACGCCAACTTCCGCCGTGTTCGGCGCCTGCTCGAGGCGTACCTAAGCCGTGTAAGCCGGGCACAGCCGGAGGAGTGGGCGATCCCAGCCGAGCGGCTCGCCTTTTACCTCAACGTCTACAATGCGATCGCGATTCACCAAGTGCTGCTAAGCTACCCGATCCGGTCGATTCGCGACATCCCAGCGGCCTTCTGCCGGCCTTACCCAGTCGGCAGGGAGCTTCATACCCTCCACACGCTCATGCACGCGAAGATTCGCGCCTTCGGCGATCCACGCGTGCATGCCGCAATCGTGCCAGCGGCGATATCGGCGCCGCCTCTCGCCGTCTACACCGCGTTAGACCTCGACGCCAGCCTGAACGCGCAAATGAGAGCCCTGCTAGACGATCGAGGCTGCGGCCTCCAGCTCGATGAGGAAGTGGGGGTTGTAGCGCTGAACCGCGTCTTCTACTGGTTTGCGGGAGACTTCGGTGCGCCCGAGCGCATGCCGAGCGTCGCTATGCTCGCACGAGGGATGGTCAATCCCGGGATCGTCCTCGACGATCTATGCACCTATCTGCCAGACGGACTGGCCGGTATCCTCGGCCGGCGCCGGCTCCGCCTGAAATGGCTGCCGTATGACTGGGCTCTCAACCTGGAAAGACGGCCATAGAGACGTTATATATAACGTCTCTATGGCCGTTCAGATGCTGCTTGACAGCCTACTAGGGGGTCAGCAGCGGGATAGCCGGGACTCTCTCGGCTCCGCTCGACGGCGGAAAGCCCTTAGTGCGCCTCGTCCCGGCTGTGACCTGCGCGCCTACTAGGGCGCCCGGATGCCGAGAACGACCGTAATGCCCGGGCTCACCGGTGTCCCAGGCCCGGGCGAATGGCTGACGACGGCATAGGCCGGGAATTTATCATAGAGATCGCCGAGGCGGTCCTTCCCCTGGTAGTCGACAACGACGCTCGTAATGCCAAGTCCCGCCAGGACACCCCTCGCCTGATTTTCACCCAGACCGACGAGGCTGGGAATGCGCGCGACTGCCTTGGGTGGAGCCGGCGCCTTGGTGGGCGGAGGCGGAGGTGCAGGTTGCTGCCGATTGGGTTGTGGCTGCTGTGCCGGCACCGCCGGCCGCTGCACAGGAGGCTGATTCGCCTGGGAGGTATCCTGAGTCGGCCTCGGCTGAGCCGCCTGAGTATCAGGCCGTGTCTGCACCGGATTGACGAAAGGCTCGCTGGCAGCGCCGCTCCCGCACACATGATCCGGCTGTACTGCTAGCGGTGAACCTCGGAGTGTACCGCTCTCCCAGGTTGGATCGATCACCATCTCGTCGTCCGTCGAAGGCGGCAGGCTCCACACCTTGAAGGTCTGCACTCGGCCGCCATAGTCGACACCCTTCGCCGGTGTACAGTAGCCGCCGTTGGGATCGGCCACGGCCGTGATCGTCTTGTACAGATCGCAGTCGCTCTTGCTGGCCCGCTCCTGTCCTTCGACAAACCACTCGGTCGTACGCTGACCGAAGCGGCCGCCGATCGGGCAGATATTACCCTGCGCCAGGCCGTAGGTGCTCGGGCTCGGAAAGTCGAGCGGTGCCGAGAGATCCGGCCCACGCAGTAAGCGATCCAGATCGGGATCTTTAAAGAGCGACTCCATGATCCGGTTCCAGATCACCCCGCCGCCCACAGTACTCTCGACCTGGGCCGTCTTCTCGTTATTGTTGTTGCCGGTCCACACACCCACAGTCGCATAGGGCGTGTAGCCGAGCGCCCAGGCGTCACGGAAGTCCTCGGTGGTACCTGTTTTGGCATGAGACGGGCGGCTGAGATGCAGAGGATTGTCGCGGCCGAAGAGCGGGGTGCGTGCCTCGTTGTCACCCATAAAGTCGCGAATGATAGCTACCGACTTCTTATCCAGCGCCTGGCGCCGCTCCCCTGCCTTGAAGGGAAGCTCCTGGCCGGAACGATCGGTGATCTTGAGGATCGGCGTCGCGGGAACGAACTCCCCATCGTTGGCCAGGGTATTGTACGCCGTCGTCAAGTCGAGCGGCGTCACCGCGCCTCCACCGAGGGTCAGCGCCAGGCCATAATAGTCCGCCGGCTGGTTGAGGCCGCTGATCCCGGCACTATGGAGGACGTCGATCGTCTCGGGCACGCCGGCACGCTTGAGCGCCTTGACGGCGGGCATATTCAACGAATTGGCGAGGCTTTCGCGGATTCGCAGCGGCCCGTGCCACTTCTGATCGAAGTTCTTCGGCCCATACCAGAAATCGGGGTCTTTGAGATTGCGCTTACTCGCTCCAGCCTTAATTGGGAACTTGGTCTCGACGTCCCATAAGATCGAGCCGGCATCGAGCTTGCCCTGCTCGATCGCCGACAGATAGGTAAAGGGCTTGAGCGCGGAGCCCGGCTGGCGCTCGCGCGTGGTGACGTTGACGTTGCCGTCCAGGACGTTGCCGGTTTCGCCCGGCGTGGTCGTGGCCTTGCTCCGGCTATAGTCGATTGACCCGACCATCGCCAGAATCTCACCCGTGTGCGGCTGCTCCACGACCACAGCAGCATTGTGGATGTTGCGCTTCTCCTGTTCGAGCTCGTCGATGCGCCGAGCAGCCTCGCGCTGCGCAATATCCTGGATCCGCAGATCGAGTGTCGTCGTGATATTCAGGCCGCCTTCGTTCACAAGCAGCGGACCGATCGTCGGATCGTTTTCGAGCATCTGCTTGACGTAGAAGACGAAATGGGGCGCAGTAATGGAGACAGTCTGCTCGGCAAACTGCAGATCCTCCGCGATGACGTTGCGGGCCGCGGGCTCTGAAATCTTGCCGTTCAGTACCATCTGCCGTAAGACGGCGACCTGCCGTGCCCGAGGCGGCGTAATGCCGTTCGGTAGGCGTGCCTCGGGATTGAGCCAGGTTGGCTTGAGGCGAAACCCCTTCAAGATACGGCCGTCTTCAAGAAACTGAATCGGGTTGTAGTAGGTCGGCGACTGCGGCAGTCCTGCGAGCAGCGACGCCTGGTTGAGGTTCAGCTCGCTCGCATTGATGCCGAAATAGCCCTTCGAGGCGGCCTGAATACCGTAGGACAAATTGCCATAGTTGATCTCGTTGAGGTAGAGCTCAAGGATCTGATCTTTCGAATACTGATTATTGATCTCCTGGGCCAGGACGATCTCGGTCAGCTTCCGCTTATACCTGTTCTGATAATCGCGCTCTTCATTGTTGAGAAGGACAAGCTTGATCAGCTGCTGGGTGATCGTCGAGGCGCCCGAAACCTCTTCGCCGCTCGTAAAGATGCGGTAGGCCGCCTTGGTAATCGCCAAGTAGTCGACGCCGAAATTTTCGTAGAACGTCTTATCCTCGATGGAGATCGTCGCATCTTTCAGCACGTCGGCGATCTGATCGAGCTTGACGGGATCGCGGCGGCCAGCGTTGACAAACTCGTAGAGCAACTTCCCACTGCGGTCGAAGACGCGCGACGTTTGAAATGCTCGCTCATGATAGCTAGCAAGTTTGTCGAGGCGTGGTTGGAGGGATGCAGCCGTGGTTGTGTAGACGATGGCTCCGCTTGCAGCCGCGACGGCGGGTACGAACACAAGAACAGCTGCGAGGGTCAGGAGAACGGCGAGTAGCCCACGGTGCGGCGGCTGCCCTCGCGGGGATCCGAGCTCGCGTAGCACATGTGGTGGGACTCTGGTTCTGCCTTTCTCACCGGGACGCCCTGCGCGCCCACCCCCTGCTCCACGATCGCCGCCTGCATATATCGCCATATGAATTGAGATCCCCGATACTACCCGATAATAGTCAGCAGCTATTTTAACACTTTCAGAGGCCCGCGGGGTTAGTCCGAAGTGGTAAGCATCTGATAGAACCAGGGCGCTTCGACCATATGCCGAGAGGCAGGCTATACGCCTGCCTCTCGTGGTGTTCCGACCCTATTCTTAGCGAAAGCATTCCTGGGGAGCCTACGCGGCCTACTCGGTCGCCCGCCTCAACTGGCCCATAGCATCTTCACTACCTGGGCGAACAAGCTTGTGATAGATACCGACCGCAAAAAAGGTTGGCGGCCACTGACCGATGAATAATGCGAGCTGCTTCTTGCCTACGATCTGGCAGATCGCAGAAGCCAGGATCGAGACGACGCCGGCCGTATACCAGACCTGGCCGGGCACCGCGTCGAGCGCTTTGAAGATGGCATTTTGAGGGTTGTCTTGTTCCTGCACCTGGTGGCTCCTTTTGCCTAGGCGGGGCCGATTACACTACGGTTCTTATGCCGTAACAACAGTGGTAGTTAAGCACAGGCCGTGCCACGACTGCCTGGTCCGCCGCACGGTCGCTCTGACATGCCTCAGGCGAGGTTTCTGGTCTGGCTTGCATCGACAACGTATCATAAGGCCGCGGCCAAGCCCGCGGCCGGAGGTAGTATGAGCGCGAGAAGAGCGCACGCGCGGATGGGCGCAATGGAGGGATTGCCGTTACAATCGAGAAGGGGCACGTGAGCGCCTGCCTCTGATGTTACGCGGAGGCGTGAGAAGTCTGCATGCCGGAGCTGAGGCGAGCAATCCAAACGATTCATGCTGATCGCGACTGGTGGTGGAAACTTCTGATCGGCGGGGCGCTGTGGCTAAGCTTAGCGGGCTGGCCAGCGGTCGAAGGTTTTCAGATCGAGAGCCTGGACAACAGCAGCCGGGGATTCCCAACGCCGCTCCCACGCTGGACCAGATTAGGCGATAAAACCGTAACCGGGATTTTCGCGCTGCTGATCGACTTTTTCTACTTCGTCTTCCCTGTGCTGCTGAGCAGCATGGTATTCTTTTGCGGTGCGCTCTTTACGAGCCTTTCTGGAAACACGGGAGCCACATCTATCATCGCCGCCGTGGCTATTGGCGGAACCGCCCTGTACATGCTTACTGCGTGGCTATCTGGTGCTTCACCGGTGGGAAAACAACGCTACGCATTGGAAGGTGAGCTCGAGCAGGCGCTTTCTGCAGGGCTCATCGCCGAGCTTTTCGGGCCACCCGGCCGTCGTCTGTACCTGCTGGCGCGCTTCCGCTCCATGCCCTTCTATGTACCGGCAGTTGCACTCTTATCTCTCGCCGTGTGGCTGGCGACACGCTCCCGCCTACTCGCGCTCGTCGCCGGCTGGCTGGGACTGAGTACGCTGCTCTACGCGCGGCTGATCACGGTTCAGCTGTACTTGGCTTCGACACGTGCCGTCCAGCGGATCAGGTTCGACCTGCTTTACAATCGGAATGAAACATAGCCCGGCGATCCAACGTATCAGGGCATGAGGTGGAGCAGCATATGGACTTTGGAAGAGGTCTATCGTTCGTTCGCCAGGACCCGGACTGGCTGGTAAAGACGCTGCTCGGCAGCGTCATCTCGTTCGTACCGATCTTGAACTTCGCAGCAACCGGCTACAGTATGGATGTGATCCGGCAGATCGTCACTGGACGGGAGACGCCCCTACCTAAATGGGGCGAAAATTTCGGCGACCGGTGGGTACGAGGATTGATCGCGACCGTCGTTGGCTTTATCTACGTCCTACCGCTCGTTCTGATCGGGTGCGGCTGGGGGATCGTGGCGCTGGCCGGCAACGCTGCGCGGCCACAGTCCAACGGCCAGGCCACTGCGAACGCGCCCGTGCTCGCGGCGCTCTGCTCCATACCGATTTTCTTTGTGGCCGGATTATTGCTCGGTACGCTCGCGATGGTAGCTCAGGCACGCTACGCCGTGACCAACGACTTCGGCTCGGCAATGCGCTTCAGTTCGATCGTCGCCGAGTGGAGGTCCGGCCTCGGACGCTGGCTTAGCGTCCTAGCGATGACGCTCGCCATCGCGATCCCCTTCGGGATCGTCGGTCTGCTGACGTGCGGGCTCGGATACCTGCTCGTCTTCTATCTGATACTAGTGCAAAGTCACTGGATTGCTCAGGCATATCGGGAAAGTGCCGGAGTGACGGAGCCGGCAACCACGTAGCAATAGATAAGGGGCCGATGGCAAGCGGGGCACTGATCAACCTGTGGGTCCTGGGCATGACGCTGGTCATGCTGACGGGTCTTAATGCACCGCTCGGCGTACTGGCGCTCGCGCTCGCCGGCACCAGCACGGCCCTCGTGCTTCGACCGGAGCTGAGCTGGCTAGGACGTCCAGAAGCAATGTGGCTCTGGAGTGCGCTGCTCGTGCTTCAATTCCTGGCAGACTTGTATTTCGTGCCCGTTACGGTTCGAGATCGGCCGTATTTACACGAAGCGCGCGTACTCAACGCCCACCTCCATGCCCGCTTGCAGTCGTTCCTACGCCCGCTTGCCGCCGCTCTTGTCCTGGCCGCGCTGCCGTCGCCGCTCTCAGCGCAAGGTGCTGCCATCCTCGGGTTCATCTCTGGAACGGCGATCTACTGGGCAACCGCGTGGGTCCGAGAACAGGTGGCGATCAGCCGCGGCTCGGTGATCCTGTTGATCGTCGAAATGGCAAAGAGCTTGGGGGCGCTGACGGTCGCGGTGCTCACAGGCGTGCTCGCCCCGCTGGCCTTCGGCCTACTCCTCTGTCTGATGCTCCCGATCGGCTTATGGGCCGGCCGCCTGCGGCGCGAGCAGCGGCGTTATCCGGCATATGGAGGATCCGTTGCTCCAGAAGATTCGTGAGTCGTTCGACCTGCGCGAACTTGCCTATCCCTCGAATCTTTTGACGCTCGTACGGATCGCTCTCATCGGCCCGACGATACGCCATCTTCTTCGGCAGGACGAAAGCCACAAGGCCCTGGGGATTATCGCGCTGGGGATGGGTACCGACGCCATCGACGGTCCGATCGCACGGGCGCGTGGTGAAGTCTCAAGTTTGGGACAGTTTCTCGATCCGATCGCCGACAAGGTGACATTGGATGGAGTCGCAGTCGCTCTGAGCGTCCGCCACGGGTTTCCATGGTGGGTGACCTACCTTCTCCTCGCGCGCGATGCCGGGATCCTGACGGGTAGCACGCTGATCTTCCGACGATCGGCCTATATCACGACTTCCCTTTGGACAGGTAAGATGACGACCGCAAGCCTGAGTATGACGCTCCTGCTCTACATGCTCGACGCGCACCCCTGGGCGCGGCGCCTGCTCAATTTCACGCTGGTGCCGCTCGCGATCTCCTGGGTCCAATACGGCACGCGCTACTGGCGCTGGCTCCGCGAGCCGCAAGAGCCGCGAAGTCACTCATGATCGCGGCACGGCTACGCCGCCATGGACATCGCTTAACGAAACAGCGCCCAATCGCGACCGGGGCCGCGGTTGGGCGTGTACGTAGCCTTCGAAGGAAGCAGGCACAAGATGGGCACAAGCCATCAGCCGAGGCTTTTTTGCACTAGCAGACGAATCGCGGTTCGTTCTTCCTCGTCGATTGCCACGTCGATGAACGACGGAACGCAGACGATGTCGATGCCCTCTTCCTGTAGGTAGGATCGGGCAATCGCCACGGCCTTGATCGCCTGATTGGTCGCACCGGCGCCGATCGACTGCACCTCGGCGCTCCCACTCTCGCGGATCACGCCGGCAATGGCCCCGGCCACGGCACTAGGCCGTGAACGGGTACTGACTTTAAGCACTTCAGAACTGTGCTGCTCGGCGTGACCGAAGAGTGGAGAGCGCTGCGCTGCCAATGGGGGCCCAGTTCGCCGCGCCGGGGCTCGCGCCCCCAGCTCAAGCTCGGAATCTCGGAGATTGTGATTTGCATCGTGCGATTCCATCGAGCATACCTCCCGCCAATAGCCATGCGCGGGTCGTTAAGGAGCGCCCATCGATTACCGCGCGTAATCCACAGCACGCGTTTCCCGGATCACCGTTACCTTGATCTGTCCGGGATATTGCAGACTCTCTTCGATCTTTTTGGCAACATTGCGGGCAAGTTGCAAGCTGCCAAGATCGTCCACCGAATCCGGCTGGACCATCACGCGAACCTCGCGGCCCGCTTGAATGGCGAAGGCTCGCTGGACGCCCGGAAAAGACGTTGCTACAGTCTCCAAAGCTTCCAGCCGCTTAATATACAAGTCCAGCGTCTCGCGGCGAGCGCCCGGCCGCGCCCCCGAAAGTGCATCGGCGGCGGCGACGAGGAACGCTTCCACGGTCTGCGGCTCTTCTTCGAAGTGATGGGCAGCAATCGCATGAACGATTGCCGGCGAGCGTCCGAGGCGACGCGCGAGATCCGCGCCGATCAGGGCATGAGGGCCCTGCACCTCGTGATCGACCGCTTTACCAATATCATGCAGGAGCGCCGCCGTCTTCGACACGCTGATGTTCGCGCCGATCTCGGCGGCCATCTGGCCAGCCAGCAGTGCGCACTCGAGGGTGTGCTGGAGTACATTTTGGCCATAGCTCGTACGATATTTCAGTCTGCCAAGGATCTTAATTAGGTCGGGGTGTAGCCCTTGAATACCAGCCTCGTAGACAACGCGCTCGCCTTCCTCGCGCATGAGAGCCTCGATTTCCTGGCGAGTCTTTTCGACGACTTCCTCGATGCGCGCGGGGTGGATACGACCGTCCTTGAGCAGCTTATTGAGTGAAACCCGTGCCACCTCGCGGCGTACAGGGTCATGGCACGAAAGGGTTACCGCTTCGGGCGTGTCGTCGACAATGATGTCGACGCCCGTGATTTGTTCGAAGGCGCGGATGTTGCGGCCTTCGCGGCCAATGATCCGTCCCTTGAGCTCCTCCGCTGGGAGTGGCACCGTCGAGACGGTGACTTCGGCGACGTAATCCGAGGCGAGGCGCTGAATCGCCATTCCGATGATCTTCCTGGCACGCTTGTCGGCCTCTTCCTTTGCCGCGGCCTCAACCTGCCGTATCAGTCGTGCTGCATCGTCACGCGTCTGGGCTTCGACGCGCTGGAGGATGATGCCGCGGGCATCTTCCTCACTTAGTGCAGCGATACGCTCCAGCTCGGTCATCTGAGCCTGTTTAAGGTCTTCCGACTCTCGCTGAAGGCGTTCGGTTTGCCGCTCACGCTGAACGATCTGTCGCTCGCGGCGCTCAAGATCGTCCAACTTACGATCAACTTTTTCCTGGCTTCGGGTCAGCCGCTCTTCAGCTTGCTGATTGCGACCCTCGGCTAGATGAATACGCTCTTCTTGCTTCTGCAGCGACTGACGAAGTGTCCGGAGTTCAGCTTCCGCCTCGGTGCGAGCCTGTAACGCCTGCGCCTGGGCCTGAACCGTGAAGTCCTTGGCCTGCGCCTGCGCCTTCTCGAGAATTAGCTGCGCTTCGGCTTCCGCCTGGCGCTGCCGCTCTACGTAGCGAGGACGGAGAATCCAGTACGTCAGTGCCGCGCCTGCCAGCAGCCCCACGACTGCCGAAAGCACCACGTAAAGTGTAGAGGCAGGCACGTTGAGTCCTCCTTATTCCCTATTCAATTGTTAAGGTCCGGCCAAAAAAGCTACGGCGCCACCGTAGCTTTTTTGCATTCGATATCAAAGCCGGTGCGGGGGTATTGTGCTATCATAGCCCCTTCATAGGGGCCTGTCAAGGCAGAAGCCGATGGCTATCGGCTCTACGAGGAACCCGGCCGCCGAGCTGTACGGAGTGCGTGCGCTGGGCGCCCGGTTGACCGCTGGTGATAGTCGTCTAACTTAGGGAAAGGAGAAGGCACGGCCCTCCCGAACAGTCGGAAGAGCGCCGCGCCGGGTCTATGGCTGAACAAACCGATCGATGGCACGCACTGGCCCAGCAACTTCGCATCGACAGTATCCGGTCCAGCACGGCTGCCGGATCCGGACATCCGACGTCGTCCATGTCCGCCGCCGACCTGATGGCCGTGCTGATGAGCAAATACCTGCGCTACGATTTTGGCGAGCCCCAGAACGCAGCCAACGACCACCTAATCTTCTCCAAAGGGCACGCGTCGCCCCTACTTTACGCCATGTACAAGGCCGCCGGAGCAGTAAGCGATGAGGAGCTTCTGACCTTCAGGAAGTTTGGCAGCCGGCTCCAGGGACATCCGACGCCGCTCATTCCCTGGGTCGACGTCGCCACGGGCTCATTGGGCCAGGGTCTCCCGATCGGCGTCGGCGTCGCGCTGGCCGGGAAGTACCTGGACAAGCTTCCATACCATGTCTGGGTGCTCTGCGGAGACAGCGAGCTGGCCGAGGGCTCGATCTGGGAAGCCCTCGACAAAGCAAGCCATTACCAGCTCAATAATCTGGTCGTCATGCTGGACATGAACCGGCTTGGCCAGCGAGGCCCAACCGATCTGGGTTGGGACACCGAAGCCTACGCTTCGCGTGCAAGCGCCTTCGGCTGCCACGTCATCGCGATCGACGGACATAACCTCGACGAGATCGACCGGGCCTATGCCGAGGCAATTCGGCCGCGCGAGCAGCCGACCTTCATCGTAGCTAAGACGATGAAGGGACGCGGAGTTTCATTCCTCGAGAATCACGAAGGCTGGCACGGAAAGGCACTGAGTGAAGACCAGGCCAAACAGGCGATCGCGGAGCTCGGCGGGGAAAGCTCGATCACCGTGCAAGTACACAAGCCCGATGCCATGTCCGATGCAGCGCGCACTCAAGCCGGTGCGCTTACTCTGCCCGTGTATGCCCTAGGCGACAAGGTTGCGACGCGCAAGGCCTACGGCGACGCCCTACAGGCAATCGGAGGGGCGCGACCGGATGTCGTGGCGCTCGACGGCGAGGTCAGCAACTCGACGTACGCCGATGAGTTCGCCAAGGCTCATCCGGAGCGCTACTTCGAGATGTTCATTGCGGAGCAGCAGATGGTAGCGGCAGCCGTCGGTCTAAGCGTACGCCACTATATCCCCTTTGCCTCCACGTTCGCAGCGTTCCTCAGCCGGGCCTACGATTTCGTGCGCATGGCCGCCATCTCGCGCGCGAATCTCCGCCTCTGCGGCTCGCACGCGGGCGTCTCGATCGGCGAGGATGGACCGTCCCAGATGGCGTTAGAGGATCTGGCAATGATGCGCGCGGTTCACGGCAGCACCGTCCTGTATCCCAGCGACCCGAATCAGACGGCGCAGCTCGTCGCCGCCATGGCGGACTGCTCGGGGATCAGCTTTATCCGCACGACGCGCGAGAAGACGCCCGTCCTTTACGCGAGCGACGAAAAGTTCAGCATCGGCGGCAGCAGGGTCGTGCGGCAGTCCGAGGACGACAGGGTGACGATCGTGGGCGCCGGTATCACCCTCCACGAGGCTATCAAGGCCGCCGACCAGCTTCAGGGCGAGGGGATTGCTGTCCGGCTGATCGATGCCTACTCTGTGAAACCAATCGATAGCCGGACGCTCAACGAGGCAGTCCGCGCGACAGGAGGTAGGATCGTGGTCGTGGAGGACCACTGGCCGGAGGGAGGCCTGGGCGAAGCCGTCCAATCGGCGCTCGTCGAGAGCAGTGAAGGAAACGGAACGTCACTGCATATGATCCACCTAGCGGTTCAGGGGATGCCAGGATCTGGCACGGCTCAGGAGCTCATGAACGCAGCCGGCATCAGCGCGAGCCACATTGTGGATGCTGTCCACAAGCTCGTCAGCTAGGCGCGCGAAAGGAAGGGTCGCCTGTGGACGTCAAAGACTCTATTCAGCGACAATTTGGCCAGGTCGCAGCGAACTATGCCACGAGTACGCTGCACACCATGGGAGCCGATCTCGACGCCATGGTGGCCGCGGCGACCCTACAAGGGAGCGAGCGCGTGCTCGACGCCGGGTGCGGGGCGGGCCACACGGCCCTTCGCTTTGCGGAGCGAGCGCGTGAGGTTGTCGCCGTTGATTTGACGGAGCCTATGCTCGCCCAGGCGCGCCGTTTGGCGCTCGAACGAGGGATTGCGAACATCACCTTCCGAGTCGGGGATGTCGAGCAGCTCGAGTTTCCCGCCGAGACATTCGACATCGTCACCTCACGCTACAGCGCGCATCATTATCCGCATCCCCGCGTCGCGTTGAGCGAACTGCGGCGCGTCCTGAGGCCGAGTGGTCGTCTCCTCCTGATCGATGTCGTCGCGCCCGAGGACCCGGCCCCCGATACGTTCCTCAATGCCGTCGAGCTCCTCCGCGATCCCTCGCACGTGCGAGATCATACCTCCGCCCAATGGATCGAAATGATGGCCGAGGTGGGCTTGGCCGCCGCGGTCATCGGCACGTTGCCGCTACGCCTGGGCTTCGAGTCGTGGGTCGCCCGCATGCGCACTCCGGAAGCCGCGGTTGCGCAGATCTGCTCGCTGATGGCCGATGCACCTCGGGAGGTGCGGAGCGCACTGATAATCGAGGAAGACTGCTCGTTCACGGTGCCAGTTCAGCTGATTCAGGCACAACCGGACGAGACATGGCGATCTCAAAGCTACCTAAGCGCTCGTTGACGGGCGAATAACGGCAAGAGTATTATGCGGGTATGCAGTGAACCTGCGCCGGCCAAGAGTCTTGGCGGACTCGATGCAACCGGATGTGATGGAAAGGACTCTACTGATGAAGTTTCTTGCATTCTTGATCGGAGCGCTTGTAGGGCTCGTCGGCGGTGCCGCATTGCTCGCCTATGCCTATCAGGCGGCCGGCCTCTATCCGCCCGACGACGCGACAATTAAGTTCATCGCGCGGGAGCGCGGCTGGCTTAAGGACGAGGTGTAGACCGCGAACATTGCCGGTCTAGGAGAAGCCCCGGGGCAGTGTGCCTCGGGGTCTCTTAGGGTCCGTCACGATATAACCTATCCAAGTATGGTGCCTAATCAGGCGTAGATCCCACTCTAAACTGGGCAGGTTATTCTTTGACGAACCCTTAGCTACAAGGATCTTCTTCCCGGATGGAGCCAGATCGCGAACAACGGAGGCTGATTCCAGGGCTGTCGATCGGGCATGCCGAAAGTGAGCAGGGACGTACGGGCTGCACCGTTTTCCTTTGCCCGAATGGTGCGGTAGCTGGCGTAGCGGTACGTGGTGGAGCACCCGGTACGCGCGAGACCGATCTGCTCCGTGCCGAGAACCTCGTCGACCAGGTGCATGCCATCCTCCTCACGGGAGGTAGTGCCTTCGGCCTGGCGGCAGCCGATGGGGTCATGCAGTGGCTGCGTGAGCGCGGACACGGCTGGCCGACTGGCGCGCTCCCGGTCCCGATTGTTCCCGCCGCCGTTCTCTTCGATCTGGCCGGCGACGTACCGACCTGGCCCGATGCCGCACTCGGCTACGCCGCCTGCGAGGGCGCCAGCACAAGCTGGCCGGCAGAGGGACGCGTCGGGGCCGGAGCGGGTGCAACAGTCGGGAAGATCCTTGGCTCCGCATTTTCCAGCTCCGGCGGTATTGGCGGTGCAATTATGGTGCTCCCGGATGGTACGTCCGTCGGCGCGCTCGTCGCCGTCAACGCCCTAGGGCATGTCATCGATCCGGCGGACGGCAGCATCCTTGCCGGGCCGCGCCTGGCGGACGGCCACTTCGGAGATACCGTCGATATTCTACTCAACGGCGCCGGAACCACGCCGGAACCGACGAACACTACGCTCGGCGTCATCTGGACTGACGCTCGTCTGGACAAAGCAGGCTGTGGCCGCATCGCGGGTGTCGGGCACGATGGGCTGGCGCGCACGATCCGGCCAGTTCATACACAGTATGACGGCGACACGCTCTTCGCCCTCTCCCTTCCACGCGACGGCGCGACCGCACCTGAATTGAACGTGATCGGCGTTGCGGCGAGCGAGGTCGTGGCGCGCGCCGTGACGCGAGCGGTGGCGCGCGCCCAAGGCCGCGGATAACCTCAGGGAGGCGGCCCCTCCTCCGGGTCAGCTGAGGCCGAAGCTGAAACGCGAACGAGCCCGGCGGAGTGCCGGACTCGTTCGCGTTCGTGGAGCAAGATTGCTCCTGGTCGACTCCCTCGCTTGCCCGCGGGCTACGCTTCTGACGACGCCGGCGATGCTTCGCCGGATGAAACGTCGTCCGCCGCTGCTTCGAAGTAGCTGGCATCCGTCTCGTCGACCGGCTCCGGATCGGTATAGACGCCTGCCGGATCGCGCGACTCGTCGAGGCGGTCCATGGCTGCTGCGAGCGCGTCCTGCTCGAGCGCCATCGCGGCATCGAGATCGTTCCCACCGAGCATTGTTCCGGCCGCGTCGAGGCCCGAGAAGTCGTCGACGCCCATGCTGCTGGCCTGTGCGAAGGGGCCATCAGGGCCGAAGAAATCGACCGGCGGAGTGCCGCCGTCACCCATCAGCGTATCCGCACCACGGGTCGTCGCCACCGCTGCCGCGGCACGCGCTGCCGCGGCAGCGGTGTCGCTCGCGGCGATCGCCGCGGCCATCTGCCGGCGCTGGGCCAGGCCCGTGCCGGCAGGGATCAGCTTGCCGATGACCACGTTCTCCTTCAGGCCGCGCAGATAGTCCACTTGACCCTTGATCGCCGCCTCGGTAAGAACGCGGGTCGTTTCCTGGAATGATGCCGCCGACAGGAACGAGTCCGAGTTCAGCGAGGACTTGATGATACCGAGCAGCAGCGTCGTCGCCAGCGCCGGCTCGCCACCCTGGGCGATGACCCGGCGGTTCATACGCATGAACTCGAAAGCGTCGACCAGCTCGCCATGAAGCAGCTCAGTATCACCCGGATCTTCGATTCGCACCCGGCGCAACATCTGACGCACGATGATCTCAATATGCTTGTCGTTGATCGTCACGCCCTGAGACCGGTAAACCTTCTGCGCCTCGTTGACCAGGTAGCGCTGCACGTCCTCGCGACCGCGGAGGAGGAGGAGCTCCTGAGGATCGGCTGCACCCTCGGTCAACTGCTGGCCGGTTGTAACCTGTACACCGGTCTCGATCCCGGGCCGCATGCGGGCGCCATGCGGAACGATTATCTCGCGCCGCTCGCTATCCTCGTTACGAATGACGATGCTCTCTTCGCCAACATGGACGATACCCTCGGTCCGTGCGACGATCGGTGGCGCATGCACGTCCGAGCGGTTGCTTTCGGCCAGGACCGCGCCGAATTCGACATGCTGGCCCGTCTCGGCCCTCACTCGATAATCGGCTGGAAGCGGCTGCTCGTCAGTAAAGACCTGGTTCGAGAGGATCTCGATCCGCCGCGGCTCTTCGTCGCGATGGAACGTGACCGTGCCGTCGATCTCTGCCAGGAGCGCCTTACCTTTCGGCGAGCGCGCCTCGAAGATCTCCTGGACGCGCGGCAGACCCTGCGTAATATCCTCGCCGGCGATACCGCCGGTATGGAACGTTCGCAGCGTCAGCTGCGTGCCAGGCTCGCCGATCGACTGTGCAGCGATAATTCCGACTGCTTCGCCGATCTGCACCAGTTTACCGGTGGCCAGGTTTCGGCCGTAGCACAGCCGGCAGACCCCATGCTCCGCGCGGCAGAGCAACGGCGTGCGCACATAGATCGACTGTACGCTTGCCTTGGTAGCACGCCGTGCCAGCTCCTCGGTGATCTCCTGGTTACGCTCGACGATCACGTCACCGCTCGTTGGATCGACGACGTCAAGTGCGGCGATTCGGCCGACGCTCCGGCCGACCATATCGAGCATCAACTGGGGAGATTCCGCCTCGACTACCCACATGCCGGCGTCCGTGCCACAATCCTCGACGGTGACGATCATATCCTGCGCCACATCGACCAGCCGCCGGGTCAGGTAGCCCGCATCCGCCGTTCGCAGCGCTGTATCGGCTAGACCCTTTCGGCCGCCGTGAGTGGAGACGAAATATTCGAGCACCGAGAGGCCCTCGCGGAAGTTCGCGCGGATCGGGAGCTCGATGATCTTGCCGGTCGGGTCGCTCATCAGACCACGGATACCTGCCATCTGGCGGATCTGGTCGATGCTCCCACGGGCGCCCGAGATCGACATCATCGAGACCGGGCCAAACGGATTCAGGTTCTGCTCCACGGCCGCGGTAATATCGCGGGTCGCCTTCTGCCAGGCGTGGACTACCTCGCGATAGCGCTCGTCCTCGGTGATCAGACCGCGGCGGAACTGCTTCCCGATGTCACGCACCTTGCTGTCGGCCTCCTCGAGGATCTCGGCCTTGACGGCCGGAATCTCGACGTCGGCAGCCGAGAAAGTCATGCCACCGCGTGTCGACTGCTCGAAGCCCAATCGTTTGATCCGGTCGGCCATCTGAGCGGTCCGATCGGAGGCCCAGAAGCGCAGAAGCTCCTCTTCCTGGAGATCGCCGTAGCGGGCGATAAGCTCCTGGCGCTGCCCCTTGCGTAGATTCGTGACCTGACTATAGAAGCGGTAGCAATCGGCGATAATCTCCTTCAGGCCCTTCTTATCGATCAGGCGGTTACGGAAATGGAGTGGGCTGACAAAGCGGGTGATCACCCCCTCGGTGGAGCCGTCAACGCCGTCCTCCTGAATAAGCCGGGCATCTACTTCGCGCTCGATCGGATCTCCCGGATCGGGCTCGTCGCCGAAGCGGAGGGCACGATTGAGGGTGATCCGTCCGACAGTCGTCTCGACCAGGGAACGCGGACGGCCATCGTCCGTGTGGAGCTCACGTACCTCCCGATCGCTCGTGCCCTGGATATAGTCGTTGAGCACGACCTTGATCGGCGCCTGGATATGGACGACGCCATGCGTATGTGCGAGCAGCGCTTCGTCCGTATTGGCGAAGATCTTACCTGCTCCGTGAGCGTCCGGCCGGATCTGCGACAGGTAGTAGCAGCCGAGCACGATGTCCTGCGCCGGCGTAATGATCGGATCGCCGTGTGCCGGCGAAAGCAGATTGTAGGTGGAGAGCATGCGCGTGCGCGCTTCCTCCTGTGCTTTCCGCGACAGGGGAACGTGCACGGCCATCTGGTCGCCATCGAAGTCTGCGTTGAAGGCCGCACAGACCAGCGGATGCAGCTGGATCGCCGAGCCTTCGATCAGGACGGCCTCAAATGCCTGGATCGAGAGCCGGTGCAGTGACGGCGCGCGGTTGAGCAGCACGAGGTAGTCTTTGATCACCTCCTCGAGCGCGTCCCAGACCTCGGGCTTGATCCGCTCGACAAACCGCTTGGCAGCCTTGATATTGTGGGCATGGCCCTTCTCCACCAGCCGACGCATGACGAACGGCTTGAAGAGCTCGAGCGCCATCTTCTTCGGCAGCCCGCACTGATGCAGCTGAAGCGTCGGGCCGACCACGATCACCGAGCGGCCGGAGTAGTCGACGCGCTTGCCGAGCAGGTTCTGGCGGAAACGCCCCTGCTTACCCTTCAGCATATCGCTGAGGCTCTTGAGGCGGTGCTTGCCTTTGCCCGAGACCGGCCGCCCCCGGCGACCGTTATCGATCAACGCATCCACGGCCTCCTGAAGCATGCGCTTCTCGTTGCGCACGATGATCTCGGGCGCATTGAGCTCCATCAGTCGCTTGAGGCGATTGTTGCGATTGATCACGCGCCGGTAGAGATCGTTGAGGTCCGACGTCGCGAAGCGCCCACCATCGAGCTGGACCATCGGCCGGAGATCGGGGGGGATCACCGGCAGAACCTTCATAATCATCCACTCAGGCTTATTGCCGGATTTCCGGAATGCCTCGACGACGCGCAGTCGCTTGGTCGCCTTCTTGCGCTTCTGCGAGGTCGCCGACGAGCTTTGGATCTCCTCCTCGAGCTGGTTGGCCAGCGCGTCAAGGTCGACGCGGCTCACTAGGCCGCGCACCGCGCCCGCGCCCATCTCCGCACGGAAGGCGCCCAGCGCGAGGTCGCGTAGAGCCCGGTACTCGGACTCGGAGATGATCCGGAGCAGCTTGATCTCGTCAAGCCGGTCGAGCTTCTCGTCTTCCTCTTTCTTCAACGCATCGAGTGCGCGGGTGGTCTCGTCGTCGTACTTGGTACGGATCTGCTCCGCAACAACCGAGCGCTGATCGCGTTCGGCCGACGTGAGCGAGTCGGCGTCGTCCAGGGCCTGCTGGCGCTCCTCCTTCAGACGCGCAGTCTCCCCTTCGAACACGTCGTCGAGGCGGCTCAGATGATAGTCCGTGATCGGCTCGCCTTTTTCGGCGATCGTCGCCTCGCGGAAGCGGATGTCCTCCGGCGCCGCGACTTTCAGGAGCTCCTCGAGATGCTCGCGCGCCTCCTGGGTCTCATCCTCGAGCTCGGAAAGGAGCTCCTGGTAGCGCTCCTTGATGCCCTTCTGCGTCTGAGCCAGCGCGACGTCCATCTGCGCCAGCTCCTGGGCCTCGCGGGTACTGGCATCCTCGCCCTGGCCTCGAGCCTTGGCTTCGAGCTCGGCGCGACGGACCTGGAAGTCGGCCTGCAATCGCTCCCGGATCTGCTCCAGTGCGTACTCGTCGACGTCGGTGATGATGTAGGCGGCAAAGTAGAGCACACGCTCGAGCTTGGCCGGGGTAATATCGAGCAAGAGCCCCAACCGGCTGGGCGTCCCTTTTACAAACCAGATATGGCTGACGGGTGAAGCCAGGTTGATATGGCCCATGCGCTCGCGCCGGACCTTCGACCGGGTCACCTCGACGCCACACTTATCGCAGATCACGCCGCGGTAGCGTACGCGCTTGTATTTACCGCAGTAGCACTCCCAGTCCTTCTGTGGCCCAAAAATCTTCTCGCAGAAGAGGCCGTCGCGCTCGGGCTTGAGCGTGCGGTAGTTAATGGTCTCGGGCTTGGTCACCTCGCCACGTGACCAGCCAAGGATCTCCTCGGGCGACGCCAGGCTGATGCGGATCGCGTTAAAGTCATTAATCTCAGGCATTTTTTCCTCTTAGGGAACAGGGAACAGGGAACAGGTGACAGATGGCAAGGGATCGTTAGGATCTTCCCCGGCCACCTGCCGCCGATTCCCTTTCACCTATCTCACAGCTCGCCCTTTTCCATACCCGACAGGTTGATGCCGTCGAGCGCAGAAAGATCGTCGCCGACGTCCTCGCTAAGCTCCATTGGCGTCTCGTCCTCGGAGAGCACCTCGACCGACAGGCCCAATGACTGGAGCTCCTTGATCAGGACCTTGAAGGACTCGGGCACGCCGGCCTCCTGGATCGACTCACCCTTGACGATCGCCTCGTAGGTCTTGACACGGCCGACGACGTCGTCGGACTTGACCGTGAGCATCTCCTGCAAGATGTAGGCGGCGCCGTAGGCTTCCAGGGCCCACACTTCCATCTCGCCGAAGCGCTGGCCGCCGAACTGAGCCTTGCCGCCCAGGGGCTGCTGCGTAACGAGCGAGTATGGCCCGGTCGACCGTGCATGGATCTTGTCCTCGACCAGGTGCGCCAGCTTGAGCATATAGATATAGCCGACCGTTACCGGATTATCGAAAGGCTCGCCGGTGCGGCCGTCGTAGAGCGTAATCTTGCCGTCAGCGGGGAGGCCGGCGTCGGCGAGCGCCGTCTGAATCTGCTCCTCGTTGGCGCCGTCGAAGACCGGCGTGGCGATGCGATAGCCAAGCCGCGCCGCGGCCCAACCAAGATGGGTCTCGAGAATCTGACCGATATTCATGCGCGACGGCACGCCGATCGGATTCAGGATGATATCGACCGGCCGGCCGTCAGGGAGGAACGGCATATCCTGGATCGGAAGGATGCGGCTCACGACTCCCTTGTTGCCGTGCCGCCCGGCCATCTTATCGCCCGCGCTGATCTTACGCTTCTGGGCGATCAGCACGCGAACCATCTTGTTCACGCCGACGGGTAGGTCGGGCGCATCCTCGCGCGTGAAGGTCTTGACGTCGATGATCTTGCCGCGCACGCCGTGAGGCACACGCAGCGACGTATCCTTCACCTCGCGCGCCTTCTCGCCGAAGATCGCGCGCAGCAGCCGCTCCTCGGCCGTCAAGTCGGTCTCGCCCTTGGGGGTAATCTTGCCGACCAGGATGTCGTTCGGATTGACGTCCGCGCCGACGTAGATAATGCCGTCGTCGTTCAGATTCCGCAGGGAGTCCTGGCCGACATTTGGGATGTCTCGAGTGATCTCTTCGTCGCCGAGCTTGGTCTGGCGCGCCTCGACCTCATATTTCTCGATATGGATCGAGGTGAAGATATCTTCGCGCACGAGGCGCTCCGAGACGAGGATCGCGTCCTCGTAGTTGCCGCCTTCCCAGGGCATGAACGCGACCAGGACGTTCTGGCCCAGCGCCAGCTCGCCGTTATCGGTCGACGAAGAGTCCGCAATTACCTGATTGCGGGCGACACGCTCGCCACGGCTAACGGCGGGTCGTTGGTTGATGCAGGTGTCCTGGTTCGAGCGCATGAACTTGATCAATGGATAGACGCGCTCAGTACCATCGTCTTCACGGACGACGATCTGGCGATTCGTCGCGCTGAGCACCTCGCCGTGTTCCTTGGCGATGACCACCTGTCCCGAATCGCGTGCCGCTTGATACTCCATACCGGTGCCGATGATCGGCGCGTCGGGGCGAAGGAGCGGAACCGCCTGCCGCTGCATGTTGGCGCCCATCAGGGCGCGGTTTGCGTCGTCGTGCTCGAGGAAAGGAATCAATGCCGTCGACACCGAAACGACCTGCTTGGGCGAGACATCCATGTAGTCGATGCGCTCGGCCTGCTCCTCAAGGAAGGCCTCCGCGTAGCGGCAAGAGACTAGCCCGCGCTCGAAGCGGTTGTTCTGGTCGACCTTGGCGTTTGCCTGAGCGATGATGAACTTGTCTTCCTCGTCGGCCGGCAGGTAATGCACCTCGTTGGTCACGATCGGCCGGATATTGATCGTGCGCAGCGGCAAGCCTGCGATCCGCTCGGCAAGCGTGCGCGTGATCTCAGTGCCTTCTTCGGCAATGGTCTCTCCCGTCGCCGGGTCGACGATATCCTCGCGCAGGATCTGCCCGCGCAGCAGTCCGGTCACGATATGGTGCGCCAGCTCGGGAGCCATGCGCGTCCCGCGGTCAGCCAAGAGCTCTCCAGTGCGCAGATCACGTATATCGGTCGTCAGCACCTTGCGCTCGATCCAAACCGGCACGTTGTCGACGGTGCGGTAGACCTTCCGATAGGGCGTCTCGAGAAAGCCCATCTCGTTGACGCGCGCGAAGGTCGACATCGCGCCGATCAAGCCGATGTTCGGCCCTTCCGGCGTCTCCACCGGACAAATTCGACCATAGTGCGAGTGATGGACATCACGCACCTCGAAGCCGGCGCGGTCACGGCTCAAGCCACCGGGACCGAGCGCCGAGATACGCCGCTTATGAGCGAGCTCGGCCAGAGGGTTGACCTGATCCATAAATTGGGAAAGCTGCGATCCGCCGAAGAACTCTCGAATCGCCGCGACCACCGGCCGGATATTGACCAGCCCATTGGGCGTCGCCGACTCCGGCTCCTGGATCGACATGCGCTCTTTGATCACCCGCTCCATGCGCAGCATTCCGACGCGGAATTGATTCTGAATCAGCTCGCCGACGGTGCGCACGCGCCGGTTGCCGAGATGATCGATATCATCCGGCTCGCCGATGCCGTTGTTGAGGTCGATCAGCCGCTCGACGATCTTGAAGAGATCCTGCTTGGTAAGCACGCGCTCCTCGGGCGACTCGACGGCATTCTCACGACCGCCCGGCCCCCGCTGCACAGCACGACCCTTCTCCCAGAGATTCCGGTTCAGCTTGTAGCGGCCGACCTTGGCAAGATCGTAGCGGCGTGGGTTGAAGAGCAGCGACTCGAGCAAGTTGCGGGCGTTGTCCAGTGTCGGCGGGTCGCCGGGGCGCAAATGCTTGTAGAGCTCGATCAGCGCCTCTTTGGCATTGTGCGTACGATCCTTGTCCAGAGTCGCCTGGACGTAGCGATGCTCGGAATTGGTATCGGCCGCCGCGAAGAGGTCGAGGACCGCTTCGTCGTGACCATTTTCCTCGAGTGGACCTTCGCCAAACAGACCCAGCACCGCGCGAATCAAGATCGTCACCGGCAGCTTGCGCTTGCGATCGACCTTGACCGAGAGAATATCGCGCTTTGACGTCTCGAACTCGAGCCAGGCGCCCCGGTTCGGGATCAGCTTGGCCGTGTGCAACGACCGGCCGGTGGTCGGATCCTGCTCGGCCTTGAAGTAGACGCCCGGGGAGCGGATCAGCTGCGAAACGACGACGCGTTCCGAGCCATTATTGATAAACGTGCCGTTTTCCGTCATGAGCGGGAACTCACCCATGAAGATTTCGCTCTCCTTGACCTCTCCCGTGCTTTTGATGAGCAGGCGCGCCCGCACTTTGAGCGGCGCCGAATAGGTCAAATCGCGCTCACGGCATTCGAACTCGTCGTAGCGGGGCTCGTCGAAGCGATAATCCAGAAACGACAGGGCCAGCGTCTTGCCGGTAAAATCCTCTATCGGCGAGATTTCGTCAAACAGCTCTCGCAGACCGACCTCTTGAAACCACCGGAAAGAGTCAAGCTGTGTCTCGATCAGCTTGGGCACCTCGGTGGCGTCCTGGATGCGAGCATATGACTTGCGAATTGGACGCCCCGGTCGATCCGCATTCGTGTGCTCGCCAGCGGCGATCAAAGGCTGTAAAACGACTGTCTCGATCAGAGGGGGCATGAGCACTTCTCCTCAGCATATCGGGAAACACAAAAAGACCTTCCATCGGTAGCTCCCTAATTTTGGGCGCTTGCCTCTGGACACGGTCTGAGTGTGCTCCCTCACCTGACTAATAATGGGCCGGCCTATCCGGCACGAACGAGCAACTTCCACGCAACGGCACGCGAGGGATTAGCACAAAGTAAAGTTATGGTATGAAGTACCTCGTGGGTATGTCGCCCTCTTCACTTATCTTTGCAATCTCATAGTATAGCACGGAGTACCATACTTGTCAAAGCCGCCTTTTGGGTGCGCCAAGCCTCGTCAGCACGTACGCTCGTACTGCCGAATTGCATGATAATAATACACCAAATTCCGCGATTTTGCGCGCCTTCCGGGCGACCTACAATCCGTCCCTGCTCGTCAGTCGCCGTCGTCCCCGCAACATGCGCGAAGGGGCAGATCCGCACTGCTCGTGAGTAGCCGACGGTGGGCTCCCAAGGGGTGCCCGTCGCAATGTTCTTACGCATCTCCATACCCACATCACCTCCGCAGACTGCCCGGCGGTTCCAGTAAGTCACAGGGCAAGGCTATGGCGCTACTCAATCAGCCGTCGACAGGCCTCTGCCCCGGTGGTAGAATGACCGCAGGGTTATGAGTAGCCACGTACAACCTATGCGCCGCGACGAGTAGCGGCAGGGGTCGCGCCAACCATCACCGAGGACGTGAAGGGCGGGTCGATCCCGTCTTTTTGTTTGCCCTCAACGGGTCTAAGGAGGTGCGTGTGACACCACTGCAGAACCTCGACGAGATCCTAGAGCGCGTACGCGACTTTCTGGCTGTAGGTGATGTGGAGTCTGCCGCGGCCGCCGTCGCCGCGCTCCGCCCTGCCGTCGCCGCCGATATCGTCGCAGCCCTGCACCCAGCCGACGGCGCCGATGTTCTCGAAGAGCTTACCCCGGAGGCCCGAGTCGAAGTCGTCGAAGAGCTCGACCCGAAAGTCGGCGCCAAGGTCCTCAGCGAGCTTGACGAGACCGAGCGTACGGACGTGGCGAGCCGCCTCGATCCGGAGTCGCTCTCCGGTTTCCTCGACGAGATGGCCCCCGACGACGCCGCGGACGTTCTTCAGGAGCTCGAGGGCGGCAAGGCCGCGGCGGCGCTCGCCGAGATGGACGAGCCGGACGAGATTCGCGAGCTCCTCGCCCATGACGAGGAAAGTGCGGGCGGCCTGATGGTTCCGCATGCCATCACCTTTCGCGGGACCATGACCGCTGCCCAGGCGATTGAGCTCCTGCGGCGCAATGCGCCCGACGAGGAGACGGCTTACTACATTTTCGTAACCGACGACGCCGAACGGCTGATCGGGGTCGTCTCGCTGCGTCAGCTTGTCGTCGCCGCACCCTCTACCCAACTGCAGACCTTCATGCGCCACGATTTGATTACGGCCGATGTGGGAACCGATCAGGAGGAGTGCGCCCGGATCCTCGCCAAGTACGACCTCCTGGCCCTCCCAATCGTCGACGACGACCAGCGCCTGGTCGGCGTCGTCACAGCCGACGACGTGATCGACGTGATCGAAGAAGTGGCGACCGAGGATATCTACCACCTAGCCAATGTCTCCGCCGAGGAAGACGTCTCGGACTCGGTCATGATCGCGTCGCGGCGCCGGCTGATGTGGCTTATGATCAACCTTCCGACGGCGATGCTCGCCGCGTGGGTCGTCAGCCTTTTCGAAGGGACGATCGCGCAGGTCGCTATTCTGGCCGTCTTCGCACCGATCATCACCGGGCAAGGAGGCAATGCGGGCATTCAAACCCTGACGGTGGTCGTCCGCTCGATTGCGCTCGGCCAGCTTAGCGTGCGCGACGGATGGGCGACCCTGAGCCGCGAAACGATGATCGGTGTTGTGAATGGGGTGGCTTTCGGCTGCGTCGTCGGCGTCATCGCCTATATCTGGCGTGGCCTGCCGGTTCTGGGCGTTATCGCTGCGCTCGCGATGCTTGCAAATATGTTCGTCGCCGCAATCGCAGGGACGCTCGTTCCACTCTTCCTCAAGGCGATCAAGGCTGACCCCGCGCTTGCGTCCGGCGTGATTGTCACGACCTTCACAGACGTAACCGGGGCTGCCAGCTTCTATGGTCTCGCTACACTAACGATCCGCTATCTGGTTCACCCCTAATGGCAGCAGCCGGCACCTAAAAGAGCGGCAGCTGCTCCCCGCTCTCGTCCTGCCGCCGCGGAAGCGTACTGAAGCCTCGCTCCGCCGCCCACACAGCAGTCGGACCGCTCCAGCGGTACTCCGGTAGTGGTACGCGGCCGTCCGGGTCAAAGTGGATGCCCTCGTCTTCGAGGAGCTTACGCTGAAGTAGACCCGCGGTGCTAATGCTGCCCTGGGCATTGATGATGCGCTGCCAGGGAACGGTCTCTTGCTCGGCCTTGGGAATCAGGTTGAGCGCATAGCCGACGGTTCGCGCGTCACAGCCACCTCCCACGATCGCGGCGATATCCCCATAGGTTGCCACGCGCCCGGCAGGCACCGCCGTTACCGCTTCGTATATCCGGCGCCGCAATACTTCCGGCACGTCTCGTTCACGCTGCCCATGCATCTCTTGCGTGCCCTTGTAGCCGCCGGGTGCGATGTAGCTACCCAGACCGAAAAGCGGCTGCTACGTCGCCAGTATTCGGCCTGGCTACGTCACCCGGCTTGGCGTTTCTCCTGCCCATCGGGTATCATGCAGCGTAGCATAGCCTTGCAACCGAGCTTGAAGACGAGGGTGAAACGCCGCGATGGTGAGTGACAACGCGATCGAGATCCGCAACGTACACAAGCGCTATAGCACGTTACAGGTGTTGCGCGGCATCGACCTGACCGTCGCGCGGGGCGAAGCCTTTGGGCTGCTTGGACCGAACGGAGCCGGCAAGTCGACGTTGACCCACACCATCCTCGGGCTGCTCATGCCAGATGAAGGCACTGTCAAGGTCTTCGGCAAGAGCGACATCGAGCAGCTAAGCCCCCGGATCGGCTATCTGCCTGAGCGCCCGCGGTACCATACACAGTTCGCGGGTCGCGAATATCTGGCGATCCTTGGCCGGCTTTCGGATCTCGGCGGTACGAAGCTACATCAGCGCGTCGAGGCCGTGCTCGATCTTGTGGGGATCCACGATGCAGCCGATCGTCGCATCGGCACCTACTCGAAAGGGATGCTTCAGCGATTGGGCGTGGCGCAGGCCATCCTGCACGAGCCGGACCTGTTGATCGTCGACGAGCCCGCCTCGGGCCTCGATCCCGGCGGGCAGCGCGACATGGCTGAGCTGCTTCGGCGTATCCAAGAAGCCGGCCACACGATCTTCCTCTGCACCCATCAACTCACCGAGGTGACACGTCTGTGCGACCGTGTCGGCGTACTGGCAAACGGGCGGCTTGACCGCGTCGTCGGAGTCGCCGAGCTACGAGCCCAGGGACACTCGGTGACGATCCGGGTGCCCGATCTTCCCGCGGAGACGGCCGCACTGCTCGGCTCGCTAAGCCCGAGCATACGCTGTACACGGACTGAGATTGTGATCTTTCCCATGACCGAGGAGCTCCAAGCGCGCGTTCTACGCGGCCTCCTCGACGACGGAGTAACCATCAGCGCCGTTATTCCCGAAGCCGACGCGCTCGAGCAGTTCTACTTACAGGCCGTCCAAGATGGCAATCAGCAGCATGATGGGCATACCTCTGCCGCCCGGAGCGAGAATCCGCTGCTCGCAGCGCTGATGCACGGAGACAAGCGATGAGTGCGCTGCATAGAAGCGCCGTCTTTACGCAACTGACGCTGACCGAGTACGCGCGGAGTGGGCGGATTCTGATCGAGTTGACATTGGCGGTTGCTTTCTGGGGGATTTTCTTCCAGAACCCGGCCGTCCTACTCACTCTGCCCCAAGTCTTCCAGCTGAGCGGTATCTTCACGATGCTGCTGACGCTCTACACAGCCTCTTCAATACTCAGTCTCGGAGATCGTGCCCAAGGCTATATCGTACTGACTCGCCCGCTCGGACGCCGGGGATATCTGCTCGGGCTCTATCTTTCTGCCGTAATTGTGGTCTGGCTGACCTACCTTGTCATCGTGGCGCTCACGACGATCATCAACCGGCCCGTCGACTTTACGCTCCGCGATCTGCTCCTGGGCAGCGTACCGACGATGCTCAACGTTGCCCTGCTGGCCGCGCTGATGATCTTGCTCTCGTCACTCGTGCTGCGAAACGTGCCGCGCTTGCTACTCCTCGCCGCGCTCGCGATTGCGCTCTATAGCAACAGCTGGCCGCAAGTGCGCGCCAACCGGCTGATTGCGACGCTGCAGTCGACGTTCAGCTGGCTGCTCGTGCCGGCGATGAAGGGCTACCAGCTCGCGCAGACGCGGAGCTATGCCGGCGGCGGTGGAGCGATCCTCCTAGCGCAATTAGCCATGACAATTTTGCTGTTGAGTCTCGCGCTGAGTGCCTTCGCACGGCGCGACCTGATTCTCAGTAGCCGTTAGGCCGCACTCCCTGCCGGCGGAGTAGACTGCAGTCTTCCGCTGCGGCTACCTACGCCATTTGCTCCCAGTTCCTGCCGGTCTCGATCTCGACGCGGAGCGGCACGCTCAGGTCTGTTCCAACCCCTTCCATGACATCACAGACGAGACGACTCACTTCTTCTACCTCGTCGTCCGGCACCTCGAGCACAAGCTCGTCATGCACCTGGAGCAGAAGACGCGATCGCAGCGCCCGTGTGCCAAGCTCGGCGTGCAGCCGGACCATCGCCTGCTTGATCAGGTCGGCATTCGTGCCCTGAATCGGCGCATTGATCGCCTCGCGCTCGGCGGCCTGGCGCCGGCCCCCATGCGCGGACTTCAGCTCGGGAGCATAGCGCCGGCGTCCCATCAACGTCTCGACGTAGCCATGTACACGCCCGAACTCAAGCGTCTGATCGATGTAGCGCCTGAGACCCGGATAGGTCGCGAAGAGGCCGTCGATCATCTTTTGCGCGTCCTCCCGGCTCAGATCGGTGCGGGCCGAGAGCCCGAACGAAGAAATCCCGTAGATCACGCCGAAGACAGTCATCTTCGCAATACGCCGCTGATTCTTCGACACCTGATCCATCGGTATGCCGAAGAGCCGAGCCGCGGTCGCCGCATGAATGTCGCGATCCTCGTTGAAGATGGCGAGAAGCGCCGGATCCTGCGTGACATGGGCCAAAATTCTGAGCTCGATCTGCGAGTAGTCGGCCGCGAGCAGTCGCCAGCCCGGATCCGCCACGAACGCGCGCCGAATCTCACGTCCCTGCTCGGTCCGCACCGGGATGTTCTGGAGATTTGGGCTGTTGCTCGATAGCCGCCCGGTCGCGGCCCCGATCTGGTTATACGAGGTATGGACCCGGCCATTCACGTCGACCAGAAGTGGCAAGGCATCCAGGTACGTCGATTTCAGCTTCGTAAGCCGCCGGTGCTCGAGGATGAGCTCGACAATCGGATGCACCCCGCTGAGCTTGTCAAGAACGTCAGCCGTCAGCGAGTAGTGGCCACTCTTGGTGCGGGCCAGACCGCCCGTCGGGAGCTGCAGCTTCCCGAAGAGGACGTCGCTCAGCTGCTGCCCTGAGCCAATGTTGAAATTCTGCTCTGCCAGCGAAAAAATCTCGGCCTCGATCTCCTGAATGCGCGCCGTGAGCGCCGACGAAAGACCCTGGAGTGTCGGAACGTCGACCTTGATACCGATCCATTCCATGGCGACCAGCACGGGCACCAGCGGCATTTCGATCTCATCGAAGATCCGCTTGATGCGAGGCACAGTCCCAAGCTCTTCACGGAAGCGGTCGTAGAGCCGGAGAGTCATGTCGGCATCCGCGGCGGCGTACGGTGCAGCACGCTCGATAGGGACGTAGTCGAAGGTAATCTGGGCACGCCCCGCCCCGATCAGATCGGTAATCTCGGTCATCTGGACGCCCAGCAGATTGAATGACAGGTCTTTGAGGCCCGAGGCCTGTTTTCCGAGCAGCTGAGCCGCGATCATCGGATCGAAGACAACACCTCGCACCTCCACGCCCAGCCGCCGAAGCATGAGCATATCGAACTTGGCATTATGGGCCACCTTGGGCCGGGCCTCGTCCTCAAGCAGCGGGCGTAGCGCATCGATCACCGTGTGCCGATCAAGCTGTTGCTCATCACGGTGAGCGATCGGCACGTATGCCGCCACCCCCGGCTCGGCGGAAAACGAAAAGCCCACGACGTCGGCCTGCCAGAAAAGTAGGCCGGTCGTCTCGGTGTCGAAAGCGAAAATCGGCGCTGCCTGGAGCCGCTCCACCAGATGTTCCAATGCATCAGGAGTGACTACCGTCTCGTAATTACCATGAAGCACCGGCTCAGGAGACGGCGGGGCGGCAAGGGCCGTCGGGTGACCCTGATCGACCGTCGAAACCTCGAACATATCCAGCTGCTCGGGCGCACCGGTTGCCGCCGGTCGGATCGTAGCTGACGAGGCGACCGCGTCCTCGGACTGCGCGCCGTCAGCGCCATGAGGCTCGGGCAGCTTTTTCAGGAGCTTGCCGAACTGCAGCTCCTGAAAGAGCGCGACGACGGCATCGCGATCGTAATCGCGCAGACGGCAGCGCTCGAGATCGAGCTCGACTGGCACATCCGTCCTGATCAGCGCGAGCCGCTTCGAGAACCGGGCCGCCTCCTCCTGGCCTTCCAGCTTCTTGCGGTAGCGACTCGGAACGCTATCGAGATGTGCATAGATCTCCTCGACCGAGCCAAACTCGTTGAGCAATGCGATCGCACCGTCCTCGCCGATCCCCTTGACGCCCGGAATGTTATCGCTCTTATCGCCCTTCAGGCCGCGCAGGTCGGCCAGCTGCTCAGGCCGCAGACCCTTGTAGCGCTCCAGCACGGCCTGATAATCATAGAGCTTGGCCTCCTGGCTCCTACCATAAGGCACAGAGAGGAGGACGCGCACGTAGTCGTCGACAAGCTGGAGCGTGTCAGTATCACCCGTGACGATGTAGGTATCGACCTCCTGCCGAGTCGCCTGTCGGGCGAGCGTGCCAATCACATCATCGGCCTCGAATCCCGGGGCAACGTAGATTGGGATATTCAGCGCCTCGACAACCTGTTTGATGCGCGCGAGCTGCTGGTGAAACTCGTCAGGCGCCTCCCCCCGGCCAGCCTTGTACTCAACGAACTCCTCGTGACGAAAGGTCTGGCCCACGTCGAAAGAGACGGCGACATACTCCGGCTGGAGGCTCTGGAGCGTCGTTAGGACGATCTGAAAGAAGCCGAAGACGGCATAGGTCGGCTCGCCCTCCGAGGTCCGCAAGCTCGCCTCCTGAAGGGCATGGAATGCCCGGAAAGCGACGGCATGGCCGTCGACGAGTGCTAGCTTCGGTTGCGCCACGAGGCCTCCTTCGTTGATACTTCCAGGTCAGTATACTTAACCCACGAGGCCGCTGCAAACACCGCGTGATCCGGCGGCCCGCTCGTTGCTAGACGCAGCTGCATGCGACAGTTCTGCGGAACTCTCATGGTCGTCTGCATCCTGGCGGGGTGCGCTCGCGATACACTATCCAATCCCGCCCCAGGTCCCGTCATTGGAGCAGCCCCAACTGTTCCTCCGACGGTGACACATGCAATCCAGAGCGCGATTCCGCAGCCAGCGACTCCGACTTTCGTGCCGACCTCTGGCCCCGCCCGGAAACCAGCACAAGCAGCGCCGGGCGCTCCCTCCACAGCAGAACAGCCTGCGCCATCGATCGCCGGCTCGGGGACCATCTCGCAGATCCGGCTTGAAGATATGGCATGGACAGGCGGCTGGCGCAACAAGGGATCAAGTATCTACGGTGGACGTACGGCGACGTGGATCTACGGCAGCGGAACAGCGTGGAGTAGCATGCAGGCGTCCTTTTCCCTCGACGTCACACCCTCCGGGCCGGCTCAACTGACGATCGAGGGGATGGATTCGGAGGATGCCGCCAAGACCGAGATCGCCATCGAGGTAAACGGCACGCAGATCTATGTGGGGCCGGATCCGTTACCGAACGACGATCTCCCGCTCGAAACCGGGACATGGGCCCAGCACTCGTTCTCCATCGATGCGAAGCTGCTACGCGTCGGCCGGAATACGATCACGATCCGCAATCGGTCACCTGGTGCCTTCGGCTTGCCGCCCTTCTTTATGCTGGACTATGCGATCGTGGCCTTCTTGCCAATGTAGCGCCGGAGCGCAGTCAGACGCCGTTGCGACGTCCCCGCGCCGCGAGGACGATAGCGCGCCGGGGGGCCGGCTGTCGCTCATCCATCGCTTGGCGACGTCTTCGGCGGGCGGCCGGAAGAAGGGGAGAGGCCAGGCGCTGCGCCACGGCGACCGCAGCTAGAACGTCCGGAACAACGTAGTCCGCGAGCGCGGTCATCTCCAATGACTCGCCGATCAGCACTGTCGTCATACCCCGCTGCGCTGCCGGAGGTAGGTTATGCGCCGTATCTTCGATAAGCATGACCTCTCGTCCCGAGAGATCGAGCTCGCGCAGAACTTGCGCATAGCATGCAGGATCAGGCTTGCCGACAAAATCGAAGTAACGGACGTCGAAGATACGTTCGAAGTGATGGGCAATGCCGAGCGCATTAAGCACCCGCTCGGCATACTCACGCGGCGAGTTCGTGAAGATCACCTTGCGTACATGAAGGCTGGCGAGCAGAGCATCCAGGCGCTGATCCGAGGCCAGAAATGCATCTAGCGCAACGTCATGGACATATTGAAGGTAGTGCTCGATCTCGATGTGCTGATGGTGATGCCTCAGGCCGCGAAGCGTCGTGCCGAACTCGGCATAATAGTGCCGCCGCAAGCTCAAGGCTTCTTCCTCCGTGATACCGAGAACTCTCTGCACATACTCGCCGATGCGCCGGTCGATGCTCTGCATCAGGCCGCTCGAGGCGGGATAGATGGTGTTGTCAAGATCGAAGAGAACGGCTCGAATTGTCATAGGCAGGTCCTTCCGGCGCGAGCCGACCAAGGATAAAAAGGACCCTTCCGAGGTGGAAGGGCCGCGGCCGCCAGTGGCAGGCTACCAGCACACCGGAACTTTAGCAAGCGTGTGAACGCTATGTCAAGCGAACTGGGAGCTTGAACCCTGGCATGGAGCGCGCACCCATGCGCACCATATATCGCGACATGAGTGTACAATCGGCTGAAACCTTTCGCTCTTTCCTGCGTATCCTGAGCAAGGAGTGTTGATGGAGCCGCACGGCGATGAGCTAGGCTGGATCGAGGCGGCCCAGCAGGGCGACCAGAATGCGTTCACCCTGCTGGTAGAAGCGTACAAACAGCCGGTCTACACCATCGCCTACCGCATGCTCGGCAACGCGCCCGAGGCGGAGGATGCCGCGCAAGAAGTCTTCCTGCGCGCCTATCTCAAGCTTGCGAGCTATGACCGCGAGCGGCGCTTTTCAAGCTGGCTGCTCTCGATCGCCTCCAATTATTGTATCGACGTGCTGCGCCGCCGCCGCGCCACGCTCGTCACGCTTGACGATGCCGAGTATGCACTGCCGAGCAGCGAGCCCGGCCCTGAGCAGAGCGCCGTGGAGGGCGAGCAGCGTGATGCAATTGCCCGAGCGATCCAGGTCTTGTCGCCTGCGTACCGGCTCCCGACGGTCTTGCGCTATTACTATGATTTGCCGTATGACGAGATCGAGCGAATCACCGGATTGACAGAGGCGACCGTCAAGACACGCCTGCATCGGGCAAGGCATATGATCAAGGATGTGCTCGAAAAACAAGGAGCTTTGCCATGGAGTGCCGAGACGCCCGGCCGCTGATTGAGAACCTGCAGACGCTCGCGGATCGGGACCGCCGGCGCCTTGAAAGGCACCTGTTTGAGTGTGCCGCGTGTCGCGATGAGGTCGAGGATCCGATCGCGAGCTTCCTGGCCGGCGTATCACTTCCGCTCGCCATTCCGCCGCCCGACTTCACCCCCAAGCTCGTGTCACGCCTGCCGGCCGCTTCGCCGATCGCAATTGCGCAGCATCGCTCGCACCTCCGGCGGATCTACTGGACGGTTGCAAGCCTCCTTGTAGGGTTATTGGCCGTCGCCGCGGTGTCCGGCTATGCACTGTTACAGATCTCTACCCTCCGTGCTGCAGACCGGATCCCAATCCTTGTACTACCCCTCGCGCTCGCCGCGAAAGCGATTCTGAATGCGGCCGGCGAGGCGCCGATCGCGACCATGGGAATCGTCATAGCACTGGTCACGCCACTGCTGCTCCGGTTGGCTTCGGCGCGCCGCCCGTGGGCGGGCGCAGCCGGACTGCCTGTGCTCGCCGGGGTGACCCTGGCCGCGCTTCTGCTCGTCAACGGTCTCGCCGTACGGCGAAACATCAGCGCGATCCGAGAAGCGATCGACGTGCAAGGCCCGGTTGCGGGAAACGTCACCAGCATTGCCGGCGATATCACTATTCACGGAGACGTGGGCGGCGACGTCGTCGCGCTGGCGGGTACAGTCGCGCTAAAGCCCGGTGCCCTAGTACACGGCAGCGTCATGTCGGGGGCCGGACAGATCAGGCAGTCGAGATCGCAGGTCGTCCAGGCGGTTATCACCCAGCCTGTTCCGGTGGTGCCGCTTGAGGTCATAGGCCGTCCCGCCGGACAGATCACGCTGCCGGCGATTGAGCGCATAATCGGCTTGCTGGCGGCGCTCGTGACCTTGATGCTGGGCGCATTGCTCGTGGTCGCATGGCCGCAGGGTCCTGCCGAAGCAGCTGCATACCTTCGTCGCTTCCCCGGGCGCGCTCTTGTGCTCGGGCTGCTTGCGACGCTGGGTCTCGTGGTACTCGCCCTCGGCGGAACCATTTTGCTCGCGGCGACGGTCGGCGGTGTGCTGCTCGTGCCGGTTCTACTCGTCGTGCTCCACCTTCCATACGTGACAGGTGTAGCGGCAATCGGGCAGATGTTGGGTGTACGGCTCGCGGGGCGGCCATCGGTCATGAGTAGTCTCTGGGGCGTCGCCACGCAAATCGTCGTCATTATCGCGCTGGGGCTGTTCGTTCCGGCCGCCGGAATGATCGTTTTCTACCTGCTGGGGAGTATCGGCCTCGGCGGCGCGCTGCTCGTTCCACGGTGCCGCGCTGAGGCCGAGGTCGAGGAGGTATAGACGTGGAAGTGGCGCGCGAGCAAGCCATGGATCAGCTCCGGGGCCAGGGCCTCGCCTGCATGCGCTGCGACCTCTACAAGAGTGGGACGCAGGCCGTCTGGGGCGAAGGGAACGTCGACGCTGCAGTTATGTTGATCGGACAGGGCCCGGGCGAGACCGAGGACGCGGTCGGGCGGCCGTTCGTCGGTCCTGCCGGCGAAATGCTGACCGCGGTTCTGGACGAGGCCGGCATCGATCGCCGGCAGCTATGGATCACCAACACGATCAAGCACTGGGCGACTGCGATTCAGCACGGCCGGCGTGTCAACCGTGCACCACGCGTAGGCGAGGTACGTGCATGCCGGATCTGGCTCGAAGGCGAACTGGCGATTGTACAGCCCAAAATCCTGGTTTGTGCGGGAGCGCCGGCAGCCCAGGCAGTCATCGGTAAGCAGTTTCGGATCACCGACGAGCGCGGACAATGGCGGTCTGGCCCGAATGGAGAGGCCGCCCTGGCGACATTCCACCCGTCGTATCTCTTGAGACTTCGCTCTGCCGATCGTGAAGCTTTCGAGCATGCCTATGCTGCCGTCCTCTCCGACTTCAAGGCGGTCGCGGAGCGCGCAGCATCGTTCGGCATTTCTCTTGCTTCCTCCATCCCGAACGGACGCGGTGCCATCGAGAACGAGAGGCGGGCTGAAGGCAGCTCCTAGTCATTGGCACATAACTTGCGTGGCCGGACGCATCAGGCAGCAAGTCCCCGACGAAGAAATAAGGAGCGACCCATGCCACGCTTGGAAGGAAAGCGCTCGAACTCCGGCTTATACCTGATTTTGCTCATCGTCGTACTACTGATTATCTTATTGGTGCTTGAGTATCTCGGGTATACCAACCTGATTCCCGGCTTCGGACCGGCGTAAGGAGGCTTGCGATGCGCAAGGGAAGCGATGTGATTGGAAAGCCGGTTGTTAGCTTCGAGACCGGCGAAGAGTTCGAGAAAATTGAGGATCTTGTCTTCGATCAGAACAACAACCAGCTCCTGGGGTTCGTCGTAGACGAAGGCGGATGGTTCAGCGGTGCGCGGGTGCTGCCGCTCGACCGCGTACAGGCACTTGGCCCGGATACAGTGATTGTCCCCAACAAGAAAGCCGTGATTCCGGCCGATACGGAGCCGGTCTTTCGTAAGATCCTCGATCGGAACAACGTGCTCAAGGGTACAAAGATCATCACGACGGACGGCAAGGATCTGGGAACGCTCGTCGACCTCTATTTCGACGAGCATACAGGGATGATCGAGGGCTACGAGGCATCGGGCGGGGTATTTGCCGATGCGGTCAATGGTAAGTCGTTCGTTCCAGCCCCACAGACGTTGAAAATCGGCCAGGATGTCGCCTTTGTGCCACCCGAGACCGCCCAGTTGATGGAAGAGCAGGTAGGGGGGCTGCGCGGAGCCACGCAGTCGGCAGCCGATTCCGTCTCAGATGCGGCCGGCTCCGTCTCGACGGCGGTGACTGATACCGCCGTCAGCCGCGAGCAGCAGAAGGCCTGGGTCGTCGGCCGGACGGCCGAGAGCGACGTGACCACCAAAGATGGGACCCTGCTGGTGGGCCAAGGCCAGCAGGTAACACCCCTGGCCGCGGACGAAGCCGAGCGACAGGACGCCCTGGCCGATCTTTACCGGGCGACCGGAGGCAGCCTTTCAGCCGGCATCAAGGGTGCAGTTGCTTCACAGGCGGTCGAGCAGGCCGCGGGAAGGCGTGTCACGACGATCGTCCGCACCGACCAGGGACTGATCATCGCGGCTCCCGGACAGATCGTAACGGAGCAGGTGATCAACCGTGCCCGGATGTATCACAAAGAAGCAGAGCTTATGAGCGCCGTCGGCATGAGCAGCGCCGGCGCGGCAAGGAGCGCGGCTTCAAGCGTGGGAGCCTCGGTCTCAGGGACTACCACAACCGCGGGCAACGCGCTTAAGGAAGGCACGGAGAACGTCAAGGAGGGTGCCTCGAGTCTCTGGGAGCGAATCAAGAGCAAGGTCAGCGAAACGCAGGAGACCGCCGCGCAGGAGGCGGAAGAATTCCGCATCAAGCACGCTGTTGGCCGGCCCACCACCCGCGTGATCCTCGACAAACAGGACAACGTTATTCTCAACGTCGGCGAGCTGATCACGCACGAGGCGGTTGAGACGGCACGTCGGGGTGGCATACTCGACATGTTGCTCAGTTCGGTATATGATAAGGATCCAGAGCTATCTCAGGACGAGCTACGCGCTCCTGAGCCTGGCGAAGCTTCATTGGAACAGCAGCGCGATAAAGAAATCAACGCCTAGCTTGTCGGACTCTGGCCGCTCGACGGTCCACCCGGGCGGCTAAACTCTTCGTCACGTCGAGCATTTGACTTCAGCGTTCCGTGCGGGCGCCCGTGATAAAGCGCGTATCGAAAGTCCAAGCAGTTGGAGGCGATTGCATGCCACTCCGAAACTCGGCTCCGCAGGGCACGCGGATTCTTGTTGTGGACGACCAGCCGGAGCTTGCCGAGCTGATTAAGACGGTGTTGGGTGAAGAAGGATACGTCGTCAGCATATGCACCGACGGCCGCGAGGCGATGCGTATGATCGAGCAGGAGATGCCATCGGCGCTGATCCTTGATGTCATGATGCCTGAAACCGATGGGTTCGAGGTTCTGCGCCAATTGCGGACAAATCCCGTCGGGCAGCGCCTCCCCGTGATTCTCATGAGCGGCGCGTGGCGCCGGAGCGAAAAGTCGCGCCAGATCGGCACGACGATGGAGATCGCACCGACGATTGTGCTGCCAAAGCCGTTCGAGCTCGTCGACCTGGACCGGTGTCTCCGGCAGCTCGGCGTCACGCCAAGTGCCGCCAGTTGAGCCGGCTTTACAACCCACTCGCCTTCTGCTATAGTGCCGGGGCGCCCCCACGCCCCATAGGCGTACATACCCGAAGGAGAGCGGAAATGACAGCGACAATTCTCGTGCTGGAGGACGATCCGGCCCTTCAAGAGCTTCTCTGCGAAGTCCTCGTCGATGAGGGGCATCGGGTTGTCGCCGCGAACACATTACCTGCACTGCTGGGACAGTTACCGACGACGCCTGATTTACTGATCAGCGACATGCTGCTCGATCTTCAGCCAGTCGGACTGCAGGCGATCGCGGCGGTTCGGAGCAGCACCAGTCGTCCCGTTCCTGCAATCCTGTGTACGGCTGCCGCTACGCATGTGGAGCGATTCCAGGATCAGATCGACGACCTCGGGGCGGTGGTCCTGGCGAAGCCCTTTAGTATCGATAGCCTGATCTGCGCCGTCAACAGTGCGCTGACTCCCAGACGCATCTGTGCGTGAGGCACCCCGTGACGGCGGGTCGCTTTAGAAGCGGGGCTTCGCCCGGCCGAGCAGCCGCTCGACCAACAGCCGATCCTCGGCCGTGAATGTATGCAGTGACCACAGCGCCGCAGCATAGAGCAGCATCCCTCCCACGATGGCTCCTGGCACGAATCGCCGGCTAACCAGCATCACTGCGGCAGCGGGCAGAATACCGAGTCCCGGGCGCCACAGCAGCGACCAGAGCGGCGTTTCCCCTAGCTCTGTCCGAAGGACGCGGCGAAAAGGGAGGTATAGGACCAGCTCCGAGGCGACTGTCATCGCTGCCGCTGCTGTAAGTCCCCACACTGGCACCAGCAGCATGTTTCCGGCAAGGTTAAAGGCCGCCGTGAGAGCAAACGCGCGCGTGATCGACCCCGGTTGGTCCAGCGCAATCAGCACGTATTGCGTTATCCCGTTCACGTAGCTAAAGGGTACGAACCAGACCAAGAGCGCTAAAACAGATCCACCACGCTCTGCGTACTGCTGCCCTGCGATCAGGCCGACGACCGGTGCTGCAAAGACGGAGACCAGCATCGCCAGTGGCAATGCGGCCAGCAGCAGCACGCGGAGGGTCAGGCGGTATCCGCGGAGCAGGCCTTGCCGATCGTCGATGGCCTGCCGTGAGAAGCGGGGAAAGAGCGCATTCACGATGATCGGCGGCAGGATCAGCGCGAGCGGCGCAACTTTATAGGCGGCATCGTAGGTCGCGACGACCGACGAGTCGTGGTAGGCCTTGATGATAAAATAGTCGAAACGAAAGAAGACCCCGACCAGCAGACTGTTGAGCATCAACGGAAAGGCGGCGCGCAGCATCATCCGCGCCAGCGCCCCATCCCACTCCCACCCCGGCCAGCCAAAATCGCGACGCAGGAGCCAACTGAAGACCGCGGCGTTGAGCACTGTTGCCAGCAGCGCAGCCCATGCGACGCCGACGACGCCGAATCCAAGCAGCAGCGCGGCCAGACGCAGCGCCGTGCTCACGACGTTGTTGAGGAGGTTGGCCAGCGCCGGCACTACCGGCCGCTCGGTGGCCAGGAAGACGGAGGTTACTGCTCCGCCGATTGCTCCCGGAAGCAGAGTCAGGGCAAGGACGACGATCACACCCGCGCCACGGCCCGAGATCGCGTCCGCAATCACTCCGAGCGACTGTAGCCCGCGGTAGCTGCCGATCACGAGCACCGCGATCGGCAGAGCGGCGGCACTCAAGCCGAGTCTGAGCAAGAGGGCCGTGCCGAAGCTGCCTCGGATCGCCGTGCGGTCGCGCGCAACCTCGCGTGTAAGGAGCACACCCAGGCCCCATTCGCTGATCGTGCCGAGATAGAGCGAGACGAACAGTGCCGCGAAGGCATAGTCTCCGGCTGCATCCGGCGAAAGAAGGCGGAAGAAGACCATAACGAACGCGAAATCGATCGCGCGGACGACGATCTGAATCGCAAAGGGCAACGCGCTGTTACGGAGCAGGCGCCGGGCGACGTCCTCGTCGCGGATCGCGCTGCCACGCTCGACACGGACCAGCAGGATCGTCGACGCGGCACCTACGACGATCAGACCGGCGGCCAACAGCACCAGTCCGAGCAATAACCTGCTGGAGAGTCCCGGGGTCAAGCCTTGGGAGGGCCGAGATACTTCCGGAGCAGAAGGTCCAATCGCTCACGGACTTCGCCGGGGATAGCATCGGGCGCCGTCATGATCGCGTGGTCGAGGGCATGCGCACACCCGCATCCACGTTCGGTGGCGATGTGCGGCACCACGGCTGCGATAACGGCCTGGGCATTCGCGACGTTGCGGTGCATAACGTCCATGACGGCCTCGACAGTTACCGAATCATGGTCAGGATGCCAGCAGTCGTAGTCGGTGACAAGCGCCAGCGTCACGTAGCACAGCTCGGCCTCCCGTGCGAGCTTTGCTTCGGGCAGTGCCGTCATACCGACCAGATCGTAGCCGGCCGCACGGTGCATCTCCGACTCGGCAACCGTGGAAAACTGAGGGCCTTCGATGACGACGTAGGTCGAGTTATCGGCGACAGGGTGCTGCAACGTCTGCGCGGCTTCAATCAGGGCGCTCCGCAGCTCAGGACAGAAGGGCTCGGCAAACGGCACATGCGCGACGATACCGCCGCCGAAGAAGGTAAAAGGACGCACGCCCTTCGTGCGATCGACAAGCTGGTGCGGCACCACCAACCGGCCGGGCGGAAGTGTGCCGCGCAGCGACCCGACCGCGCTCACGGAGATCAAGCGCTCGACGCCGAGTGACTTGAAGGCGTAGAGGTTGGCGCGGCTGGGAACCTCGGTCGGCAGCAGCCGGTGGTCCCGGCCATGCCGCGGCAGAAATGCAACGCGCTCCCCGCCGAGTGTTCCGACGACGAACGCATCGCTCGGCGCGCCGAAGGGCGTCTCGACGGCGATCTCTTCTTTCTCAGTGATGCCCGGCATATCATAAAGGCCGCTGCCGCCGATGACACCGATGCGCGCCGTGCTCATCTCGATCCTTGCTCCTGATGTGCTACTGCTTGCCTGCCGCCTCGACCTCGTCGATTCCGCGCTGTGCCCGTACTTGCGCCTGCTGGAGAATTGCCGGGATATTGGCGCCTGGGTCGTAGGCGGCGCGTACGGCGTCGATCCAGGCTGCGTTGGCTCCCCGATACGCCTCGAACCGATATGGCCGCGCATGCTTTAGCTGCTCGATGAACGGGCGGAGCAGCGGGTCACGCTTGAGGCTGGGGTCGTCGTATTGCATGGTCTTGACCGGATACCGGCCCATCTCTGCGGCGAGGCGATGGGCATACGGGTCGGAGGTCGCCCATTTCATGAGCTCGAATGCCGCTTCACGATTATGTCCCCCGCGCGGTACGAACAAGCTGCCGCCGCCCTGTACGGAGCCGGGCGTGTCGACATTCGTACCGTGCGGAAGCAGCGCGGTACCGACGTTCGGCATCATCTGGGGGGCTTCACTGCGGAGACGGGCAAGATCCCACGGTCCCGTGAAGAAGATCGCTACCTTACCGGCCTCGAAGAGCGCCACGGGCGCATCGCTCTGCCGCGGCTGTGGCGGCGGGAGCGTCCCGATGTGGTCGCGGACGCCCATCTCGTGCCAAAGCGTGAGCACCTTGAGCACGGCCGGGTCGTCAAGGGTCGCCACGATCCTGCCGTTACGCTCTGCAATCAGGTCACCGCCCGCGGCGCGCACCAGCCCATACAGATCCCATCCGCTCGCACTGAGCGCCAGGCCATAGCGCGATCCGCTCGCGGCGGTAAGACGTTGCGCGCTCCCTTGCAGTTTCTCAAAGGTCCAGCTATCCCCCGGCACGGGTACGTCGCTGTCGGCAAACATCTTACGATTGTAGATCGTGAAAAGTGCGTTGATGTCGAGCGGCACGCCATACGTATGCTTCTGCCAGATGACGTCGTCCATCGCACCGGGCATGAATTCGCTCTCAGTGCCCCAGGCCTCCCACAGATCGTCCAACTTCTCGGCCAAGCCCTGCGCCGCCATCGCGAAGGCATGGCCGTGGGCAAGGTCCGGTGGGTTGCCCTGCCTAACGGCAAGCTCGACCCGCTCAGGCATATCTTCCCAGACGACACCTGTACGGCGAACTGTGATATTCGGGTAGGCACGCTGAAAGTCGTTAAGCAGATCGATGATCGGCGGCTGGTCGACATAGTCTGCGGCGAACCAGACGTTGAGCGTCATCGGAGTCGTGCTGATCGCCGCGTTGCGTGGCGGCGCGCCGGTCGGCCATGCCGCCACGGGTGGATTGAGGGTTGTACAGCTGGTGAGTACGAATAGGGTAAGTAGGTAGAGACGCAGGCGTGTCGGCATTAGCTCATCCTACAGTAATGATCTGTTGAGCGTAGATAGACCGGACACCAGGCCCTGAAAACAGGAATGGAAACCGGTATTACCTTGGACTTCCGAACCTACCGCAGGCCCGGCCTACGCCGCCCCCGTGAGCTGCGACGCGATAACAGTCATATCGTCGGCTGCCTCGGTATCCCGGGTAAACTTGGCTACCTCCGAGCGGAGATGCTCCACGATGCCTTCGGGCGAAGCCCCTGCCACTTCACACACCGCCTGCTCCATACGCTCAAAGCCCCACATTTCGCCGTCAGGACCGCGCGCTTCGACAAGGCCGTCACTCGCAAAGATGACCGTCTGGTCCGGCTGCAAGGCGATCGTTTGCTCGACGAAATTGGCGCTCGGGACGATGCCGAGCGGCGGCCCGTAACAGGGCAGATAGCTACAGGCGCCATCCGACAACAGGAGCGGCGCGATCATTCCGGCATTCGCGGCGCGCAGCCGGCGCGTAGCCGGATCGAACTCGGCCACCAGCAGCGCAACGCTGCTGTGGCTGGCGTTGAGCCGTGGATAGAGCTGGGTGTTGAGCGCGGCGAGAAGTTCGCCCGGCCCGGCCTCCCGCGGCGCCTGTGCTTCGACGAGCGTGCTGGTCAATGCCATCACGAGCGCAGCCGCGACGCCCTTGCCCGAGGCATCACCGATGACGAAGGTAATCCGGCCATCCGGCTGGCTGAGATAGGTATAAAAGTCGCCGCCGACCTCGGCTGCCGGCTCGCTGATAGCGCAGGTTCGCACGGCCTTGCTCTGCGGCCCTCCGGCCGGCAACAGGTCTTGCTGGATATGTCGCGCCAGGGTCAGACCCTGGCGCAGCCGTACGTTACGCTCCTCGAGCTCCCGCTGCGACTCTGCCAGCCGCAACGACATCTGGTTGAACTCGGTGGCCAGCTCGCCCAGCTCGTCCTCGCGCGAAACGGCGATCGTCCGGCCCAGGTGCCCGCTCGCGATCAGCTGTGAGGCATCACGCAGCTCCAGGATGGGAAGTGTCATGCGCCGGGCCAGAAGCAAAGACCAGACGACGACGCCGATCCCGGTCAGAGTAAGCACTAGTGCGACGAAGAGCGTGCTGCGGCGAGCATCCTGAAGCGCCACCGAGGCGGGCTGTTCGACGATCAGCCACCACCCTCCCGGCGCAATACTCGACTGAGCGACGAGTCGCGCCTCGCCGCCAACCGTCACAAGCTCGCTCCCATTTTCCTGTAAAAGTGGCCATCGCATCATGGAATGGCCCTCATCCCCCCCGTCACGTGCGGGATTGGCAGGAGCTCCCGGCTGGCCGAGCACCACCGCTCCCTGGTCGTCGACGATGAAAGCACTGCGAGCGGTCGTCTCCGGCACATTCTGGAGAACCGACTCGATCCGGCGCGGGTCGAGCCGCGCGACGACCACACCTTTAACCTGGCCGACGGCATTGAAAGCCGGCACGGCAAGCTCCAGCAGCGGCCGTTCGTCGTCGCTTGCGATGGTCCCGCGGTAGATCAGCCCCTGAGCCGCGCGCGCAAAGAAAGGTTTGCCACGCTCGTTTACCAACTCACTGGGGAAATAGACGCGATCTCTCGAAATACGCACAAGCTCTTGACCGTCCGGGCGCAGGATCGCAAACTCGACCGGAGTCGGGGAAGCATGTGCGATAAAGTTACCGGCAGCCGCCGACAGCAGACGCTGCTCGTTGTCGCCGAAAGCAAGCTGGCGTCCGAAGCTCAGCAACTCGCTCTCGCTGCGCGAGATATCGGCTGCCAGATCGCGCGCTACCCAGTCCGCCACGGTTTGCTGCGTGCGCTCGACGACTCTTCGCTCGGCCTGAGCGCTTGTAACAAGCAGCGTCCCACCCAGCAGCAAGAGTGGCAGCAGCGACGTGCCAAGGTGTGACCACTGCAGCCGAAGATACATGCTGCGGCGCGGCCAAAACGGTAGCCTGCTAAGGCGAAGGCGCCACCGCAGGAACCGCCGCGGAGGATTGAGCGTGGAAGGCCGCGGAAGGTTACTATCGACAGCCATAATGAGTCACCGGAGGGCTCTGCCGGTCGAGCGTGCGGTACACGCCGGCAGGAGAGCGCGGGAAGAAGCTCTGTTTACCGAAACGAAAAGGCCACGGCGATCAGTTAATGCGAAGGGAAGCAACGCCGCGGATGTACGCTACCACCGGCAAGCCTCCTTTGTCAAGTTCTCAGGTACGAACGGAGTGCGTGCGACACGCTGCCGTGCAGTTCGTGGGACGTCGTCACGAGCGCTGCTCGGGCCCACTCAGGGTGATGATCAGGTGAGAGGTAGATGATTTCCGAGCTCTTATCCGGGGCTGGCACATCGATTGCTATTGATATTGCAGCATGGGAATGCGAGTGCAGACCCGAGCTGAAAACAGGTAAGTACGGAGGACATCATGATCAACTTCATCGTATGGCTGATCGTCGGCGGGGTGATTGGCTGGGTAGCGAGCCTCATCATGCATCATCCTGAAGGGATGATTATGAATATCATCGTCGGCATTGTCGGCGCATTCCTGGGCGGCCTTTTGTTAGCTCCGCTCTTCGGTACAAGCACAATTAACCAGGGCAACTTCAGCGTAGGTGGGCTGCTGGTTTCCTTGCTCGGCGCAGTTATTCTGCTCGCAATCCTGAATTTCTTCCGGCGTGGAACAGCACGCTAAACAACTTAGGCTCAACACACAAAGAGGCGCTCCCCCATGGGGGAGCGCCTCTTTGTGTGCCCGCACAGGATTGTAACGTCCGGGACATACAGCTGCGTTGCCCTGCCCCTGCGCTTCCGGTATGCTAGAATGCTGTGAGCTTCCCATACGGTCAAGCTATGAGCCGGTCTGAGAACCTTGATACCCTTGGCGCGCTCGCGCGCGCGCTCGTGGGCGCCGAGCCGCTGACGGAGCGTCTCGGGCGAGCGCTTGGACAGATGCGTGCTCGATATGCTTTCGAGCGGGCCCGCGTGATCGTGCTGAACGATCCCTCGTGGAGCTACGTCGTACCTACGACGGGGGGTGGCGATGCGCCCGATAGCTGCCAGCCATGGCCACAGCGCTGGACCGCTGAGCTGATCCGCGTGCGCGAGGCCTGCCTGCGAGTGCTCCCAGATGGACGTCACTATCTGGCCTGGCCGATCGTCTGGGAGGAACATCTTTTTGGCGCCCTGGAGCTAGTGCTCGGCCGCGACGAGCTGTCCACCGAGATCGGCCCGCTGGTCGAGGCGAGCTTACCGCTCTTCGCGGCGGCGATTGCAGGGACCGGCCAAACGCTGGCCTGCCTACCAGGACCGGCGTCGGCGGATGGACATACGGCCGAACTGCTCGACGCATTTCGCCGCCAGCTTGAGCCGCCCCTGCTGTTGCAGCCACTGATCCGCCTGATCCTCGACTGGGTGATGCGTAACACGCCGGCTGCCGAGGCGTCACTCCACCTTCGCCGCTGGGACGGAGACGAGGCCAAGATCCTCACGTTTTCCTTGCCCGAGCCAGACGTTGCCCCCGGTGCATTGGGTCCACAGCTCGGCGAAGGTCATACGCGGAGCGATTCCCTACACCTGGCACGCCGCACGTTCGACGGTAAGCAGCCGTTATGGAGACGAAACGGACACGGGCTCGAGCTGGCGCTCCCGCTCGCCGACGATGAAGGTGAGCCGATGGGAGCACTGGTCGTCGTCGGAGCGGCGCTCGAGGCAGAACATTTGCGCCTGATTGCGCGCCTCACGCCGCTGATCGTGCCTGCCCTCCGCCGGGCAGAGTTTTACCATCACCTCGTCGAGGCGCGCACGCACCTCCAGCAGGTCTTCGACGGGCTACCCACGGGTCTCGCACTCCTCGACAGCGATGGGCACCTGCTGCGGGCGAACCCCGCCTGGCCCCAGCTCTGGGGACTGCCGCCCGAGGCGATCCAACCGCAACAGGTCGTGCCCTGGGATATGTTCGAGCCGCTCCTCTCGCGCCTGCCCGATCCCATGGCTTTTGACTCGTTCTTCCGGCGCTGGGGGACCGAGCCTCGCGAGACCACCTTCATTTTGCAGCATCCTCACCAGGAGCTGCATATGCTGCTTGTTCCGGTCCACGACAGCCTCGGGTTGCGCCCGAGCTACCTGCTCGCCGTCAACGACGTCACCCGCGAGCGGGAGCTCGATCGGCTGAAGTCTGAGTTCGTGTCGGTCGTCTCCCACGAATTGCGCACGCCGCTGACCTCGATCCTCGGCTACACCGAGCTGCTTCAGGCGCGCGAGTTTCCGGCCCACGAGCGGCGTGAGCTGGTGGATACAGTCTGGAAGCAGGCGACACATCTTTCCAACCTCGTGGAAGATCTGCTCAACGTATCCCGCATCGACGCCGGGCGTATCACACTCACCCGCTGGGTCCTATCACTTGGCCAGCTTGTCAAGGAGCTGACCGCTCAGCTTAACAAGGCGCTCGACCAGTCGCGGCATCGCCTGCTGCTGGACGTGAGCGATCGCCTGCCGCCGGTCTACGCCGACCGCGACCGGCTGCGCCAGATCCTCGGCAATCTGCTGTCGAATGCGATCAAGTACTCCCCGGAAGGCGGCGAGATCGTCTTGCACGCCGACATCTTGCGCGTGCCGCCGCCTGGCGCGCCACCACTCCCTCCGGAGCCGGCGATGCTGATCATGGTTAGCGATCCGGGAATCGGTATTCCGCCCGACGAGCTACCGCGCATCTTCGAGCGCTTCTACCGCGTCGACAACAGTAATACCCGCAAGATCGGCGGCACCGGGCTCGGGCTCGCGATCACGCAGGCGCTGGTCGAGCTCCACGGTGGACGTATCTGGGTCGAGTCGACCCCCGGCGAGGGCAGCACCTTCTTTCTCACACTCCCACTGGCTACCGACGTCCTCCGTTTGCAGGGTTAGCGAGGGTGATAAAGGAATGGCCATTTTCGAAACAAGTGACCCAGTAGTGGTCATGGCGGCGAATCCTGATTGACAACCGCGAGTCGCGTATGCTATTCTTCGACACGTTCGATCATGAGGCAGGGTAGGCCTCCGGATCTACCCCATGGATAATCACATGATTCAGGGTGCGCTGGCAAAGGTGGTGCTCCAGATCGCGGCTTAGGCCGGCGATTATCAGCGTCTTTGCGCCCAGCACACGAATGATTATGTAAAATAAGTATGTAAGCCAAGCGATGGCCGTGGGCGCAGCAGGTGCCCACGGTTTTTTTATTGCTACTTGGAGATCCGATTATGGCGATCCTGACTGGTCATAAACTCGGCAAATGGTACGGCGCCGAGCACATCTTTGACGGTGTGGGCTTTATGGCTAACCGCGGCGACAAGATCGCGCTCGTCGGCCCGAACGGCGCCGGTAAGTCGACTCTGCTCAAAATCATCGCTGGCGTGGAAGAGGCGACTGAAGGCTCCGTGGGAAAAGTGCGCGGCCTGCGCGTCGCATACCTGGCCCAGGAAGCGCACTTCGACGAGGGCGGCACGCTGATCGAGGCCGCCCAGCGTGCCTTCAGCCACCTCCACGCCATGGAAGCGGAGCTGCGTGAGATCGAGCAGCTGATGGGCGATACCGACCATCCCGAGTGGGAAGCACGCATGGAGCGGTATGGCGATCTGCATGCGCGCTTCGAGCATGCGGGGGGCTACGAGACAGAGCACGTTATCGAGCGTACGCTCGAGGGTCTCGGATTCCGTGCCGAGCATTTCGACCAGTCGCTGCTGACCTTCAGCGGTGGCCAGACGACGCGCGCGGCGCTGGCGATTACGCTGCTGCAGGATCCGGATGTGCTGCTGCTGGACGAGCCGACGAACCACCTGGATCTCCATGCGCTCCAGTGGCTCGAGGGCTTTCTCAAGGATTGGCCCGGCACCTTGATCGTCATCTCCCACGATCGCTACTTCCTGGATCGGGTAACGACGCGCACATGGGAGATGGCCTTCGGTAAGCTCGAAGACTATCCGGGCAACTACTCTAAGTTCGTCCAGCTCAAGGCAGAGCGCCTCGAGCTGCAGCAGAAGCTCTACGATGCGCAACAGGAAGAGTTTGCCAAGACCGAAGAATTCATCCGGCGCTTCAAGGCCGGGCAGCGCTCGAAAGAAGCCAAGGGACGCGAGAAACGGCTGAACCGGATTAAGGAAGGCTGGGAGGGCGCTAATCCCAACAGCACCCGCAAGCTGATCGAGGCTCCTCAGCAGCAGAAGGCGCTCAAACTCAATCTGGAGACGCGCCTGCGGTCCGGCGAACTGGCGCTTACCACCAGCGACGGCTTGCTGGCGGGCTATAAGACGCCTGCGGGCGATAAGGTGCTTGTGCGCACGCCCGCGCTCGAGATCCGCCGGGGAGAGTGCATTGCCTTGATGGGACCGAACGGCGCCGGCAAGACGACGCTGCTGCGCACGATCACGGGCGAGCTTCCCGCGCTGGCCGGCCGTATCTCGCTGGGTATGAACGTTACGGTCGGTTACTACGCGCAGGTGCACGACGAGCTTGTTCCGGAGAATACGGTGCTCGAGGAGCTGCACCGGCTCAAGCCGCTCGAACGCACGGAGCGCATCCGGACACTTCTCGGTCGCTTCCTCTTCTCGGGTGACGACGTCTACAAACATATCGCCG
>JBBSGA010000003.1:0-55889 GCA_038254585.1 Chloroflexales bacterium | reverse complement strand
CGCGTGGTGACCTCGATGAAGCGCGCGCCTACTTGGAGCGGGCCATCGAGATCTTCACGCGGCGAATTGGCGCGGATAATTTCTTAACGGCGTATCCGCTCGGAAGCCTCGGGAGGCTCTTCTACGACCTCGGGCAGCCCGCGCGGGCGCGCGAGTGTTTAGAGCAAGCCCGTGCGATCTGGGAACGCGTCGGCGGCGAGAACCATCCAGAACTCGTGCCCGTGCTTGGCGACTTAGCACTTGTGTGCCTGGCGCAGGGTGCACGTAGAGAAGCGCGCATTTACATCGAGCGTGCACTCCGGATCTGCCATGAAAAGTTGGGGCCTCGCCACCCTGACACGGTGCGTAGCGTGAAGTTGCTCGACGAGGTGCTTGGAGCTGACAACGTAGCAGAGTAGCGTCATGGGGCCATCCGCGGCTCCTTCTGGATGTCTGGACAGGACGCAGCTGAAGAGCGACCTAGCCGGTTGCGACGCGTGCCGCGCTCTGGTATATTTCGGCCGGAGCCCGGGTAGCCAAGTGGATAAGGCAGCGGTTTCCTAAACCGCCACGCGTGGGTTCGATTCCCGCCCCGGGTACCACGAACGGCAGGTGGAGTGCGATGCTCACCTGCCTTTTGCTCTTGCCATGCGGACGACGGCGTGGGTGCCGTCCCTGCTCACATGCTACAATGATTCGCGATGATAGCCCAGGAATGCGCTGCTGCGCACATCTATGGCGAGTACGCCTCCGTCTACGACCGGTCGGGCCAGACCCATTTCTCGGTCATGGCCGAGATGTATCTGCGCGAAATTCTGCGACGCCATCCGGCGCCCGGCAATCGTATGCTCGACCTGGCCTGCGGCACAGGCACGCTGGCCGTGCTGCAGGCCGAAAACGGCTGGGAGGTCGTGGGGTTAGATGCCTCCCGGGCGATGCTCGAGGCAGCACGGTGGAAACAGGCAGTAGCGGGCGTCTACGTGACGTTTGCCGAAGCGGATATGCGATGCTTCGCGCTGCCACGGGCCGTCGATCTCGTCACCTGCTTTTACGATAGCCTCAACTATCTGCTTTCCCCGGCCGATCTGGCATGCTGCTTCGGCTCCGTTCACCGCGCGCTGGTGCCCGGCGGCGTCTTCTGCTTCGACCTGGCGACCCAGTTTTTCTTGCGCCACTATTGGCAGGGTATCGAAACCTATGAAGACGACGGCTATAGCCAGGTGATGGAAAGCTCCTTTGACGAGGCGACGGGCTTATCGACTCTGGTCCTCCGCGGCGCAATCCAGGACGCGCCCGGATCGGTGCGCCGCTTTCAGGAGATACATGTCGAGCAGGCCTACCCGCCGGAGGTCGTCGACACGCTCTTGCGCGAGGCCGGCCTTGTGCCGGAGGCCCTGTACGACTGTTTCACGCACCAGGACCCGAACGGCGGCAGCTTGCGCCACTTCTGGGTCGCACGGAGGCAGCGCTAAATGCTGCTTGTCATCGACATCGGCAACACGCATATCAAGCTCGGCCTCTATGACGGCGACGAGCTTCGAGCCCACTGGCGGATTGCTACCAACCGCCACAGTGTCGCCGACGATTACGCGGTTACGATCCACAGCCTCTTCGTCTCCCGCTCACTCGACTGGCGCGTGGTGGATGGTACCGCGGTCGCCTCCTCCGTGCCGCCGCTCGTCGCCGTCTTCGGGGAGTTCAGCCGCTCCTATCTCAAGTGCGAGCCGGTCATCATCGGGCCCGGTATCAAGACCGGCGTGCGGCTGCTGTACGACAATCCGCGCGAGGTCGGGCCCGATCGGGTCGCCAACGCACTCGCGGCGTATCGGCTATATGGTGGCCCGGCGATCGTCGTGGACTTTGGCACGGGCCTCAACTTTGACGTCGTCTCCTCCGACGGCGATTTCCTGGGCGGCTCGATCGCGCCCGGCATGGGAATAGCGGCGGATGCCCTTTTTCGCGTTGCCGCGCGTCTGTATCAGGTAGAGTTTCTCCGACCGCCGCACGCTATCGGTAAGAATACTGCCCAAGCTCTGCAATCAGGGCTGATCTTCGGCTATGTGGGACTGGTCGAAGGCATCGTGCGCCGGATTCGGGCGGAATTGAACGGCACAGCCGTCGTGATCGGCACCGGCGGCATGGCCGATGTTATTGCACAGGAAACCAATATCATCGAGCACATCGAGCCGAACCTGACGCTCGAGGGCTTGCGTATGGTCTATGCCCTGAACCGCGGGTAGCCGGACACATATGTCGCGAAGTGTCACTGTGTCACCTGTCACCGGGAGCCCATTTCAGGCTCAAGTCGGGTGACACTTCATCGCACAATGCAAGAACGTGCAGGCCCTGCCCTGGCCGGCCGGCACGTTGACGCTCCATAGCTCGGCTGCTACAATGCTCTCCGGTTCGGAGCACACGGTTGGACATAATCTCGGGCAAGCGTATCGTCCTGGGTGTCACAGGCAGTATCGCATGCTACAAGCTCGTCGACGTGGCGCGCCATCTGACCCAGGCGGGCGCACTCGTAGACGTAATCATGACAGCAGAGGCGACGAACTTCGTCGCCCCTTTGTTGTTCGAAAGCCTGACCTATCGCCCGGTTTTTACGGAGATGTGGTCGCGCCTGGAGAACGCGGCCGCGCACGTACAGCTGGGCGATATGGCGGACGCCCTACTCATAGCGCCCGCGACCGCCAACACGATCGCCAAGATCGCCGCCGGTCTCGCCGACGACATGCTGACGACCGTGCTGCTTGCGATCGAAGCGCCGGTGCTCGTCGCGCCTGCGATGGAAGGCAAAATGTATCGCAACGCCGCGACGCGGGCGAATCTGGCGACGCTGCGCGGTCGCGGCTACACGATTCTCGAGCCCGTGGAAGGGCTGCTGGCCTCCGGAGCGATCGGCGTAGGCCGTCTGCCCGAGGGAGCGGCCATCGAAGGCGAGCTCCGCGCGCTGGTTGGACGGCGCTACGGTCGCCTGGCCGGGCGGAAGGTCGTCGTCACCGCGGGAGGCACACGCGAGCCGATCGATCCCGTGCGCTACGTCGGCAACCGCTCGTCCGGGCGTATGGGCTATGCGCTCGCGGAAGCAGCGCGCGACGAAGGCGCCGAGGTAACGCTGATCAGTGCAGCCGCGGCACTGTTACGTCCCGCGGCTGTTAAGTACGTTGCCGTCGAGCGGGCCGAGGAGATGCAGAATGCTGTCGAGGAGGCAGCGCGCAACGCCGACGTGTTGATCATGGCTGCGGCGGTAGCCGATTACCGGCCGGCGCAGACTCGAACCCAGAAGATTAAGAAGGGAGAGTCTGCGCTGACGCTGACACTGGAGCGGACAGACGATATTCTTCAGAGCCTTGCCGGCCGCCGGGATCTACTACGCATCGGCTTTGCCGCGGAGACCGAAAATCTCGTCGAAGCAGCCCGCGCCAAAGTTCGCCGCAAAAATCTTGACATGATCGTGGCTAATGATGCCGTCACGACCATCGGGGCGGAACAGGCCGAAGTCGTGCTGGTCGACGGCGAAGGCGTGGCACGCGCCTTGCCGAGGGGCCACAAAGCCGGCGTTGCGTCAGCGATCATCGACGCTATACTTGAGCGCTTTCCAGAGCGACTCAGCCAGAACCCACGCCACCCGGAGGATAATCAGATAGGATGAGTACACAAGCTCCAGATGCGGCTGGGCTGCCCGAGGATGAAGCGCCGCGTTTGACGAAGCGCCTCGACGATATCGAGCAGCGGCCGCGTGGCAGCGACGATCGCGTGCGTGAGCTGATCAATGCCCTTGGCGACCCTAATCACCCGCAGCATGCCCAGGCGGTTTCGGAGCTCGTCGCCATCGGGCCACCGGCCGTCGCGGCACTCGGCGCGGCGCTTGGCCCGGATCGTCCGTGGCTGACCTCCTATCGGGCGGCCGAGGCATTGGCACAGATCGGGGACGGCCGCGCGAGCGGGCCCCTGATCAACGCGCTGCGTCATCCCAATAGCAACGTTCGCTGGAGCGTCGTACGGGCACTCGCCGAGGTGGGCGATACCCGCACGCTCTGGGCACTGCGGCGTGTCGCACACGAGGATCGCGGCAAAACGAGCTGGGGCGAGTCGGTAGCCGATACGGCCCAGCTTGCGCTTGATCGGCTCCAGTCACGCTCGGCCCTACTTCGTTTTTCTGAGCCCGTCAAGACTGCGCTCGTCTTCGTCGCGATGTTCGCGGCAGTGCTCTTTGCCGCCGATCGGGTTCAGGCGGTCATCGCCGAGCTCCGTCGCGACGTTCCGGCGCCGAGTGCCGCTTATAGTCCCTCGACGGCGACGGCGGCCGGCGGCGAGAACCTCGCCGGCGGGACGGCTACCGCGACTGCGGCGGCATCTCAGACTGCCGCGGCTACCACGACGACCGGCCCGAACGTAGGCACGGTCCGGGCGGGCACCGGCAACGTTCGGAGCTCACCCGCTCTTGGCGATAACATTATCGGCCTCGTCAATGGCGGCGACCAGGTTATCTTCCTCGGATCGAGTGGTGATTGGTACCTGATCCGGCTCGGCGATAAGAAATCGGATAGCTCACACATCCGCGGGGGAGAAGGCTGGGTCTCGCGCATCGTAGTCAACGAGCCGGCGGCGCCGGTACCGACGACCAGGCCGAAAGCACAGCCGTAACATGTCTGGCGGTGACAATTCACCGGCGGGTCACAGAGCGACGGTGCTTGTCGTAGACGATGACGACGCCCTAAGGCCGGTTGTGCAGCGCGCGCTGGAGGCGGCCAACTTCCACGTCTTGAGTACCAATAGCCCCGCACGCGCACTCGCAATGATCGACGCTCAGCCCGTGACAGTGATTCTAACCGACCTATCCATGCCCGAAATGGACGGCTGGGAATTCTGCAGTTTGGTCCACCGGCGGCGGCCCGAGGTCATTCTGGGGATCATGACCGGGTGGGGTGAGCCGGCCGACGAGCGCGCGCTGGCTGCGAGTGGTGTCTGCTTTATCCTGTCGAAGCCCTTCAACCTTCGAGAGCTCCAGGCCACGGTCCGCGCGGCGGTGAACCGCTAGCGCTTCGCTACATCACCATCGTCACCGAGCCTTCGACCCATATCCGCAGCCCGGCGAGCAGGACCAGCTCCGCGGCCGTGCAGACCAGGGCGAAGGTCGCCGGCCGCGCAAGCTGCCGCAGCTTTACGACACGTCCTTCCAGCCCTCCGACCATCGCCAGCACGAAGAGATTGCAGGCGAAGAGCACGCCGACGATGCCCGCGACGCTCAGAATCGCAAGCGGGTAGTAGAGCTGTGCCGGTCCAAAGAAGATCAGCAGATAGACCGCCGCGTCGACCAGCAGCAGGGCTGCATATTCCGCGACGGAGCCCACGACGCGCTGCTCCTTGCGCGCCCCGGCTCGCAGTGCGACGTTAAGCATCAAGAGCATGAAGACGGCGATTGCCGTTCCCATCAACAGCCCGGTGACAAGGCGAAGCTCGTTCATTGGGCGGTAGGCGTTGTAGCCTCCGACGTCCAGCAGCAAGGAATTGAGGCCGTCCACCACCATCGCCCCGGCGCCCACGATCAGCGCGAGCGAAACGGCAATCGGAGGCAGCGCTGCCGCGCGCGCGCGGCCGAGGGCGAGCAGTGCCAGCAGCGTGCCCGCGAACCCGGCATAGATCCCGGTGTTTCGCGCACAGAGCGGCATCCGAAGCAGCCCAATATTGAGGTAATGTGCTTGAGCACATACGCCATGGACGACCATCTGTAAGCGGTAGTCGAGTCCGTGAATCGGGAGAAATAGCAGTCCAAGCAGCAGCGTCGTGCCGACGGCGACAAAGGCCCACAGCCAAGCCTGGTCCGAATGCGCTGGGGTCGCCCGCGCCACGCGCCGCGCGGCCATTTCCCGGCGTGCGCGTTCCAGGATTTCCTCGGTATTATCCATTGAGATGCCTCGAGCGCTTGAGGTTCAAGATCGGCACAGTCCGCCTCATACGTGCTGCAGCTCCCGTGCAAGCCGCGGATAGAGCCACCAGACGGCGGCAGCACCAAAGAGCACGCCGGTGACGATGCGGGCCCAGAAGTTGACCGAGCCAACCGCGTTTACGGTAGAGCGCAGTCCCAGGCCGGGCAAGGCATCGTCGGCCATGTGCCAGAGCCCGTCGACCAAAATCGGCAGCGCTGCCCACGCCAACAGATGCGTGGGCAGCGGGGACCGCCAGCGAGCTAAGCCGTAGATCAGCCCGGCGGCAGCTATCGTCGAGTAGAGAGCCGTGCAGCGATGGCAGTAGCACACCTGGTAGCCTCCGACGAAAAAGGAGCGCTCCGGGAGTTGATGGCACGTGGCACCGTAGAGCGCGAAGATCAAGCGTCCAAGACGCGCGAATCCGGCACCCTGAAGCAGAGGGGATATCCACGGCAGCGCCGCGTATAGAACGGCAAAGGTGTTGAGCAGCAAAAGCCAGTGGCGCGTCACGCCACGCGCGGCACGATCAAGCCAGGCAAGCTCGTGCACCCGTTCTCCGGTCATCACAGCCCTCGTAATTCCCGCAGTAGGGCACGGCGCAGCTGCGGCCCCTCGATCGGAGCGCGCAATACCGTCCGCCCAACCACGATCACCGGGATCTCCGCCCACCAGCGCGCGTGAGCTTGAGTGTCGGCGGTGATATCGACCACGTCGATAGACAGCGGGAGCTGCGTCGACAGCGTATCGAGCTCGGCGAAGGCTTCCTCGCATAGATGGCATCCGGGCCGGGTATAAAAGGTGACGCCCAGCGAAGGCTCCATAATGAAAGTATAGCATGGCGATCCCCACCCGGGGGCCGAGGAGGCGCGGCCCGACCAAAAGGTCGCCTATGCTACAATGCCCCACCATGCAGGAGCACCTCCAATTGGAACCCGTGCGCGGGATGCGCGATCACCTGCCTCCGGACCAGGCGCAGCTGCTGGCGGTGCGCGCTGCGCTCGAGGGCGTGCTCGACGCGTGGGGCTACCAGCCGATCGATCTTCCGGTCCTCGAGCGCCGCGATCTTTATCTCAAGAAGGTCGGCGAGGATCTGGTTGGCAAGCTCTACGATTTTTCGCATCAAGGCCGCATCCTGGCGTTACGGCCCGAGTGGACGGCCTCTGTGCTACGCGCATACCTGCGCGGACTGCAATCGGAGCCGCTTCCGGTGCGCCTGCGCTATGGCGGCCCGGTCTTTCGGTACGAGCGCCCGCAGCGCGCCACCTACCGCCAATTTACGCAGGTGGGCGTGGAGCTGATCGGCGGCGCGGCGCCGCGAGGCGACGCCGAGATTATTGTCCTGGCGTGCCGCGGCCTGGCGGCCACCGGCATCCGGGAATGGAAGCTTACCATCGGCCACGTGGGCGTGGCGCGAACGCTGCTTGCGCAGCTGGGTCTCCCCGAGCGAACGGCCAGCCAGCTATTGTGGAGCATCGAGCGGCTGCGCCGCGGCGATCAGGAAGCGCTGCTGGCACAACTGCGAGCATCGGAAGTCGAGGGTGCAGCGGACGAGCAGCTTCATCTCGGCGAGCTCGCCACCCTGCCGGACGACGAGCTCGCCGCGCTCCTTGCCACGACGGTGCGCGCGATGGGCCTCTCCCTGGATAGCACCAGCCGGCCCGCCGAGGCCATCATCGAGCGCCTGATCCGTAAGCTGCGCCGCTCCGACCCCCAGCCGCGCATCGAGCAGGCCCTGGCGAGTCTAGAGCGGTTGAGCCAGGCGCACGGCGAGCCGGCCCACGCCTTCAACCTCGCCGGAGCGCTGCTGGCCGATCTCGGCCTGCCCTCGACTGAGCTCGACGAGCTGCGCGTGATTGCCGAGCTCGTCGCCGCGCAAGGCATCGAGCCGCCCCAGCTGGTCGTCGATCTCGGCCTCAGCCGTGGGCTGCACTATTACAGTGGGATGATCTTTGAGATCGAAGGGCCGGATGGCCTACAGCTCTGCGGCGGCGGACGGTATGACGATCTTGTCGGCGCCTTGAATCCGGCCGGCCCACGGCGCACCGACGTACCGGCAGTCGGGCTGGCCTACGGGCTGGAGCGCGTAGTTGCCCAGGTGCCGCCCGGAGACCGGCAGCCTCCGTCCACGATCCTGGTCGCGGCGTCTGACGCCTGCTTCGAGCAGGCTCTGGGCGTGGCGGAGATGCTGCGCGCACGCGGCAACCAGGTCCTGCTCGACGTGCGTGGGCGCAGCCAGCAGGCCAATCTACGCGACGCCGAGCGACGAGGCTGCGCGGCGCTTGTCGCGATCGAAGGCGCGCCTCCGGATGCAGAGCTCGTGTGGCATGCCCTCTCGCCGCGCGCCGCGCCGCGCCGGCTCTCCTTCGATGCCTTCGCCCAAGAGATGGCGCGATGAGGAGACGGATGGGCTGTGTAACGCACGATCTGTCCTGGTCCAGTCGGAGAAGGTCGCCGCACGCCGGTGAGAAGCGAAGCCCCGCAATGGTCAGGCCAAGACGAGCACGGCATCGCAGATGATCAGGTTCGCGATACCTTCCAAAGGCTCCCTGTACGATTCAACGCTGCAGTTCCTCGAAGGCTGCGGTCTCAAAGTTTCGCGCCCCAATCCAAGACAATATACGGCTCACGTGCGCGGTCTGGCCGGCACCGAGATTCTGCTGCATCGCCCCGGCGACATCGTCCAGAAGGTCGTCTCGGGCGACGTGGACCTCGGCATTACCGGGCTCGATCTTGTGCAGGAGCTGGCAGGCGACGAGCCCAACCTGCTCGTGGTGGATGCGAATCTTGGCTTCGGGCGCACCGATCTGATCATGGCCGTGCCGGAGGCCTGGGTCGACGTACACGCATGGTCCGACGTTGCCGATCTTGCCGCCGAGTTTTCGGCGGCAGGGCGCCAGCTTCGCATAGCGACGAAGTTCCCCAATCTCGTGCGCGAGTTCTGTTATCGCGGCGGTGTCAACGTTTTTACCTTGATCGATTCTCAGGGAGCGACCGAAGCGGCCCCGGCACTCGGCTATGCCGACCTGATCGCCGACAGCACCGAGACGGGCACGACGTTGCGTGAGAACCGCCTCAAGATCGTCGCGGGAACGAGGATTCTCCAGTCTCAGGCCTGCCTGATCACCGGGCGCGCGGCGTTGCAGCACGATTCCGCTAAGCTGGCAATCGTGCAGACGGTGATCGAGCTGATCGAGGCACGCAGGCGCGCCCGCGGCTTTGCCCAGCTGATCGCCAACGTCCCAGGTGTGTCGGCGGAGGGGGTGGCCGCGAGTGTCACGGAGAGTGACGACCTCGGCGGCCTCCAGGGGCCAACGGTCTCGCCGGTCTACCCGCGCGGCACATCCGGCCCCGGCGGCTGGTTCGCCGTCTCGATCATTGTCGCCGCCGATCGGGTCCTGCCGGCGGTCGAGCATCTGCGCGGCCTGGGAAGTACCGGAATCGTCGTCCTTCCAATTCAGTATGCATTCGGCGAACACTCGGAATCATTTCGGCGCCTGCAGGAGGCACTCGGGAGCTGGGACGAAGAGGGAGCATGAGGCGTTGACGTTAGCGATCTACTCCGACCTTGACGCGGCCCGGACCGGTATCCTGCGTCGCCGGGATTTCGACGATGTAGACGTCTCTCCGCCGGTCCAGGCGAGCCTCGATCATTTGTTCGGAGCCGGCACGACGCCGGCAGCCGCGGTTCGGCGCATCATCGCCGGTGTCCGTGACCGTGGCGATGATGCGCTGCGCTTCTTCAGCCGGGAGATCGAGGGCGTCGAGCTTGACAGCCTAGCGATCGAAGCCGCCGCTCTCGTGCAGGTCGCTGAGACAGTCGACGCTGAGCTTGTCGACGCACTACGCCTCGCCGCTAAACGCATCGAACACTTCCATGCGAAGCAGACGCGCCAGAGCTGGGTCGACTGGACCGCGGAGGGTGCACTTGGGCAGATCGTCGTTCCGCTCGATCGCGTGGGGATCTACGTACCAGGAGGCACGGCTCCGCTGCCCTCGTCGCTGTTGATGGCTGCCATTCCCGCACGCGTGGCCGGTGTGAGCAGCATTGTCGTCTGCTCGCCGCCCCAGCGGGAGACAGGCGAGGTGTCGCCCGTAATCCTTGCAGCCGCCGCCATTGCAGGAGTGGAGCGGGTCTACAAGCTGGGCGGGGCCCAGGCGATCGCGGCGATGGCCTATGGAACCGAGTCGGTGGCGCGAGTCGACAAGATCGTGGGGCCCGGGAACCTCTTCGTCGTCCTCGCAAAACGTGCCGTCTACGGAGCGGTTGATATCGAATCGCTTCCGGGGCCGACGGAAACGATGGTAATCGCCGATGCGAGCGCCGACCCGCGGCTGGCGGCGGCCGATCTCCTGGCGCAGGCAGAGCATGACACCATCGCCTCGGCGATCATGCTCACGCCATCCGCGGATCTCGCCGCCGCGGTGCAGGTCGAGGTTGGCAGGCAGCTGGAGGAGCTTTCGCGGGCCGACATCGCCGCCCTCTCGCTGGAGCGCCGCGGTGGAATCGTAATCGTCCCGAGCGTCGAGGAGGCGATTCGAGTCGCGAACGACTATGCGCCGGAGCACCTCTGCCTGTTGGTCGCGGACCCCTGGCGCTACGTCGGCCTTGTTCGAAACGCAGGCGGTATCTTTCTCGGAGAGCGCTCGTTTGAAGTGCTCGGAGACTACGTCGCGGGACCGAGCCACATCATGCCCACCGGCGGAACGGCGCGCTATGCCTCGCCGCTGAACGTCGACGATTTTCGCAAAGTCATCTCGCTCGTGGGCCTCAACGAGCGCGCCCTGCAGGCTACTGGACCGGCGGCAGAACGCATCGCACGCGCCGAGGGGCTGACCGCTCATGCCAATGCCGTCGCCCTACGACTCGAAGGCACGCCGTAGCAGATCAGAGCCGATGGCACTGAGGTTGCTGTCGCGGAGATCAGGATCGCTTAGCGAAGGAGTCGAGTGTGCGGCCGCAAGAACGCAGCCAGGCTCCGGCGACCTGCCGGACCGGCGAGAACAATGACGATCCCGGAATGCCGAGGAATGCCGAGGCGCCCGACGATAACGGCGCTGTCCTTGGCGCACGTGAAGTAGGATCGGTAGACGGAGACGTCAAAGAGAACGGTCTCGCCGCCGGCGCAGCCGAGCCTGACAAGGAGAATGCTTTCAATGCCGAAGAACGACGCTAATCAGGGTGGCGACGTGCGCGACTCACGGATCGTGGACCCGGCCGCCGAGACGCCGGCCCGCGCGCGCGAGGCCTCGCGCGGGCCGCTGATCGAGCCGCAGGCCGCGGAGCGGGATAGCGGAGGCGCAGAGGTACGGATCGACGCGCCTACGTCGGACGACCCCAGCCATCTCCCCCCGCCAAGTGCCGATCGCGCCGATACAATGGTCCGCGCTGTTTCGCCCGAGGCCCGGCAGGAAATGGAGCACGGGGGCGTATTTCGCAATCAGGCGAGCTTCACGAAATGCGTAAACGCCCCGACGATCGATCAGTCGCGCCTGCCCTATACCGTCGAGGAGATGGACGAGACGCTCCGCGAGGCGCCCCGCGGTCTCTTTCCGGACACGCCCGGCGGCGACGGCGCGACGCCCCTCTCGGCAGATCGCAACACTTTCCTGGCGGCGATGGGTAACCGCGGACACTTCCCGTCGCAGCGGGAGACCGAGCGATGGGCGCGGGCCGTTTTTAATGCCCTGCGCCAGCGGGCGAAAGAGCAGGATGATGCGCTCGCGACCGAATTCGCCGCCGTGGTCCGTGTGGGCGAGGCGCCCGAAGTCCAGGTCGAAGAGATGATGTGGGGCGGCGATTTCATAGACCGGATGAGCCGCGCGCTGTGCGTTGTCGGCACGTGGGGCCGGCGCGAGTTCTACGAGCAGGTCGCGGAAGAAGCCGGGGAGACGGCTGACGACCCGTGGGTCGACGCGGCCGTCTATAGCTTCATGGGCACACTTAAGAGCTTCCTCGGCGAGAATGCCCATCGCGTCAGCAGCCTCGGGGAGCTTCAGGAGATCTGGGATCGGGTCTGATCGGGCGGTAGCCCGCTTCCCACACTAGGCAAGGAGGCTGACATGGAAAGCAGAGGAATCCATGGTGAAGGGCTGGAGCACGAGCGCGATTATATCGAAGAGCGCATCGACGATGCCGGGGATACCGGCGACTACGCCGCGGCATCGGAGAAGCTGAAACAAGAAGAGCGCGATCTGGCGGCGATGGCAGGAGGCCAGGGAGCATCCAAGGCAGATGGGGATTCGGGCGCTCTGCGGCGGGAGGCCGACGTCGGCGGAGATCGGCTGCAGCACCGGCAAGGGGCGCAGCTCGAAGCGACCAGCCGGAGTCAGGTTGACCTAGACCAGCAGCCGCCGGAGGCCGAGGCCAGCGCAGGTACAGTTGACCGGATACGCGAAGGTCTTGGTTCCTGATTTCACGGACCGGCCTGATATCGACCGCTCCACTTTGCGGATCCGTGGCCCATCTGGTAGAATCGTCATGCTCCGCCTGAGGTCTGGGTAGGCAATGTTTTGAGCCAACATGTTTTGAAGGGGAGCCTTACGCCGAAGGGAACGCGGAAATATCCGCTGCGCCGGAGGGAGGGCACCCACCTGCGAAATGCAGGCTTCAAAACACGCCTATTTGGATTCAGGCGGAGCTTTCGTATTTCGATCTTCTCAGAATACCCGGAGTAGCCCGCCGGCGTGATCCAATTCGATATTCTCACGCTTTTTCCGGGAATGTTCACCGGCCCGCTTACCGAAAGTATTCTCAAGCGGGGGCAGGAGGCCGGCCTCCTACAGATCGTCCTCCACGATATTCGCGCCTACGCCACGGACCGCCACAAATCTGTCGACGCGTATCCTTTTGGCGGTGTCGCAGGCATGGTTCTAAGGGCTGACGTCGTCTACGCGGCCTTGGCGGGCATACTTGGTACGGCTGCACCCGAGGTTGGCACAGGGGCGAGCGCCGACAGCCGGCCGCCGGTGATCTACCTCTCGCCCGATGGCGAGCTCTTCAACCAGCGTATCGCTCATGAGCTGGCGCTCTTGTCGCGGATCGTCCTGGTCTGTGGGCACTACGAAGGCATCGACGAGCGCGTCCGGGCCTGCTGTTTCGACCGCGAGATCAGCATCGGCGACTATGTCATCACCGGCGGCGAGCTGGCTGCGATGGTGGTGGTCGACGCGGTTGCGCGGCTGTATCCTGGTGTCCTTGCGTCCGCATCGACCTATGAGGAGTCGCACGGCGACGGCTTGCTCGAATACCCGCACTATACTCGGCCCGCGGTGTGGCATGAGCAAGCCGTTCCGGATGTGCTGATCTCGGGCCATCACGCACGGATCGCAGCGTGGCGGCACGAGCAGCGGCTACGCCGGACCCTGGAGCGACGTCCCGATTTGCTCGAGGGCGCGATTCTCAGTGCGAAGGATCGTGCGTTCCTCCAGCAGCTCGGCTGGAACCCCAGAGGAGAGTCGTAGCGTCCCACGGGTTGCCATGCTCGACGGCCTCCCGTATAATGGCGGCCGTGCTTGGGGACGGAGGCGCCCGAGGCGACGCGCTAGAAAGGGTACCGGATGGCCCGCCGCACTGCAGCGAAACAACGTCACGTTCCGGAGCGGCTGCTTCAGCGCTCCGGTGTTAGTCTGCTTCTCATAGCACTGCTCTTCCTCGCCGGCGGCCTCGTCGTCGGGTTCGTGCGCATGGCGTGGCAAGAGCATCAGATCAATCGCGAAATGGAGCGCCAGCAGGCTGAGAACGCGGCGCAGGTCGATCGCAATCTACGACTCAAGGGGCAGGCCGAGTATGCCGAGTCTGACGTCGCGGCGGAGCAGGCTGCGCGCGAGCGGTTGGGCATGGCGCGTGACGGCGAGACCGTGCTCTTGCCGACTGTCGTGCTTCCACCGACGCCGACCGCGGCCGTTCCCGCACTTGCTGCGGCACCTGATCGTCTCGTGCCGCCATCGCAGGCGCGCGCGGAAAGCCGGTCGAATGCCGCCCGGTGGTTTAAGGCCCTCTTCCCCGGTCCTGACGCCGTACCCTGAGCCAGTACGGCATAATTCCCTGCATGTCGATCTCAGTCGTGGTCGTAACCTGGAACGGTCTGCATTTGCTGCGGCCCTGCGTCGCGGCGCTGCGCCAGCAGACTCTTGAGCACGATCTCGTCGTCGTCGACAATGGATCGAGTGATGGCACGGCGCAATGGGTGAGAGCGGCGCTCCCCTCGGCCCGACTCGTCTCACTCCCGGCAAATCTAGGCTTCGCCGGCGGCAATAATGCCGGGCTGCGTGCGGCTAGCGGCGACCTGCTGGTCCTCCTCAACAATGATACGGTTGCCCCTCCGTCCTTTCTCGAGGAGCTCGTCCGCCCATTCGAGGGCACGTCTCGACTCGGCGCGGCCGGCGGCGTACTCACCTTTGCCCACCGGCCGGAGCTTGTCGCCTCGGCCGGGATCGCCGTCGGGCGAGATGGCGTGCACCGCGACGCGCGCGCCTTAACGGCGCTTTCGACGCTGCCGGACACGCCGGAGGAGATCTTTGGCGGAAGCGGCGGCGCGATCTGCTTGCGCCGCGCTGCGCTCCTGGACGTGGGTCTCTTCGAGGACGGTTTCTTCAACTACCTCGAGGACGCCGATCTGGCCTGGCGTCTGCGCCTGCGTGGCTGGCACTGCGTTCTAGCTCCACGTGCGACCGTCCGGCATATCTATTCGGCGACGTCGGGATACTCGTCGCCGACGAAACAGCATGCCCTCGCGCGTAATCGCTGGCGCGTCCTTGTGCGCTGCTTCCCGGCGCCGCTGCTCCGGAGCTGTGCCCGGTCAATTCTGCGCTACGATCTCCTTGCCGTGCTCTACGGCGCTGTCAGCGGCAAGACCGGAATTGTGAAGGGCCGGATCGCGGCACTGCGCGAGATGCCGCGGCTTGTACGGCAGCGCCGCGTGATCCAGCAGCGGAGAACTGCAGGCATCGCCGGCCTCGCACGCTGGATTGAGCCGGCGCCTCCCGCGGCGCAAGTGCTGCTTGCGGGCCGAGAGCTGGATCGAGTGCTCCGCGATCGCCAGCCGGCCGGTGCGACCGGCAATTCTAGTTGAGAAAGCGGAGGAAGACCTGGTTGCCGAGCGCGCGGCCACGAGGCGTGAGCCGGATACCGATGATGTCTTCTTCGACCAGACCCTCTCCGACAAGTCTTCTCACCTCTGCACCATAGCGCTCGACCAGATCGGCGCCGCAGCGCTCCCTGAAGTGGGCGTAGCTCACGCCCGCGTTCAGACGTAGGCCCATCATCATCGTTTCGGCCTGGAGGTCCGCGGGCGATAGATCGAGAACCTCGGCGATAGGCGTCCGGCCGGCGCGCGACGCCTCGATATACTGATCGATCCCGAGGAGATCGTGCCAGCGACGGGGATAGATATGGCCGTGCGCCCCGGCCCCAAAGGCCAGGTAGTCGGCATTCAGCCAGTAGGCGACGTTGTGATGCGCTGCCTGCTCGGGAAGTATAGCCGGTTGGAGGCCCGGCCGGGCCCAGTTCGAGATCTCGTACTGCGCGTATCCGGCCGCGTCGAGTGCCTCGATCGCAAGCTCGTACATCGTCGCCGCGTCGTCGTCGTCGGGAATCGTTACGCTGCCCCTCGTCACCTGCTGATAGAGCGGCGTCCCGTCCTCGAGGATCAGCGAGTAGAGCGAAAAATGGTCGACGTCCATCTCGACGACTCGGTCCAGGGTCCATCGCCACTGGTCGACGGTCTGCCCTGGCAGCCCAAAGATGAAATCAAGATTGATGCGCTCGAAACCGGCGCGCCGCGCCTGACGGTAGGTCTCAATGGCTTCGGCGGCCGTATGGATGCGCCCCAGGACCCGCAGCGTGGGATCGTGAAGGCTCTGGACGCCGAACGAGATGCGATTGATGCCGAGGGACCGGAGCCCACGCAGATACTCCTCGTCGATCACGGTCCCCGGATTCGCTTCGGTTGTGATCTCGGCCCCTTCGAGCGGAACGTGCTCCGCGGCCGCCGACAGGATGCGCTCCATTTGCGGTAGGCTGAGCATCGTCGGGGTCCCTCCGCCGAGGAAGATCGTCGGGCGCAGGCTATCGCGCTGCAGACCTGGCTCAGAACTCGCCGCGGGAGAAGGGAGACGGCGCCAGTCTGCGAGCTCCTCTTTCGCGCGTCGCATATCGAGACAGAGCGCGTCGACATACGCGTCGATACGATGCTCGAGGTTGGCGTATGTATTGAAGTCACAGTACGAGCAGCGGCGCTGGCAAAAGGGGATGTGGAGGTAGAGATGCCGGGTCATCGGCCATTCCATAGAGTAATCGCCACCGGCCCTTGGTCGGCAAGCGGCAGACGGTGCCGGATGGATTATAGCACTCTAGGCCGTGCGCTGCCGGATTAAATAGACATAAGCATCATGCCTGCTGCCGAAGCAACCGAATCTAGTCGCGCATCCCGTATAATATACGGGATGCGGAACTCTCCGAGAGAGTCGCATTCCGTAGGAGGATTGGATCTTGAATATCCTGGGGCGTATCGCCGTTTTTCCGACCGTGCCACCGCGAATCAGCCGGCTGTATGAGCTTGCGTACAATCTTTGGTGGAGCTGGCACGCCGCGGCCCAGGCACTGTGCGCGGAGCTTGATCCCGAGCTGTGGGAGCTGGTGAATCATAATCCGGTGCGGCAGCTCGCCGAGGTGAAACCGGAGCGGCTGGAAACTGCGGCGGCGAATCAGACGTATCTTGACCGCTACGATGCAATCCTTGCGGACTTCGACCGCTACATGGCCCCCGAGACGCCGACCTGGTTCCGATCTGACCACGCCGGCATGCGGACCCTCGGTGATGAGCTTCAGATCGCCTATTTCTCGGCTGAATTTGGCCTGCACGAATCGTTACCGATCTATTCCGGCGGTCTCGGCGTTCTTGCAGGCGACCATATCAAGGAGGCGAGCGATCTCGGCCTTCCGTTTGTCGGCGTCGGCTTCCTCTATCCTCAGGGATACTTTACTCAGCGGATCAGCCGCGACGGGACGCAGGAGGCTGTCTACGAGAAAGTGCGCTTCTCTGACGTGCCCGCGTCGGCGGCGATCGGATCTGACGGCAAGGAGGTACAGATCTCGGTCGAGCTTCCGGGCCGGCGGGTCTACGCCAAAATCTGGCGCATCCAGATCGGGCGCATCCCGCTCTTTTTGCTTGACACCGACGTGGCGGGCAATGCGCCGGGAGATCGCGAGCTCTCGGCGCGCCTCTACGGGGGTAACCAAGAGCTCCGCATCTCGCAGGAGATCGTCCTCGGTATTGGAGGCCTGCGCGCGCTGCGCGCGCTCGGAATCGATCCAACGGTCTTTCATCTGAACGATTCACACCCGGTCTTCGTGGTGCTTGAGCGCATGCGTGAGCTCGTGGCCGAAGGGCTGGACTTCGCGACTGCGCGGGAAGTCACAAGCAGCTCGACGGTCTTCACGACACATACTCCCGTGCCGGCCGGCAATGAGATCTTTCCCTACGATCTGATCGATAAGTACTTCGCGAGTTATTGGTCCCAGCTTGGTCTCTCCCGCGATCAGTTCCATGACCTTGCCCGCCAGGAACAGTCCTGGGGCAGCGTATTTTCGATGACGGTCCTTGCCCTCCGCTTTTCCTCCATTCGCAACGGCGTGAGTAAGCTGCACGGCTCCGTCGCGCGCCTGATGTGGCAGTTTCTGTGGCCGGGCGTGGATCTGGCGGATATTCCGATCGGCCACGTGACAAACGGTGTGCATACCGGCACCTGGATCAGTCCCGAGATGAAAGCACTCTACGACCGGTATATTGGAGTGGACTGGCAGGAGCAGGTCGACGATCCGCAGCAGTGGAGCGCGATCGCGGAGATCCCGGCACGCGAGATCTGGCGGGCACATCTGGCACGCAAGCGGGCGCTGATCCAGTATGCGCGTGGAATCATTCATGAGCACCGGCTGCGCCTGGGCGAAGGTCCGAGTGCCCTGGCCGAGGTGGACACCTTGCTCGACGAGGCAGCGTTCACGATTGGCTTTGCGCGCCGCTTCGCGACCTACAAGCGTTCGATGCTGATCATGCATGATATGGAGCGGTTGGTGCGCATTTTGGGCTCGCCTGAGCGCCCGGTGCAGATTATCTACGCGGGCAAAGCCCATCCGGCGGACGACCCGGGCAAGGCCCTCATCAAAGAGATCTACACGGCCTCGCGTACTCCTCAGCTGGCGGGCAAGATCTTCTTTCTTGAAGATTACGATATGAGTCTTGCACGCCATCTCGTTTCGGGATGCGATCTGTGGCTCAATAATCCGATTCGTCCGCACGAAGCCAGCGGGACGAGTGGAGAGAAAGCGGCGCTCAATGGCGTGCCTAGCTGCTCGATTCTCGATGGCTGGTGGGCCGAGGGATACACCCCCGGCAATGGGTGGGCCATCGGCGAGGAGCGAGAGTATCAGGACCTTGAGACGCAGAATGCCGCCGATGCGGATGCGCTCTATGCCGTACTCGAGCGCGATATCATTCCATGTTTCTTCGATCGCGACGCCGAGGGGATTCCACAAGGCTGGGTCGACGTGATGCGCGCAGCTATTCGCACATGCGCGCCGGAGTTCTCGATGCGACGGCAGGTCAAAGACTATACGAACATACTTTACATTCCGGCCGCGAAGCGCAGCCTCGCCCTTTCCGCGGACAACTACCACAAGGCACGCGATCTTGCGCGCTGGAAGCAGCGCATACACGAGGCATGGCCCGGCGTTCGCCTCGCCGTGGAGGGGCCGCGGGACACGCAGTTCCCTATCGGGGCGGATTTGGCGGTGGTTGCGCATGTCGTGCCCTGCGCCCTAGAGACCGGCGATATTCTGGTCGAATTGGTGGTGGGGCGCGATCGCAACGGGGGCGTCGAAGAGCTCGCCTCGGTCCCCCTGGAGATCGTCGCATCTGAGGGCGAGGCCCAGCGCTTCGAGGGGGGCCTCGAGGTCCGGCATGGGGGCAGTATTGTCTATGGCGTGCGCGTACTTCCGGCCAATGCCGCGCTCATGAGCAAGTTCGAGCTTGGGCTCGTGCAGTGGGCATAGGCACGCCGGCAGGAGTCCCCGATAGCTGAATCTTCATACTGGCAGCATTCGGCTGCGTCCCCTGCCCGTGGTCAGGCAGCCGTGCCAAGCTCTGCGCCTCCCCCAGCGGCTGACGTGGTAGTCATTGGCGCCGGACTGCTCGGCGTCGCGACGGCCTACTATCTTGCGCGCGCAGGCGTCGACGTGGCAGTGATCGAGCGCGACCCCGTCGGATCAGGCACTCGCCGAGCGCTGTATCGCAGGAGCACCGGCACCCGTCTCCAGCCTTTCCGGCTCGACCGGCAGATTAAGCAACGCTGTCAATGCAGCCAACTAATATAAATATTTCCATTGAAATCATAGAGGTAACACGGTACAATGCAAACAACGCCTGATCGAGACTGGTAGTACCGGAGGAGCTAATTATGCCCGACGCGTTCTACACGCCGGTGGAGGATGACGACGATGGAGCTTAGAACGTGGCAGGGTACGTTACGGGATTCTGTGGAGCGGTATGCCGCTCGACGCGGCGCAAAGCCGCTCCTGCGGGGGTGGCTCCACGCGTGTGCGGCAGTCGGCGCTGTGGCCGCGACGATCGGCTTGGTCGTTGAAACCGCCGTCGATCCTCGACGGCTGATCGCGATGCTGGTCTTTGGTCTGAGCATGGTGGCGCTCTACAGTGTCAGCTCCGTTTACCACCTCGGGACATGGCATGGTCGGCGCCACACAATGCTGCGCGCCGCCGACCATGCCAGCATCTTCTTGTTGATCGCGGGAACGTATACGCCGATCTGTCTGATTGTCCTGGCGGGCTGGCTCGGGTCGGTGGTTCTGTTGCTGATCTGGAGTCTAGCAGTGGTCGGAATGGGCTGTGCCCTGCTGACGCTCCGTTTACCGCGCTGGGCTATGGCCGCGCAATACGTCGGGATGGGCTGGCTCGCGCTGATCCCGCTGCCGCGGCTCTTGCATGTCTTGCCGGTCTCGGCCGCGTCCGTCTTCGCTACCGGCGGTATCCTCTACACCCTCGGAGCCGCCATTTATGCCCTGCGGCGCCCCAACCCATGGCCGCGCTTCTTCGGGTTTCACGAAATCTTCCACCTCTTCGTGATCGGTGGCAGTGCTGCCTTCCTGATCGGCATCTGGGTCTGGGTCGTCCCCTTCACTTAACGTTAGCAGCACCGGGAAGAGTTTCGTGATGCCTGGCATGCGACTCATGCGTTGACGTGGGTGAGACGGCTGTATACCATATCTCCCGCCTGGCCGGTCTGCATGGTAGTGTGGGCAGAAGAGGTCGATGATGGAACGAGACACGACACGCGACGGTAGATACACGCACACAGTTCGCCACGAACTTTCACTACAATCGATCTTCAGCGTCATTGGGATCGCCGCCGGCCTTTGGCTGTTGGTGCATGTCTGGCAGATCATCCTGCTGCTGATCATTGCCTTGGTTCTGGCCGGCACAGTCAGCTCGATGGTCACCTGGCTGGAGCGGCATCGCGTCAAGCGTATGGTCGCCCTGAGCCTGGTCCTCCTGACGATCGTATTGTCAATCGCGGGCTTAGGCGCGCTGGTGATCCCTGCGTTGGTGACCCAAGTGCGCGGGCTGGTCGAGGCCGCGCCCACCATCCAGGGCCGCCTAGCCGACTACCTCGCGCGGCTTCCGGCGCTCGCCGGCAGCGCGAGCGCGATCCGTGGAGCACGGCCCGAACGACTGCTGGCGCCGCTAAGTACTTATCTCCTCGCTTTCGCGGGAGCCGCGGCACAGGTCGTCATCCTGGGATTGACTACCGTGGTGCTTGCCTTCTACCTCCTCGCCGACCATCAGCGTGTGAAGGGCTTTACCTTCGCACTCGTGCCCCGTCGCTTCCATCTTCGCAGCGCGCGGATCCTCTTGGACATGGAGACTGTCGTCGGCGGCTATGTTCGTGGGCAGGCCCTGACCTCGCTCCTGATCGGGCTCTTCGTCCTCGCCGTTCTGTGGGTGGCCGGAACGGCGAATCCGTTGGCGTTGGCGGTCTTCGCCGCTTTCGCCGATCTGATCCCCTTTGTGGGAGGCGTGCTGGTCCTTGCACCCGCGGCTCTGACCACCTTACCGCAGGGTGTCTTGCCGGCGACGCTCGTGTGTGTCGCGATCGTGGCTTACCTGCAGCTGGAGAGCCATGTGCTTATTCCCCGCATCTACGGTCAGACGCTGCGCCTCTCTCCACTCGCGGTTTTGGTAGCGCTCCTGATCGGTGGACAGCTCCTAGGCATCGTCGGCGCGCTCCTCGCTCTTCCGATCGCCGCCGGCTTGCGTGTCGTCGTCGAGCAGTTGCGGATCGACCTGCCTGGCGAGCAACCGGGCGAGGCCGCGCAGCGGACGCTCGACGCGGATGCCGAGGTCGCCTATGCCGAGCAAAGCGAGGGCGTATCGGCGCAGGACGCGGCCGAGCTGGCGACCGTTATGGCCGAACAGGAGCACGAGGATGAGCAAGCGGCCACCGGCCACGTCGAAATGCCTGTCGAGGAGCGTGGTAATACGGTGCTTCTCCCGTCGGATCGCGGCGCCCCATCGACGGTGGTAGGCGCCGTAATTGATCCGATAGAGTCATCACGGGATGTGCACTCTGACTGAGGACGAACGCCTGCTATCAGTTTTAGCGCACCGTCGACCACGCCGAAGACTACGAATGGGGCGTCCGAGGAATGATCGTTTTGGCCCACATCGTGAAAGAAGAAGCCACTCGCTGCTTAAATTGGCCTGTATAGTGGTGGCGAAGTCTACTCCATTCTCGGCTATCATACAGTGTCTGAGCTAAACGAGGAATGCCAATGTTGATCTTTCTAAGACACCGATTCCGCCTGCCTACCATCGTCCTCTGCCTCGTGCTCGCCGCCGTGCTGGGGGCGTGCATGAGTCAGCCGATTGCGCTCACTGGCACAATCATCGATGCCTACACGGGAAAGCCGGTCGCCGCGGCTAAAGTCAAGCTGGGGAGCACTGAGGTCGCGACGGATGCTGCAGGGAAGTATCAATTTGCGTCTTGGGGGCGCAAGGATACACTCGAGATTAACGCCGCGGGCTATGCGCAGACGCGGGTCAGGCTCGACGAGCAGCCGCAGCTCGCAAAGGCCGCGCCGCCGTCGGTGGCGCTCGACGCGAAGCTGCGCCCCAACACGCTCTCTGGAACTGTCACTGACAGCTACAGTAACCAGCCGGTCGTAGGTGCGACCGTCCAGGTCAGCGACACGCTGCGCACGACCACCGGCCGCGATGGCCGGTATACTTTGGCGGGTGTCCCCGAGTCGGCCACGCTCAAGGTAAGTGCAGCGGACCACGAGCCGATGGAGAAGGCGCTCGGCCGTGCGACGACCTTCGATACTACATTGCGCTCGAATGTGCTGGCAGGTGTGGTCTCTGACGCTGAGACGGGCAGACCGCTGAGCGGCGTCCAGGTGAAGGCCAGCGGTGCGTCGGCCACGACGGGCGCGGATGGTCACTATCGCCTCGAAGGCGTCCCAGCTGGGGCAACGGTCGAGATTGCCGCGCCCGGCTACGCCGCGGTGCGGCAGGTGATCGCCCAGACGACGAGCTTCGACGCCAAGCTGCACAGTAACGTGCTGAGCGGGGTCGTCACCGACCAGTACTCTGCTGCGCCGATCGTCGGCGCGCGCGTGAAGGCCGGCAATGCGACGGCGACGACCGGTGCCGACGGGAAGTACCGGCTCGAGGGCGTCTCCGGCAATATTCCTGTCGTGCTCAGCGCCGATGGCTATGCTGCGGTGACACAAACGCTTCCGAAGCTGCAGCCGCTTGACGTCGCCTTGCGCCCCAATGTGCTCAGCGGCACACTGGTCGACGGCAGCGGCGCGCCGATCAAGAACGCCACGATTATCGCTACGACCGACATCAGCAGCACAGATGTCGCCTACACGCGCTTCGACAATAGCCCGGATGGCCGCTGGACGCTCAAGGATATCCCCGAGCAGGGTTACCTCCAGGTGCTCGCGCCGGGCTACCGTAAGATGACACTGCCGCTCAAGCGCGGCGGGGTACCGGCGACGATCAAGCTCGAGCGTTTCGAGGTCAAGGCGCTGTACATCACGGCAGCGGTCGCTTCCAGCCCTAAGCTCGTGAAGGAATACTTCGATCTGATCGACAAGAGCGAGCTCAACGCGATCGTCATCGATCTCAAGTCCGACCTGCGCGACGATCTTGGACTGATCTACTACCAGTCGCAGACACCGCTCGCGAAGGAGCTTGGCACAGCCAAGGACTACGTGGACTTGCGCGGCATCCTCGCCGATGCAAAGAAGCGGGGGATCTACACTATCGCGCGCGTCCAGCTCTTCTCGCACGACAACGTTCTCGCTGACGCGCGGCCAGATTGGGCGATAAAGGACCGCGCAACGGGTAAAGTTGCCGCTGATTACCCTGGCCCCGGTATCCGTTACGCCTGGTTGGACCCGACGAACCACAACGTCTGGGATTACAACACGGCTCTCGCGGTCGAGGCAGCACAAATGGGCTTCGACGAGGTCAATTTTGACTATATCCGCTTTCCTGACTGGAACGAGGATAACCTGGCCGGGTTCAAAGAGAAGTACCAGTTCTCCAAGCCGATCGATCCGGTGACGAACCCGGATGTAATGTTCGACACAATCACGGGCTTCATGGAGCAGGCCCACCGCGCGGTGAACGGCGCAGGCTCCTTCATGTCGGTCTCGATCTTTGGACGCGTTGTGCTGGGGCCGTCCAAGCCGATCAGTCAGGACATTGCGCGTATGGCCCCGCACACCGACTACATCGCGCCAATGCCGTATCCCTCGCTGTGGTGGCCCCAATATCTCGGCTTCGCCAACCCCACGGCGCACCCCTACGAGGTCATCTTGGGCAGCTTGAAGAGCGCGACGCCCTTCTTCGCCGGCAAGCGCGCCCTCTTGCGGCCATGGCTGCAAGGGGGCACCGACCCTTGGCAGGGCGCCCGCACTGTGGAGTACGGTCCTGACCAGCTCCGAGCTGAGGCTGATGCCGCTCGCGATTCGGGCGTTAGTCACGGCTGGATGTTCTATAACTCGGCGAATGACTACCCGGACGCCGCATTCAGGTCGAAGTAGGCGGGAAGGTCGTCGAAGATTACCAGTGGCTCGATCACTTTGCGGTCCTGGGTACTACAGAGTTTCTATCGCCGTTGCCGCTGGACCGGTTGTCCGAAAAAGGAGCAGCTCGATGTGTGATACCTGGGTCGCACTTCGCGACGCAAGCCGGACACGGCAGGTTCTCGTAGGGAAAAACAGCGATCGGCCGATCTTCGACTCCCAGCCACTCCTGCTCTGTCCCCGAGCTGCCTGGCCCGCACAGAGCATGCTCCAGCTAGAGTATGTCGCAGTGCCCCAAGCAGAGCACACCTACGCGCATCTCGGGTCAAGCCCTTATTGGTGTTGGGGATACGAGGAAGGCATCAACGAGCACGGGGTGGTGATTGGGAACGAGGCGCTCTTTACGAGGTCCTTCCGCGCGGCAGCGGACGCCTACCGCCGCGGTGAGAATGTTGAACTGGGTCTCCTGGGGATGGATCTGGTGCGCCTGGGGTTAGAGCGCAGTCAGACCGCCCGGCAAGCGGTGGAACTGCTCGGGATGCTGGTTGAGCAGTACGGCCAGTTTGGGTCTGCCGTCCCGACGAAGGATCATGCTGCCGGCGGATATGATAATTCGTTCCTGATTGCGGATCCGCGAGAAGCCTGGATCGTGGAAGCGGTTGGACGGCAGTGGACGGCCAGGTGCATCCCGCATGGTGTTGCATCGATTTCGAACGAGCCGAGCATCCGCACGGTATGGGATCAGGGGAGTCCTGATGTGGCCTCCCATGCAATGAAGCAGGGATGGTGGCCAGACGATCCGAACGAAGCCTTTGATTTCGCCCGTGCGTACACCGATGAGCATATAGCCCGCCAGGTGTCCCATATCCGTGCAATGCGATCACGGCAATTGCTGGCGGAACAACAGGGGCAGGTGAGCGTACCATGGATGATGCGGATTGCTCGCGACCATTATGAAGGGACGTTCTTGGGCGGACCGTATTTCGATGCGGCAGACCCGGACTTTCTGTCGCTGTGTATGCATGCGTCGCCCGCGGGCTTCACCTGGGGCAATACGGCGAGCTCGTGCATTGCGGTGTTACCCGCCGCTCGGGAAGGGCTGCCTATCTTCTGGTGGACCCCGGGGCCGCCCTGTACGGGATGCTATGTCCCATTTTTTGTCCATGGGACCGAGTTGCCCGAGATCGTCACCCGGGCGGGAAGCTTCGGCAAGCGCATGCAGGCGCCCCACACGACTCCGGAAGATAGCTTTGCGCCGGATTCCTATTGGTGGCTGTTTCGACGCTTGCTGGATACTGTCAAAGGCGATCCGGTTGGGAGCAGGCCGGGATACTATGCCCGCCGGCAGCGCGTCGTACGTGCGAAGTTCGATGCACTCGAAGCGGCCTTCGCGAGTGAGGTACCGCGGGTCGTAGAGCAGGTGGTCGCAATGCGAGAGCGGGAGCAGACGGCAGCCATGGCGGCGTTGGACGAGTTGACGGCCGCCTGCGTGCGAAGAGTGACGGCGATACTCATGCAACTGCTCAACGAGCTGTGCTAGCTAGATGGTCTACAGATATGCCGCTATATCGCCTTAATGAAGGATAGCAGCCTGCACTATCGTACAGAAGAGCTGAGCCAGCTGCTCCAGCAAGGCCGTGGCGACCGGCAGAAACCAGTCGTCCACGGTGTGCGCATCGTGCTTGAGCCAGCAGGGCGCCCTCTGGGCCAAGCGCGTCAGCAGAATCTCCTGGTCGGCGCTACCACTCGGCGCATGATCGGCGATTGTGCTCACATGCGCCCGTTGGACGCCAACCAAGCCACAGATCATGGCGACGAGCGTATTCAAATGGCGTTCGCGATGCCCGGTAGGGCGCGGTTGATAAAATTGCATCAGGGCCTGTTTGATGGCACGATAGCGGCGATACGTGTCACGCATCTGTGTGCTCCTCCAGACTGAAAGGTCGTAGGCATGGAAGAGCATACCAGAACTGGCACGTATCGCTTTTAGCTCATATTTTCTGTACGGTAGTCAAGCGTTGGATAACGTTTTCGCACCACACAAGCGTCATCATACGCGCCATCAAGCCCTGCCACCCACCGGCACGCTCTGTAGCGGCACGATAAGACGGCTGTGGATCGCTTGCCCATCCGCAGCCGTCGCGTGTAGCTCGGCAGTGAATACTATCTCTTCCGACGCGTCGACGTTGCTCGTCGGCAGCGTAATGCCGTCCCGGGCGGGCTGGCCTGATGGAACACCGGCATAGATCGACCGAGACTCGGAAACATCATCGTATATTCGTGCGGTCCACGTACCCAGAAGGGGGCCACCGTCCGGCTGCTCTTGGGTAGTGCGCCAAGCTCAAGCCGAATCGTTCCCGGCCGCATCTGATTAGGTCGCGTCCAGTGGAGCGGCTGCCGCCCCTGGCCCATCCAACCTACGGGGCACGTCAGTTCTACCGATATCCCGGACCAATCGTGCTCCGATCCATTCACAATGACGAAGCGTACAGCAACTGGCAACACCTGCAGGTTCCACTGCAGATCGCCATCCCAGTGGCCCCACAGGACGGCCGGGCCGAACCGTTTAAAGATGACGCCGTCCGCGTCGCCGAGCTCGAAAGCTTTTTGGGTGGCCACGGCGACGCGGTCCATACCCCGTGCCTCTACCAAGGCGGAAGCGCGATGGGCAAAGGTTGCTTCGCCGCCCGGATCCACTGTCTGTGACTCCCACTTCAGACTGGCCAAGCAAGACCCGCGCATTGGATTGGGTAAAGAGCGCTTCGGCTGAAAGCGGGGCGTTAGATGTCCTGTCAAACGCGCTGTTCGCCGTCCGACCACGAAAGAAGGCCGATCGTGGTGCGTCGTGCACTGCTTGCCAGGTCGTAAAAGGAGTACTGTTCTGCATTGATCGGCCTGTCGTTCCGGATTGCTTCACCCACGAGGTACCATAGCACTCGTCGTCCACGACGACCTATCGAGGGTACCCTGCACGGCGTCGACCAGCGCTGCATTAGCGCTTTTGCGCCATGGCCGCGATCTTCCGCCAGCGGTATGAGGTCGCTAGAGGATATCGCGCTGCGTCAGGTAAGCGCGGAAGATCTCCTCGAAGAGACGGACGTCGGTGCGCGTATCCCCGGCCGGCGATCGGAACGCGTGGCCGCTGCGGATACACTGGATGAAGTGCTCCGCTTCTCGCTTGTAGCTCCAGGTCCATGCCGGCTGGGGCACGGGCCGGCTGAAGGTCTGCTCCTTACCGCCGCGGTAGATTTCCACGTCGGCCGGTACCTGCTTAAGGAGCAAAGGTGGCGCCCAGGTCTGCACCCATCCATGCCGGAAGTAGACCTGGGTATGCTCGTCCCAGCGATAATGGGAGATGCTGCCGGTCTCCAGTACCACCCGCGTCCCGGCCATATCCAGGATCGCTACACCCGTGTAGGCGTCGTCGTTCAGATCGACGACGCGCACCGAGACGTTGTCGCCTGCATCAAGCAGCCAGCGCAGCAGGTTCAGATTGTGGGTGTACTGCTGGAGATAGCTCAGATATTGGGTCAGGAACTCGGGTGGAAGCCAGTCCGGTCCGTGCACCGCTGCCGTCGGCAGCGGTTCGTCGGTCGTATCCATCGGCACGTCGAGACCGCCGATCCAATCGCCGCAGAAGCCATGGTTGCGGACATAGGTGATCGCACCCAGCTCGCCGCTCTGCCTGAGCTCGTCGATGGTGGCCTTGACCAGCTCGTTCCCAGCATCATAACGCTTCATGTACCCGACCATCAGCCGCTTGCCCGACCGGTGCTCGGCGTCGATGATGGCGTCGGCCTGGACCAGGGAGATCGCCATTGGCTTCTCCATGAAGACGTCCTTGCCCGCCAGCAGCGCGTCGCGCGCGATGTTGCCCTGCACTGCGAAGGCAGCGGAGACGGCAATCGCGTCGACGTCGGGGTCGGCAAGCATGGCGTGATGATCCGGGTAGAGTCTGGGAATGGCGAAGCGCGCCTGCACCTTGTGGCTAAGCTCCTGCCGCACCTCGGCGAGCGCGATGAGATCACACTCGGGGATCGACGAGAAGTTTGGAATGTGAACTTTCTGAGCCATGAAGCCGCAGCCAACATAACCCAATCGAACCTTGCGCATACGGAGTTCCCTCGCTTTAAGCAAACGTTGTCGGCTATCGGCCTATGGTACCCGGATCTGATAAATCTGATAAGTCCATCCGGGGCAGTACCGCGGTCGATACTGCCCCGGACCGGCGGCCGGCACTGCTGCCGGGTCTTATTCGATCGGCTTGGCCAGCAGCTCGTTGCCTTTCGTTGTAATGGTGTCGCACACCTCCTTCGCCTTGGCCTTATTACGCCAGAGATTGTCGATCTCAGGATAATAGATTGTGCTCTCGAACTCGTCGGCGTGCGGCTCAACTCTCCAGAACTGCGCGCTCTTGCTATGCTCGAGTGCCAAGGCGATCATCTGCGGCGGGCGCGGGGAGACGAGCCACTGGCTGCGAAGCTTCGGATCCTCATATTGCCGTTTGGTTGTGGGGAAGACCACGTGGCCCTGGATCGCCCACGAGTCCGGATCAGCGGCGAACCAGGAGATCCACTTATAGGCACCCTCTTTGACCTTGGACGCACTACTTATGACGAAGGGGTCGGGAGCGTAGACATTGACCCGCTTACCATCGCGTAGGGGAGTGAGCGTCGCGTCGAAATCCTCACTCCACTGCGCTTTGTTATCCCATGGGAGGTAGTCGCCGTTGATTTCGGTCGCAACCTTTCCGGAGAGCAGGCTAACGGGCGAGGTCGGGGGATTCAGCGGACTGGGATGGATCTTGTGGACGTTCATCAAGTCCGCCTCGTCCTGCAGGACCTTGACCGTCTTGGGGTCGTTCACGCAGATGGCCGTCCTGTTTTCGTTATAGTAAAAACAGCCGCCCGCGCTCCACACGTCCTGCGTGACAGGTACGGTCCAGCTGCCCCAGCCATTCGCGCCGTACTGCGTAACGTTCCCGTTCTCCTGGGTCGTCAGCTTCTTGGCCATCTCCACGTATTCTTCCCAGGTCGTCTTGGGGGTGGGATAGGCAACACCGGCCGCGTCGAACAGCTTCTTGTTGTAAAAGAGCCACATCGTGATACACCAGGGGGGCAGGCCATAGCGCTTCCCGTCGACATTCCAGGTATCGATAATCCCCGGAAGGTATAGGTCCGCGGGATACACGTTGTCGGCGCTGATGTAAGGATTCAAGTCCGCGGCGACGCCCTTGGGGCCGAAGCGCGTGGGCCACGTCGACGGAGCTCGGAAGCAATCCCAGGCCTGGCCGCCCGCGATTGCGGCCGATAACTTCTCTGCGTAGCCTTGGCCCTCACTGCGCTCGAATTGCACCTCGACGCCCGGATGGTTTTTATTGAACAAAGGAACCATTTGTTCGATCAAGCCGGGGTGGCCAAACATCGTGAAACGAACGACCTGTTTTTCTGCGGCAGGCGCCGCTCCTACTACCGTTGCTGCCGCGCCAGGTCCTGTCGTCGCCGCGGCACCTGCTCCCGCTGTCGTCGCCGTAGTGCTCGCCCCTGTCGTCGCCGCCGCGGCACCTGCTCCCGCTGTCCCACTGCTGGCAGCGGCCGTCGCGCCTGACGACCCACCGGCGGCTGGCCCGCCACACGCGGTTAGCATCGCCCCCGCCGCGCCCACGCTGACACGCTGTAGGAATTCTCTGCGACTCAGTGTCCGTTTCATCGTCTTGGACTCTCCTCAATACTTGGCGTCTTCTCACGGGTAGGCCACCCGCTCACGTCGGCACGCTGGTGGTTGCTCGTCTGTGGATACCTCTTGCGGGCACCTCCTTCCGTTGTGAGGGTCGATCACCCCTTCAAGCCACTCATAAGCACGTCGCGCACGAAGTACCGCTGAAAGAGCAGGAAGACCAGGATGCAGGGCAGGCAGATAAGCAGGGAGACTGCCATCAACAGATGCAAGCGCGAGCTGGCCAGTGAGAAGCTGCCGCCGGTGCCTGCCATCATCGATTCGAAGGTCGACAGGCCCAGCGTCAGCGTCTTTAATTCTCTCTTTTGGAGATAAATCACCGGGCCGAAAAAATCGTTCCAGTGTGCCATAAAGGAGAAGATGCCGACTGTGGCCAACGCCGGACGCACCAGAGGCAATATGATCTTGCCGAAGATCTGGAAGGTGTTGGCGCCGTCGACCCGCGCGGCTTCATCCAGCTCTCGCGGCATCGTAAGCATGAACTGCCGGAGCATAAAAATGTAAAAAGGGACGCCGAAAAAGGAAGGCACGATCAATGGCAGGAATGTATTGATCCAGCCTAGCGTACGGAACAGAAGAAAGACGGGGATGAACGTTGCCACTCCTGGCATGAGCATCGTCGCGAGGCATAGGAAGAAGACTTTGTCGCGCCCCGGCCAGCGCACGCGAGAGAAGCTGTAGGCGACCATAGCCGAGACAAAGACCTCGCCCAGCATAGGAATGAAGGTCGTAATCAGCGTGTTGCGCAGGAAGAGCGTGAATGGCGCAGCCGTCCAGCCCTCGACGAAGTTGTACCAGCGCATCGGGCTGGGGATCCAGCGGGGCGGAAAGAGGTAGATCTGGCCCGGCGTTTTAAGCGCTGTGCTGATGAGCCAGAAGAGCGGGGCAATAAACGGAACGCAGAAAATGAGCAGCAGCAGGAAGACGACGGCCTTGCCCGTGGTCTCCCGTCTCCTGCGCGTCGTCCGAGGTTGCGCTACGACCATAGTCTAGCTCTCCTCCGTATAGACCCACCGCCGTGACAGGCGGAACTGCAGCAGAGTGATGATGACCATCGCTACGAAGAGCACCAGCGCCATCGCGCTGGCATAGCCCATCTTGAAGAAGCGGAACGCGTTGTTGTACAGATACAGCATGTAGAAGAGCGTGGCATTGGAAGGCCCGCCATTCGTCATTACATACGCCTGCGTGAAGGTTTGAAACGAATTGTTGATGTTGATCACAATGGCGAAGAAGATCACGCTGGACATCATCGGTAACGTTACATAGTGCATGCGCTGCCAGCGGCCTGCTCCGTCCAGTGCGGCCGCCTCATACAACTCCTGCGGCACGCGCTGGAGCCCCGCCAGCATGATCACCATAGTGATGCCGATGAATTGGATGTTCATCAAGACGATCGCGGGCAGCGCCCAGCCCTCGCTAGTCAGCCAGCCGGGGCCCTTGATGCCAATCAGGGAGAGGGCAAAGTTGACCAGGCCGAACTCGGGGTTCAAGAGCCAGCTCCACAACACGGCCGAAGCTACGAGCGGCAGGACGGAGGGTAGATAGTAGATCGCACGAAAGAGATTCGTGCCCGGTACCTTGGCATTGAGCAACGAGGCAAGCAGGAAGCCGAAGACGACGTGGATCGGCACTGACATGATTGTGTAGGAGGTCGTGACACCCATCGATTTAAGAAAGAGCCGATCCTGGGTGAACAGTTCGACGTAGTTGCGGAGTCCGACGAAGTGCGGTGGCGTGATGATGTCCCACCTCGTCAGGCCCAGGTAGATTGCCGCCAGCATCGGCCCAGCCGTAAAAAGCACAAAGCCGATCATCCACGGGAGAGCCATCAGGACGCCCTCGATGGCCTCGCGCCGGTGCAGCTTGCTCAGATGGCCCCAGGAGCCGGCACGCGCACGCACCCTCCCTGCCCTATTCAACGACTCTGACGTGGAGTCCGTCGCCATGCCTGCTTCCTCCTTCTCCAGCCCAGGGGTGAGGCAGGGTCCTGATCGAGAGTGTGTATCAGTGGGAATGTGGCTGCAAAAGTGGGTGGAGCACCTGCCAGCCTCGCAGTAATCCTTCGTCGAATCTGTCGCCGCTATAGATCGGGTCCTCGTGCTCGATGGCGACACCATCGTCATACCCGATTTCGTCGAGTGCGCTAATGAAGGCGGTCCAGTTGATCGCACCATAGCCCGGAATGCGGAAACGGAAATAGTCGCCGTTGAGACCGCCACGATAGCGCCGCTCCGGCAGCATCTCGGTATCTTTAGCATGCACGTGGTAGACACGATCCTTGAACTCATAGAGCGCACGCAGGTAATCGATGCCCTGCCAGAAGAGATGCGAAGGGTCAAACTCCAGCCCCAGCGCCATTGACGGCACCGCGCCGAACCAGGCATCCCAGGTGTCGGGGGAGCCACCCATGTTGGCAGGCCTGAAAGGCACGTGTCCGCCGAAGCCCATCCAGTTCTCGATCGCGAGACGCAGGCCCCGGCGCTCGGCCGCCTCCGCGACCGGACCAAAGCGATCCGCAAAAAGCTGCAGGTTGCCGTTCCAATCGCGATCGGCGTCGAAACCGCTCATGCTCGCGATCGTCCGGACGCCCAGGTGCTCGGCCGCGTCGAAGACGCGTTCATAGGTCTGCAGGACCTGCCGTGGATCGGCGGCGTTGAACGTCGCAGCCTTAAACGCTAGGTCGTAATAGGCGGTGGTGTCCCTCAACTGACGTGATGAGCTAACTGCTAAATCTGACATTATGTATCCTCATTCGCACCCTGCGGTGCCAGTTGATCGAGGATACAATGGACCGGGAAACGCTCTATTGCCCGAATCGGGCCTGTCGGTGCTATGGCCGGCCCTGGCAGCAGGGGTTGCTCGTCAAGAATGGGTCCCGTCAGGGGCACCGGCAGGCATTGTGTCGCGCATGTGGCAGGAGGATCGCTGTGACGTACGGAACCGCGTACTGCGACCTCGCCACTGATCCGAGCAGTTTCGAACTGGCGGTGCGGGCCTTGGCGGAAGGAAATTCGATCCACCGTACGGCGCGGATTGTCCAGATTGATAAAGATACGGTGTGCGCCTGGTTGCACCGGGCTGCGTACCACTGCCGCTTGGTGATGCGCTGCCACTGGCAGCACCTGCATGTGACCGAGTGCCAATTGGATGAAGTGTCGAGCTTCGTTCACACCAAAGAACACAATCTGGCAGCGGCCACACTGTGGTGTGAGACGTACGGCGATGCCTGGGTCTGGGTCGCCTTTGCGCCGATCTGGCGCTTGGTGGTGGCGTTTGTGGTCGGCAAACGGACGCAGGAGCACGCGAACGTGCTCCTGGAGCGGGTGGTGGCAGTGACCGATGATCATATTCCGTTCTTCACGCGTGACCAAGTGCCGGCCTATCACCCGGCACTGCTGCATGCCTATGGGACCTGGTCTCAGCCCGACCGCCATGGCGACCGGGGACGGTTTCCGGCACCGCGCCGCATCCGGCTGCCGAACTTGCTGTATGCGCAGGTCGTCAAGCGGCGGGCACCGGGGCGGGTGGTGGAGGTGACGCGCAAGCTGGTGTTTGGTGACGCAGACGCGATCAATGCACGGCTGGCGGCATCGCCGACGAGCACGACGATCAACACCAGGTTTGTCGAGCGGGACAACCTGGCCTGGCGCGAACATAATCGACGACTGACACGCAAAACCACGGGGTTTTCCAAAGAGTTGCCGTGGATGGAACAGCAATTGTGGCTCTCGATGGCGGACTACCATTTCTGCTTGCCGCATATCAGTCTCCGCGAGGCACTGCCGCTGCCGGAAGCGACCCGCGGCACCGGGTCGCCGCGTAAATGGCGCCCGGTAACGCCTGCGATGGCAGCTGGCCTCACCGATCACGTCTGGACGACCACGGAGTTGCTCGGCTATCGGGTCCCAGCACCATTTCTAAATACCTTGGATTCGCTCCAACACGTGTTTCCTGCCCTGGATGATACCCATCACGTCAGTTGAGGGACACCACCTAATAGGCCAGGGCTTGTGATTTCCACCCCATGTGCTTCAGAGAGCCGCCGCGCCGCGCCAATAGGGTCTTGGTCGAGGGCGCCTGCCAGGGGATCGCCGAAGGCATTGGCATAGAGCTCTACGCCGTCGAATCCAAGCCGGCTCGCCTTTTCGATATCCGGGATAGCGCGCGTCAGAAATCCTAGCTTCACGGTGGGGCTCCGTTCTTCAGTGAGCCTGGCACGGGCTAGACGTCGCAGACGCCGGCCGGGGGACAGATACGATTGTGCCGCGTATTGCATAAAACGACGCATCAGCTTACTATTCGAAGAGCTGACATCTATTGTGCGTTAGCACACGTGGAAAGGCAATGCATGATATGACACACCTTATGCACAATACGTCACTCGTCCCGTCGCGAGTTGTAGCCGCCGGGAGGGTCGAGTTCGCGCCGGGGCACGAGGTTCGCCCGCACCATCATGCGACGTGGGAGCTGGTGTATATCCTGCGAGGCGACATCCGGTGCCCGATCGGCGCCGAAGTGTACGAGGCACGGCCCGGAGTACTCCTCCTCACACCACCCCAGATGGTCCACTACGAGATCTGCCCGACAGCCTGGGCCTGTTATTACGTGTGGATCGACGCACCTGCCGAACATCCGTGGCCGCGCGTGTATCGTGATGGCGCAAACCGGCCGTTTGCCAATCTGTGCAACGTGCTCATTCGCGAATTGGGCGGACGTGAGCCCGATCGTGATGACATGCTGCGCCTGTTGCTTGGTCAGCTTGACATTCTGCTGCGGCGGACGCATGCCCAGCGCCAGCTTTCGCCGTCAGAACGGCTCGTCCGCGATGTCGAACAGCGCGTAGAAGAACGCTTTATGCAGCGGATTACTGTCAAAGATCTTGCCGCCGAAGTTGGTGTGTCGCCGTCCTACTTGCGCAGGCAGTTCATGCGTTTACGGGGACGAACGCCGACGGCATATCTCCAGGCATTGCGCGTTCGACACGCGCTTGCCCTAACCCGGAACTCCAATCTAGGGCTGGAAGCGATCGCGACCGTGTGTGGCTATGACTCGGCGAGCCATTTGAGCCGGCATGTGAAACGTGCGACCGGAAAAAGTCCCGGAGCTTTTCGCCTCGTACAGCTCGACACACCGTCCGGGTGCGGCAGCGATGACAGCCTGAAGGGAGCAGGTGCCGGCTAGTGATGGGTAGGCTTTAGCCCGGCCGCCTCGGCCGGGCTAAATGCAGCACACGTCAGCTCACCCTGGCAGATCCGGAATGGCGGCCTTCCCTGCCCGTCTCCATCAAGGGATCGATCAACAATATCCGGTGCCATTGGTGCAAAACGTCGCATGGGATGGTCCGGTCGAACGGTGCGACCTGCTAGTGCGACCTCCCTCCTTTACCCTCGCAGGCATGCGTGGCGAGACCGGCCCGTCTGCAGGTGCGCAGGTACCAATGGCAGATGAGCGCTTGACTGCCTCAGCCTCCTAGGGATGACGATACGCCTTGACAGGATCACATCAGCGATGTAAAGTAAGCACTGACAATACTTACCTTTGCAAGGAGGATGTAAGAGATGGCCTCATCACCAGTTCCTGGTACAGTGCTTGTGACCGGCGCCTCCAGCGGCATCGGGCGGGCCATCGCCCTTTGCCTTGACCGCTACGGCTTTCGCGTCTTCGCCAGTGTCCGGTGAGCCGAGGATGCCGAGGCGCTCCAGTGCATCGCCAGTGAGCGCCTCATTCCACTGCTGCTCGACGTGACCGACCAGCAGTCGATCACGCGCGGTCGGTCACGTCGACGCGGCGGTCGGATCGGCCGGCTTACAGGGGCTCGTCAACAATGCCGGCATCGGCATTTCCGGTCCGGTGGAGTACCTGCCCCTCGACGATCTGCACTATCAGTTCGAGGTCAACGTCTTCGGCCAAATCGCCATGGTCCAGGCCTGCTTGCCCCTCGTACGACGCGGTCACGGACGGATCGTCAACCTCGGCTCGGTTGGTGACCGGATCACCATTCCCTTCGGAGGTGCGCTATGCAGCTCCAAAAGTGCCTTCGCGTCGCTCAACGACGCGCTCCGCCTCGAGTTGCATCCCTGGGGGATCCACGTCTGTTTGATCGAACCCGGCTCGATCGCTACGCCTGCGGTCGACAAGGTGCTCGGAGACAGCGAGCGCATTCTACGGCGGCTTCCACCGGAAGGTGCGCGGCGCTACGCCAACATGTTCCGCACCTTTACGCGCCGTGCCCTCGCGCGGGAGCGACAGGGGAACTCGCCGGATGTGGTCGCGGCGGTGGTGCTGCAGGCGCTCACCGCACCGACACCCCGAACCCGCTACCCCGTCGGCAAGGATTCGCGCATCCTGACGTTGCTCCCGCGGCTGCTTCCCGATCGATCCCTCGACCACCTGCGGCTGCGCCTCTTCGGCATGCCCACCGACTTCGGCGCCCTGGCTTACGTGGCCGCGCCGGAACCGGCAGAACGCCGGTCTTCGTGCGCATGAATGCATCGATCGCGGCGTTCCGCCCGCTTGATCGCGTGCGTGGCGCACAGGCTTCGGGGTATGGGAGGAAGTAGTATGCAAGATAGTCTTGCCGCCCTGCTTGCCCGCACAGCGCCGCAGGCATCCACGGCAACCCAGGCACAGATCATCCAGGCCGCGCTCGAGCTCTTCGCAGAACATGGGTACGATGCGACGACCACACTCGCAATTGCGCGCCGTGCCGGTGTGACGGAGAAGACGCTCTTCCGCCACTTCGGCAGCAAGCAACAGCTCTTCGCGCGGACCGTCTATCCGGCGATTCTCCGCTTGGTCCAGCCGCTGCTCTTCGAGAACCTGCGCGCGGTCCTCGCCGAGGAGCGGCGGTCGCTCCGCGAGACGCTCTCCGCGATCATCATGGAGCGGGTGCGCTTTGCCCGCGAGCATCCCGCGATCCTCAAGCTGATCGCCCAGGAGCTGCTGCTGCACCGCGAGTTCCGCGAGCCGTTCGTCGAGTTCTGGCAATCACAGCTCCTGGCCGGCATTCGCGCCGTCTTGCGCCATGCGCGGGAGCGCGGCCAGCTGCGCGACCTTCCGGATGCGGCGGTCCTGCGCGCGCTGATCAGCCTCACCGTTGGGTATGCGCTCAACCGCACGCTGCTCGACCCAGAGGCGGATTGGGACGACGAGGCTGAGGTGCGCGTCCTCGTAGACGTCCTGCTCAATGGTCTTGGTGCCCGCACCGGCTAAGCATCGAGGAACCACCACTTCGCGGAGCAGACGGGTCTCGGTGTCACACCGGACGGTCCAGCCCCGTCTTCTTAAGTGTTCGAGCAGGCAATACCAAGAACGCTCGGATCAAGCAGTATCGATGAGTCTGCGCACCGACAGATGAAGGTCCATCACGCCGCCCATGAGAAGATGCGCTTTGCCCACGGGCCACGCCGAGGTACACATATGCAAGAGGCCGATCGCGACCAAACCGATGCCACCGCCGCGGTCTTCGCGCAGCACCGCCGGCTGCTCTTCGCCATCGCCTACCGCATGCTCGGCAGCGCGACGGACGCCGAAGATATTGTCCAGGAAGCCTTTGTGCGCTGGCTTCAGGCCGCCCCCGCCGAGGTGCAGTCGCCCAAAGCTTTCCTCTCCCGCGTCGTTGTGCACCTTTGTCTCGACCAGCTCCGCTCGGCACGCGCTCGGCGCGAAGAGTACGTCGGCCCCTGGCTGCCCGAGCCAGGGGCGACGCACACCGCCGAGGAGCTGGCCGAGACGGCGATGCTGGAGCAGCTAGGACCGCTCGAGCGGGCGGTCTTCCTGCTGCGCGATGTCTTCGACTATGACTACGCCGAGATTGCGGCGATCGTGGGCAAAAGCGAGGCGAACTGCCGGCAGATCTTGCACCGCTCGCGGGAGCACCTGCGAGAGCGCCGCCAGCGCTTCGACGTCTCGCCCGTGGAGCAGGAGCGCATCACCGCGCAGTTTCTGCAGGCCACGATGCGTGGCGATATGCAGGGCTTGCTGCGCCTGTTGAGCGACGATGTCGTCTTTGTGGCCGACAGCGGGGGCAAGGCGCCGGCGGGACGCAAACCCGTGCGCGTGCGCGAGAACGTGGCGCGCGGGATGGTCGGATTCCTCCGTTTGATACCGGCTGGGCTGCGAGCACGTATCGCGATGGTCAATGGGCAGCCGGCGATCGTGGGCTACGTGGATGGGCAGCTGTACGGCGTGATGTTCGTCGAGATCGTGGGAGAGCGGGTTGGCCGTGTGTATACGGTGCTCAATCCGGACAAGCTGGCCTGGCTCAGTGCCCAGGCCGCGTGAACGACGTGGCCGCGCGGCGCGTGCCGTGCGGGCGGCAGCGTTGGCGCGGGCAAGCGGATGTAGTGGGAGACAGGAGGCGGCGATGATGCCACCAGAGTTTCACGCGCTGGTCAAGCGCGAGCAGTATCGCGACTAGCTGGCAGCGGCCGCACAGGATCGCCGCGCGGCCCTGCTACGGCCCGCCAGGTGGCAGTGGACGATCTGGCCGTGGTCGCTCCAATCGCCCGCCGCGCATGGAACGGCGCGGCGCCTGGGGCAGGTGCTGTTCCGACTTGGAGGGAGGTGCTTGCGTGTCGGCAGGATGCTCGAATGCTACGGCTCGATCAGCGGCTGTTGTTGCGGTGGGTCACCCGGGCGGCTGCAGCACTGATCGAGGAGCCGGGCACGCCGTACACGCGCCCACCGGGAAGCTGATCCGCACCACCCGCTGCCCGTGGTGGTCCGTGCCTTCCCGCCATCCGCTGCTCACCTGGCCCTGCGGACACGTCGCCTGTTCCCGCGCCCACTCCACGCCAAATCTGCGGGAGTCATAGCCCTCCCGCGTGCGCGCTTGCCAACTCGTGTCCGGGGGGAGCGGCCCGCAGATGGCGATGCCATGCGCCTCCTGCCCGACGACCACGTTCTCCGCAGCAACGTAGCCCGTATCCAGCAGATGCGTCGTCGGCGGAAGGCCCTGTTCCACCAACGTCGTCTGGAGCGCTTGCGTCACGCTGTGATCCAGCGTCGTCGACGGGGTCGTCGTGACCTCGGTGAGGATGTTGGGACGGTCAGCATCACACGTTTCGCTCACGTGGACTTTGTAGCCGACCCACGCCATGTCCCGTTTGGTCGCATAGCGCGCGTCCACATCGTAGGGCGAGGTGATCGCGCTGGCGCGCGGCGGGGAATCCTCCAGGCTGCGCCGGAGCTCGCGGGCGGTCGGGCCGTAGAACTGTTGGACCCACACCTGGCGCAGCACGTTGACGGCCGGAACCTGACGCAAATAGGGTGGGACGGTAGGGGCACAGACCGCCGTGAGCACCTGCTAGCCATCGGCGCGGATCGTTGCGGCCAACACCTGGCGCGCGGTCTCACTGTCCGGCAGGCGATACGCTTCACAGCGGTCGGCATAGCGGTCAAACCAGTCCTGGGGCACCCACGTGAGCAGCCAAGCGGGCGCTACGACCGCCAGGCGGTTGAGGGCCGCGCGCAGCGTTTCGCCAATCAGATCGAGGCGGTTGAGACTGCGAATGGCCGCCAGCACGTGCGTCGAATCGGTGCGTTGCGTGCCCCGCGCTTTGATGAGCCCGAGGTCGCGGATCAGGTCCAGGAGCGTGTCAAAGAGGAGGCGTTCGGCGCCACTGCTCAGCAGGCGCGTGCGAAACTCACTCAAGACCGAGGCGTCATAGCCCGGGTGGTCGAGCGGGAGGCTGAGGGCATATTTCCAGTCAATGCGCGCGCGGATGGCGGTAGCGGCTTGCACATCGGTCAGGTGCTCCCCAGCTTGCAGAATGGTCGCGAGGGCGAGGCGATGGGGGACGCAGCGGCGTGACCGACGGTGGGATAGAGGGCGGCGAAGTCGCGATCCTCATAGATCATGCCAAGGTGGTCGCGCATCTGCATCCAGGGCGTGTTGCCCTTGGGAAAGATGGTCCGGGCGAGGGTGGCTGTGTCCTCGGGGACGAGATAGATGACCTGCGGCTGACGGGACATCAGGAGCCTCCTTGGCGTCAGGAACCGAACGGCCCGTACCGCTATCGTACCCGACCGGTCGATGCATGTGTGACCACACGCTGCTTACGACGGTTCCCATTTGGGGTTCGCCATTGGTATCCGCCCAAAGGGCACCCGCCCGCACGGGCACCATCTTTCATCGCCGCCGGACCGACGAGGCGCTGATCGTCATCGTTATCACCCTGGTCAGTTGGGGATGTCCGCTCGTTGCCATCGAACATGCCTTTGGCCTCCAGCCCCAGACCATCCGCGCCTGGCTCGAAGCTGCCGGCCAACATGCCGAAGCCGTCCATCACCAGCAGGTCACCCAGCCACGTGACCTGGGCCACGTGCAGGCCGATGAAGTGCGCGTCAAGACCCAGTGCGGGATGGTCTGGATGGCCATGGCGCTGATGGTCTCGAGTCGCCTGTGGCTGGGTGGCGCCATCAGCACCCGCCGCGACCAGCGCCTGGTGACACAGGTCGTGGCCTTGATCGCAGCCTCGGCCGTCAAGGCCCCACTGCTGCTGGTGGTCGATGGCTTCGCCAGCTACGTGGACGCGTTCCGGCAGGCATTTCGCACGCGGGTGCATCACGGCGGGCGCGGGGCGCCGCGCAAGGTGCCGTGGCCGGACATGGTCATCGGCCAAGTGGTCAAGCAGTACGCCGGCAAGCGGGTCGTGGGCGTGACGCGGCGCCTGCGCCAGGGTTCGCCTGCGCTGGCGGCGCGGCTGCTGACGCAGCCGCCGGGCTGTCAGGTGCTGAACACGGCGTACATGGAGCGGCTGAATGGTACGTTTCGGGCACGCCTGGCGCCGCTGGCACGGCGGACGCATCATCTGGTGCATCGGAAGGAACTGTTGCACGCGGGCATGTATCTGGTGGGGGCGCTCTACAACTTCTGCACGGTGCATGCGAGCTTGACGCTGGAGAGCGGGCAGCCGCGCACGCCGGCAATGGCGGCGGGCAGCACCGATCATTGCTGGTCGGTTGCGGAGCTGTTGTGGCATCGGGTGCCACCGCCGCGGTGGGAGCCGCCCAAGCGACGCGGGCGGCGGTCCAAGGCGATGCAGCAATTGATTGAGCGGTGGGCTTCGCCATGACCACGGTTGAGCATAGTCTTACCCCCCGGTTGAGGGGTAGCGGAAAATAGGTCTTTATGGTCAATCTGGTCTCAGCGCTGCTGCGTGATCTGCGCCAAACGGATCCCCAGTGTAGTGTGCTGGACCTCAAGGCGTCTTGCCGTGGCTACCAATACGTGACCGAAACAATAAAACTCCTTCCGGAAAAGCCGGCCGAGAGTTTCGTTGGGCGGATTTTCCGCCAGGTCGCACGTCTAGGCCGGATTCACCCACCCGAATGTCAACTCAAGGCTGCGTAATTGGCGAAGGTATTGACCTATGATAATGTAGTAGTACAAACGTCATTGCTATTAACTTGAAGAGGTTTTCCATGAAAGAACATGTGTCTGTTATCACCCGTAAGGGGCAGGTCACGATTCCGGCTGAAATCCGCCGTGCGCTTTCACTGAACGAAGGAGACAAGATTGCCTTCGAGGTGGAGGAAGACCGGATACGTATTGCTGCACACCGGGGTAGCGTGGTGGAACGAACGGCCGGCACCCTCAAAAGCACGACCCCCATGCTTTCTCCTGAGGAAGAGCGGGAAGTAGCCGAGCAGGCGATCGCGGAGGATGTCGTTACGCATATGGGAGGCTAAATGGCAGCACTCCCCTTTCTCGACACCAATGTCTTCTTACGCCACCTGCGCCAGGATCACCCCGACTTTTCCCCGCGGGCCACAGCCTATCTTGCCCGCATTGAACGCGGCGAGCTCAAAGTTCGTACAGCTGACACAGTGATCTTCGAGACGGTCTACACGCTCCAGAGTTTTTATCGCCAGCCCAAGGCTGCTATTCGGGATGCATTTTTACCGCTGATCGAATTGCCGGGGATCGTTTTACCAGGCAAGCGGCGCTTCCGCAAGGTCTTCACGTACTACGTGGACTCCAACATCTCCTTTGCTGATGCCTACCATGCTGTGCTGATGGAAGGACTCAAGCTCAAGGAAATCGTGAGCTTCGACCGAGAATTCGATCGTATACCCACCGTTCAGCGGGTTGAACCATAGGACACCTTGCCCCATTCCAAGCGAGGTTATGCCAATGTTCGATAAGCTCTTGAGAGATTTGAAGAAGCTGCAGCAAGGGGTGAGCATCCCAATCACCCTGCCTCTCGACGACGACGGTTACTTAGACCGCCAATGCTCAGGAGACCAGGACAAAATGGGGGCAAAGCGCAGCGGAGCGCTCAAAACGCCGGCAGCACTGGTCGTGTGGTGGCCACGCGCGGAGCTACGATAGGAACCGAGGCACTGCTGAACGCGGCCGTCAGCCCCCGTTTTGTCCTGGTCTCGTCAACCGTTCCGCCGCCCGACGATTCATTGGCGACCTCATAGAGGACGTTCGGCAAGTCATGCACGGTGTCGACGACCTTGCGGATGTAGGCCTCCTGGAGCGCCTGGACGTGCGGGTCCAGCGGCAGGACCTGATAATCGACGATCGAGGTGATCCCGATGCCGTTGACATTGTTGGCCGCGTAGAAGGGATGGCCGGCGATGTTGTCCGGCGCGGGGCTCAGGTGGAGGGCAAAGCCCTCGAACAGCATGACCGCGACGTAGATGCCCGCGGTGCCTGCGGCGATCATGTGGTTGCGCAGCCGGTCGAAGTACGCCGGGTCGAACTGGGTGAGGTCGAACCTCCCTTTACCGTCGGTAGCCGCTCCGGGACCCGTGCGCAGCCATGGCTGCGGGGTCATGCAGAGGTGGTAGTTGCCGCCGGCCGCCTGGGACTTGAACTGCTCCCAGCGCCACAGGCGGATGAAGTTGTGCCCGTGGTCTTTGAGGAACGCGAGATACGCTGCGTAGTCAAACCGCTCCGGAGTCTCGGGACACCCGGCGCCAGGGCCCATGCCGTCGTGGAGGTTGTTCCAGATGTGCGAGCCGGTCAGATAGACGACTTGGTGGTCAGCACCCTTGCCGGCCGCGACCGTGAAGTAGCGCGGATTGGCTGGTGAGACCACCAAGGGCCCAGCCGCGGGGTCGGACGCGCTGAGCGGGGTCGATACCTTTGTTGTATGCGCCATGACACATTGCTCCTTCATAGCGTGATCGGGCAGTAGAGCACAGGAAAACACCCATGCGCGGGCCAACCGGCGTCGAGTGAGGGTACCTGCACACCCGGCACGTGCAACCCCGGTCGCCGCTGGCAAGGGTCGACACTTCTAACCACTGGTGGAACGGCACCCGCGGTCGGCCCGCTCATGGAGTCGCCCGCGCGGATGGCTCCGCCCCAAACGCATAGCGCAGGTGTCGTACCAGGTCCCGATAGAACGACAGCCGGCCCAGGATCGGCGCCATTGCCACGGAGAACGGGCTGCGGGACATCCTGCGCAGGAGCTCGGGCATCGTCAGGAACGACACGTTTTCCACGAGGTGCAGCCCGGGAACCTGGCGCTCGAGGTCGTGCGGATCCCCGACGCCCCAGACCAGCTCGACCTGCGCGCCGCGCACGGTCGCCAGACGGGAGACCAGGCGCACCATCGCCCGGCTGTAGCCGTCGAACGCGATCTGCCCGCTCGCGAACTGCACGGTGATGCGGCGGAAGAGGGCCACCCCGTCCTGCTCACGCAGATACATTACCAGGCCCTCAGCGAGGGCGAGCACTGGCTTATCGCCGGGGATCGCGTCGAGCCAGGCGAGGTCCGTCACGGAGGAGCCAATCTGGTGATAGCTGTCGCGCGCCGGATACAGTTGCTCGCGCAGCGCAATCACGTCGGGAAAGTCTGCGTCGAGCCAGCGCACCTGCGGCGGCGGGTCGATGCGATACACGCGCGTGTCGAGGCCACAGCCGAGGTGGAGCACGGTCGACTCCGGGTGCGCGGCCAGAAACGCGCGTGTCCATTGGTCGAAGTGCCAGGCGCGCAGCGGCAGGGTGATCTCGCCCCCGCGGGGGAGCTTCAGCCCCCTGAAGTCGTAGTCGATGCGCGCGACCGCATCGGCGGCCAAGCGGTCGCCGAGGATCGGGTGCGCCGCCGCGGCGTCGAGCGCCTTGCCGTAGAGCGTGGCGAGGTAGGTTTCCTTGTCTTTTGCCAGCCGGATCGTCCGCACTTCCATCCTCACCCCTCGTTGCGGCAGCATACGCCGCATGAGCAGCCGGGATCGCCGCGCTCCACAGAGCCGGCCACAACGCCATGCATCGGGGCGAGCCGCATCCGCGAGTGTTCTCTGCCACTCGTGGTCCGTGCTCCTGTGCCTCGTCCGCGCACCGGTCGGAGGTACACGACTCCGGACCGGAACGTCCTCGTCTCGACGAGCCGGGGCTTGATCGTCCTGTCCAACGGCGGAAAGAAGGGCAGGCAGCGCCCCAGGACGACCGGATGGACGAGCAGCCGGTATTCGTCGATCAGACCGAGCTGCATGAACGTTGCCGCGAGGGTGGGACCGCCCAGGCTCAGATCGGTGCCCGGTTGCGCTTTGAGCCGGGTGACCTCGTCCACGATGTTGTCGCGGACCAGGCGCGCGTTCCAGTCGACCCGTTGGAGCGTCTTCGAGAAGACGATCTTGGGCTTCTGCTTCCAGATGCGGGCGAACTCGACTTCGACCGGGGGGTCGACGGGTTGAGATCGGCCATCGGCCAGTAGTCGGCCATCAGCGCCATGGCCAGCCAAACCACGCCGGTCTGCGTCTTGACCCGGATCTCGTCGGCTTGCACCTGCTGCAGGTCGTGCGGCTGTTCCACGAGGGTCTGCTGGATGCCCTGCGCGTGCTGACCCGCCGCCGTAATCCAGTCCTGGACTGTGCGCGTCTGCAGCCGAAAGGCGACCTCAATGGCCGGAATCGGACAACCATGCGCGACCAGGGTGAGCACCTGGGTCATGACGGCCTCGGGCGTGCGCCGGCGATAGAAGGGGGTGCCGCGGCGCGCACCGAAGGTGGTCTGGCACACCGTACAGCGATAGCGGGGACGTTTGCGGCCATGACTAGTGATGTTGCCCTGGCCGCTTTGGCCGCTTGCGGGACAGTCCAGGTTGGGGCAGAATGTCGGCTGTGGGTCCATGTCCATCCTCTGCAGTGTGGTAACTCCAGAGATTGTACTGGGACCCGCGTCTGGTTTTTGTAGTGGTCCCCAAATCCTGGACAGGTTTTAGGGCACCATTAGTGTACCGTGGCGGCGCTCCTGGCGCCAGGCCTCCTCGAACTCGGCGGGTGTGAGATAGCCCAACGCCGAGTGAATCCGCTTCGTCCGATAGACGTCATCGATAAAATGCCCGATCTGGGCCAACGCGTCCTCAAAATCCTCGTAATCCGCCAGCGCCACCTCCGCTTCTTTAATGGTCCGCATCAACCGTTCCGCAGAGCCGTTTTCCCGCGGCTCGCCCACCGCCGCCATACTGATCGCCACGCCTGCCGCTTGCAGCATGCTGATGTAGGCCGGTGCGGCGTACTGGATCCCTTGATCACTGTGATGGATCTGTGGATGCCGCCCAACCAATGCCCGCTCCAGAGCAATCAGCGTCAACTCCCCACCCAAGCTTCTCCCCAGATTCCAGCCGCGAATCGTCCGCGTGAAGACGTCCATCACGACCGCCAGGTAGATGAACTCGCGATGCAACCGGATGTATGTGATGTCACTGACCCAGATCTCCTCTGGTGCCGCAGCGACTCTGTCGGCGACGAGGTTGGGATAGCGGCCACAGCCATGCTGGCTATTGGTCGTGCGACAGATGCGCGGTTTTGGTCGTCGCTTGCGCCCCAACTCATCCATCAGCCGCCGGATCCGCTGCCGGCCAGCACCCATGCGATAGGGTGGCCGCCGCACGTGCTGGGTCAGGCGGCGCGAACCATAGGTCGGGAACTCCTGGGCAGCTGCCTCTAGGGCCAGGCGCAGCTCAACCTCGTCGCGTACAACCGGCTGATAGTAGAGGGTACTGCGCGGCAGCTCGAGCACGCAGCAGACCACGGTGAGCGGATAGTCAGGTGCAAGCATCTGGCTCACCTGCCGTTTCTGCTCGCGGGAGAGCTCAAGAGCAGCGAGGCTTTGTTTGAGATCTCGAGCTCCATGGTCAAGCGACCGACCAGCCGTTCCAGCTCCGCAATGCGGGCTTGGTCCTGGTCATGGTGCTGGTGGGAGGCAAAGAGCGTGGGGGCGCGGTCAAGAAAGTCGGCTTTCCAGCGCAGCACCACCTGCTCTTTGAGGTCGTATTCCCGGCAGACCTGGGCAACACTCTTGAGGCGGGTGAGCACCTCAAGGACGACCTGGGTCTTGAATTGTGGCGTGAAGCTCCGTCGACTGTTCATCCTCGTGTCCCCCTTCTTGGATAGCAATGATACTCACGTACGTACCTGTCCAAGTTTTGGGGTCCACTACACATACCTCATCCACGCACGAAGAGCGGCGACCTTTCTCGTTCTCGCCCCGACAGAGTTAGCGAGATGGGCCTCTACATAGGCATGATTGCGTGTCGGACGCAGCAACCTCATACATGCGTGAGTCTCTCCGGATGAGGCAGGTAGCCAGGACCGTAGGTTGGATGATGCGTATGGCCCGGGCACCGCTGGTCGCGAGTAACCGCAGGTGTGATGACGGCTCCGCGAGTCATTGGCTCGGTTCGATGACCGTCACGCGCAGGAAGCGAGCTGCAACCCAGCCCTTGCAACTACCGCGCTGCACGTTGTAGGATCGGCTACCCCCTCCCTCGGATATCATCGCGAGCACGAGCACGTCGCTGCCGGGCAGAAGCGCACAGGTTGGCGCTCCTGTCCTCGACGTGGGCTCCGGCCAGACCGCGACGATCGATCCCGGGGCGGTGGTCGTGCGCGGTCCGGTTCCAGGGGCAGCTCCCCGGCCGAGGGTACTTAGGCTTCCGTTGCCGGCAGCTGTCGTTGCCTGGGGTGAAACGGCCGTGCGGGGCGCCACGACTGGGGCCTCTGCGGTTCGTGCTGCATCGTGTGCCGCTATCCGCCGCTGCCGAAGGTCATGCACCATAGCTGCACCGAGCAGGATCGCGGTAAGCACACCCGTGGCTAGTACGACTCGGATCGACCAGGGTACAGATGGCACAGCAGGAACCGAGCGCGTCGAGGGGATCTCAATCGTGCGTTGCTCGGCAGGACTCGTATCAGCCTGCGCCACCGGCGTTTGTGCCGATTGCGGCGGCGCAGAGGCTAAACCTCCATCCGCCGAGCTGTTCGAAGCTGAGGTTGCGATCTGTCCGGCGGCGGCAGGTGGCGACGGCCTGGCTGCGACATCCTGCTGGGCGGGCTGAACCTGAGGCGTGGGCTGTAGCGTCGGCTCGTGCGGCGGCAACTGCATGTTTCCGGGAACAACAGGCCCTGCGACTCGACCCTTGACGGTCCCCTCCGTAGCGCCTACCGATTGATGTGGGCCGCCGGCCGTTTGGGCACGCGTGCCGAAGGGCGATCCCGGCAGATCACGTGCGCCGGTATCGGGTGCGGATGTCGGGGCTGCTGGCGGCCAGGCCCGCTGCCGCAACGTTTGCCAGTCCAGGAGCTCGAAGGCGTGGTGGGTTGCCATGGATGGCAGCCCAGCAGGCGTCTGCATCTGCTTCCCAGGGGCCGGCTGCGCCTCGGGGAGGGCCGCGTCTGCGTGGCGTCTGTGTTGAACCATAAGCCTCCCGCTTCCAACCAGGTTCGTTCCGGACAACCGCGCCACACCGGATAATCAGTGTGGCGACGTGTGCCATGCACGGTCAGCAACGGTTGTAGTCTACTACAGTGGTTAGTGATAGGGAGCTGTACAGTTACTTATCATCTGCTGAACCTGGCCCTTGGGGCGACTACTTGCCTCATCCGGTCGTGTCATCCACTTTGCTAATCGACATAATGAATGTCTGACAGGACAATTCGTCTGCACACCCCTGTAATGGCTACGAGCTTCATCAGCACCGAAATCAGGGGATTTTGTGAGCAGGTGTCAGTATCTTTCTCAAAAAGCCGGGGCAGTGCTGCGTGGGTACAGGTCGGCAGCACATCCTCCATATCCAGGTATACTAAGTGGCTCATCCGGCAAGAACATTGCACTTTTTCGTAAGCCGTGTACTGCGCTCAATTGCTTGCCAAGGTGATAGAGGAAGTTACAGTGACTTGTCGGATGGACCACTTAGCCTATCTCCGGCCCATCCGCACTGCGAACGACGCCGAGCTCGGCCAGACCGTGCTCGCACCACGCCTGCGCGTTCTCCCACCACGTGAAGCCATGGTGGAGGCGTGTCTCACCCGGCCCCTCGATGCGCCCGGTCCACTCGCCGGACGGCTCGCGCCAGATGATCGCCCGGTACGGCGCGGCGTCGAGTCGATACGTCGTCCGCTGCTCGTCAAACTGCCATTGCATGGTCCTGGGCTCCTCTCACGCCTTCCGGCGGCAGGCCGGTCCACTCCCGGATCTTGGCGACCAGGGCGTTGATGTCGAGTGGGTGCAGCAGCAGCTCGCAGGGACCGTCGCGCACGAAATCGGCTTGGTCCTGATAAAGCTTGACATCGGTAGTGCAGGCGATGACCGGAATATCCCGGGTGTCGGGGGCCAGCCGCATCAGCCCGAGGATCATTTCGCCGGCATTGCGATGCTCGAGCCACAGATCGAGAACGACCACGGCCGGATGCTCGCGGCAGATCATATCGTAGGCGCTCTTGCCATCGCTCCAGGGGATCGGCCGGAAGCCCTCGTACACCAGGAACTCCTGCATCAGGTCCAGATAGACGGGATCGGTGCTGATCACTGCGATAACCCGGCCCGGTTGCCCGGCCCGCGCGGCGCTCGCCTGGCTCGATCTGCCGCCATCTGCTCCCCGGCGGCGCACAGTCCCGCTGCCGCGCTCGCGTTTCGCTGCGCCCGCTCCGATCAGACTACGTGGTGCCGTACTGTCCATGGTACTCCTTCTTCCTTTCGCCTACCGGTCCGCGCGCCGGGGCGCGCTGCCTCCAGGCCGTTCCCCTTCCGCACGTCGCAGGTCGGCCTGAATTGCGGACACGGGATCGTAGTGGCGCTCGATCGTTCGGGCGCCGGAATCGTCGCACCAGGTCAGGAACGCGTTGCCTCCGGGTTGCTCCACCACAAAGACCCAGCATCGCTCGCCCTCCATCTCGGCCCAGCACCCTGACGACGCCATACGCGCCTCCAGATCGAGCGACCGGATCGCGTCCGCCAGGTGTGTCATCGGCTGTTCCCGGCACTTGCCTGCCCGCGTGGGGGCGCGGGGCTGGCTTTCACTGTAGTCCCGGTCCGTCAATACTGGGGTAACTGTCGATCACAATCTGGCGAACAATGGAAAACAAAAGTGAACGCGGGCAGAGTGGTGGGGAGCTGGACCCGCGGGCACGTAATGTGCAGACAGAGCATTTCGGTCTGTGTAGCTCTACCGTCGCGACCATAGCACGGCCAAAAGGCAGCATGAAGACGCCAAGCAACTCAGGGCAGCCCGACGATACGGTGCCGCGGCAGTTCCTGAGCCGGGCGCTCTCCCTGCTCCGCTGGGTCACGACGGCCGGCATGCTAGCGGTGACGCTGGTCTGGCCTGTCTCCGGCCTCCATGGCATTCCGATCTCGGCGCTGCTCTGCGGATTCGCGGTCTACAATCTCGCGGTCGATCTACTCCGCCTGCGCGTCACGCGCCTGCGCTCGTTCGTGTGGGTGTCGTTCGTGGATCTGCCGGTCATCAGCCTGATCTACTACCTGGACCACGATCCGGGTGGGCCGACCTTCGTGCTCTTCTACCTGGCCATTGTATGCGCAGCTAGCAGCCTCAGCCTCACCGGCACGCTGCTCTACACCGCGGCTGTCGTGGCGGTCGTCGGCGTGGTCGCTCCGACGCTGCCCCTGTGGGTGCCGACATCCCAAAACCTGCGCGATCTCAGCGCACGCCTGATCGTTATGGCGATCATCGGCCTCGGGGGGAATATCCTGGCGCGGCGGCTGATTCTCGAGCACGAGACGTCAAGCGCCGTGCGTGACGAGGCGCTGCGGTTGGGGGAGCTCGAAAAGGTGCGCAAGGATTTTATCTCGACGATCTCGCACGAGCTGCGCACGCCGATCACGGCGACGCGCGTGAGCCTGGGCATGCTCCAGGCGAGTGCGCACGCGCGACTACGGCCGGACGAGGCGCAGCTGCTAGGTAACGCCCGGCGCGAGACCGAGCGCCTCAACATGCAGATCGACGACTTGCTGGCGCTCAACCAGATCGAGGCCGGCGCGTTGGAGCTCGATCTCGAGATCGTGGATCTGCGCCTGATCGTCGCCGATGCTGCCGCGGCGCTCCATCCGCTGTTGGAGGACAAGCGCCAGACCCTCGAGATCGACCTGCCCGTGCCGCTCCCGGTGACCGGCGATACCCGGCGCCTCGAGCAGGTCGCGGAGAATCTCCTGGCCAACGCCTACTGGCACACTCCCCCTGGGACGCGCGTGGCAGTCAGCGGGCGCGCCGCGGATGGCGAGGTGCGCCTGGCCGTGAGCGACGACGGACCGGGCATCGACGCCACGCAGCTGAACGCGATCTTCGACCGTTTTCACCGCGGGTCGGTCCATTCGCATGGATCTGGCCTCGGCCTTGCGATTGCGCAGGCCATCGTCGAGCGCCACGCGGGCCGCATCTGGGCCGAGAGCCGGCCGGGGCAAGGATCGACCTTCCACGTGTGCCTACCTATGGCCGGAAAGGGAACGAAGCAATGACACTCAAGCTTCTGGTCGCGGAGGATGCGGCGCCGATCGCCGACGCGGTCGCCTTCGGCGCGCGCATGATCTGGCCTAACTGTCGGGTGTCGATCGCGGCGAGTGGGGACGAGGCCCTGCGGCTTTTTGGAGAAGAGCAGCCCGACCTCGTGGTCCTCGACGTCTCTATGCCGCCGCCCGACGGCTTCGAGGTCTGCCGGCGGATCCGCCAGACCTCGGCGGCGCCGATCCTAATGCTGACGGTGCGCGACGCCACGCTCGACAAAGTGCGCGCCTTCGACCTCGGCGCCGACGACTACCTGACCAAGCCCTTCGACCACCTCGAGCTGCTCGCGCGCCTGCGGGCGCTCGTGCGCCGCGCGAGCCAGCCGGATTCCAATGCCCAAACCTTTGTCGCGGGCGACTTCGTGCTCGATTTTGCCATGCACCGCGTGTCGATCGGCGGCCGGCCGATCCGCCTTACCTCGACTGAGTACCGGCTGCTCGAGGTGCTGGTGCGCCACGCGGGCACCGTGCTGTCACACCACTTTCTACTCGATCAGGTCTGGGGCCCGCAGTACACCATGGACACGCAGTACCTGAAGGTCTTCGTGCGGCGGGTACGGCAAAAGCTGAACGACAACGTGGACAGCCCGCGCTATATCCAGACCGCCTGGGGCACCGGCTACCGCTTCGTCCTCCCACCGCGGTAGGGCGCGGCTGAGGCTTCATTCACGAACCGTTACCGACGTTCACCCCACTGCTACGGCTGCTGGCACCGAAGCTGATACCGCCTCGACTCAAATGCACGAGTGAGAGGTAGAGCATAATGCTGGCATTTTTTCATGGGCTGTCGCCGGACGTCAGGGCGGCGTTCTGGGGCTTCGTCGCCGGGTTGGCACTCCTGGCCGGCGCCGCGGTGGGCTACTACGCGCGGGTTGGTGGGAAGACGATCTCAACGGTCATGGCTTTCGGTGCCGGGGTGCTCGTTTCGGCCCTGGCTTTCGATTTGATGGACGAAGCGTATAACCAGGGCGGGCTCGACGCCGCGATCATCGGTCTGGTGGCCGGAGCCGTGATCTACGTCGGCGCGAACGCGATCGTTGAGAGCCGGGGCGGTAAGCACCGCAAGCGCTCGGGCGAGCAGCAGTCGTCGGGCGGCGGGGCAGGCACGGCGATCGCGATTGGATCGTTGATCGACGGGATACCGGAGAGCGTCGCGATCGGCGCCAGCCTGATCGCGGGCGGCGCTGTCTCCTTCGTGACGGTCATCGCCGTCTTCCTCTCCAACGTCCCCGAAGGGCTCTCGTCCTCGGCCGGTATGCGCAAAGCCGGGCGCTCGCCCACGTATGTCTTCGGCCTCTGGGCCGGGGTCATTGCCGCTTCGACCGTCGCGGCCTGGGCCGGATCTGCAATCTTCAGTCACGCCTCCCAGGGTGTCCTCGCGGCGGTGCTCGGCGTGGCCGCGGGGGCGATCCTGGCCATGCTGGCGGACACGATGATGCCGGAAGCCTTCGAGAAAGGTGGGCACTGGGTGGCCCTCTTCACGGTGGTCGGCTTCGCCTGCGCATTTTTCCTTGGCAAGCTCCAGTGAAGCAGTATCTGCCATGAACATTTCCCGATGTTCACCGAACGTTCACCACCTCGCTACCACTTCTGGCACTCGGAATGCTTCTGTCTCTCACTATGGCGTTACGCAGGTGCGACGACCGGCGCCCCCGCTGCCCGCTGCTGTGCTGCGCCCCGGCGACCGGCCCAGCCCACACACCGATAGAGTTGAGGAGGGAAGGACATGACGAGGGTTTCTCTGCGCCGGAGCGCGCTGCAGCTTGTGAGTGTCGGGGCGATCGCTCTGTTCGGCACGGCTTGTTCCATGAGCACAACTGCGCAAGCTACTCCGGCATCACTGGCCGCGGCGACCTCCGTCCCTGCGGCGACGGCCGCGGCGGCCACGACGGCAATGCCTGCAGCCGTCACAGCCGCGGCCGCTCCAACGCTCAGTACCGCATCCTATGCGGCGACGGCCGCACCGGCTGCGACATCGGCGGACACCGCGGCGACGGCCGCACCGGCTGCGACGTCGGCGGACACCGCTTCGATGGCCGCGGCCACTGCGACGACCGCTGCCGGCACGACCGCCAACAGCGCCGCCCCGTCGGCCGGAGCGGCCGCGGGCGCCGGGACCTTCCGCACGATCATCCGCGAGGTTACCCAGAAGGTGCGGCCCGCGGTCGTGCAGGTCACCAATGAGCAGGTGGTCCAGCCCCAGCAGGCCAACCAGCCGTTCACCGTCCCGGCCGGCGTCGGGTCAGGCGTGATCTACGACGCCGAAGGACATATTCTGACCAATAATCACGTCGTCCAGGGCGCGGCCAAGCTGCTCGTCTCGCTGCCGGACGGCAAGTCCTTTCCTGCCAAGCTGATTGGGGCCGATCCGCAGACTGACCTGGCGGTGATCCAGGTGAGCAGCCCGAATCTGCCGGTAGCCCAGCTCGGCGACTCCAATCAGCTGCAAGTCGGCGACTGGGTCGTGGCCATCGGCAACGCGCTGGCGCTGCCGGGCGGCCCGACGGTGAGTGAAGGTGTGATCGGCGCTCTCGGCCGGACGGTGCAGGAGCCCGGCCAGCAGCAGGGTTCGTCCGGACCCTTCCTCTTCGGCGTGATCCAGACCGATGCCCCCATCAACCCCGGCAACTCGGGTGGTCCGCTCGTCAACCTCGACAGTCAGGTCATCGGGATCAACACGCTCGTGGCCGGGCAGGCCGAGCCCGGCGTGGCAGCCCAGGGCATCGGCTTCTCGATCGCGATCTCCGTGGCCAAGCCGATCGCCGACGAGCTCGTGCAGGCAGGCCACGTCACGCATGCCTACCTCGGCATCCGCTACGGCGCGCTCAATCCCGCGATCGCGGCCCAGCTGAATATTACCGTCAAGGACGGCGTGGTGGTCGGCGAGGTGGTGCAGGGCTCGCCGGCCGAGAAGGCCGGGCTCCAGCCGAAGGATGTGATTACCGAGGTCGACGGCAAGCCCCTGGTAGGCGAGTCAGCCCTCGCCCAGGTGACGAGCGCGCATAAGCCGGGCGACAAGATTACGCTGACGGTGCTCCGCAACGGGCAGCAGCAGAAGGTGGACCTGACGCTCGGCACCATGCCCTCCTCCTAAGGGTCCGTCAAAGAATAACCTGCCCAGTTTAGAGTGGGATCTACGCCTGATTAGGCACCATACTTGGATAGGTTATATCGTGACGGACTCTAAGGCGAGCAGCGCTTGGATGAGGCGCCTCTCGCGATCCGTGCGAGGGGCGCCTCCCCTATAGTATCGATCGAAAGGAGTTGTCGATGCCTGCTCGGAGCTTGACAGGCGTTGCGGCCGGTGCTGTCGGCACCGTCGCGCTCAACGTGGCGACCTACGCCGATATGGCGGTACGCGGCCGAGCGGCCAGCCGCGTACCGCCGAAGCTCGCGGGGACGGCGGCCGAAGCGGCCGGCGTCGACCTGCGGGGCGAAGGCGCCAAGGCCGATGAAACCGCGGAGAACCGCCGCACCGGCCTTGGCGCGCTAATGGGCTATGTCACAGGACTGGGTGTTGGCCTCACCTATGGGCTGCTGCGCCCACGGATGCCGAATCTCCCCCTGCCCGTCGCCGGTCTGGGCGTTGGCCTCGTGGCGATGGCGGCCAGCGATATTCCGGCGACACTCTCCGGCGCGACCGATCCCACGACGTGGGGCGCGTCGGGCTGGGCGCTCGACGCCGGCTTCCACCTCGTCTACGGTCTCGCCACCGTCGTGGCCTACGACGCACTGGCGGCTGATTAGGCCCGCCCGCGTTTCCCCGGCGCGTTATTTCCCGGTGCGCGCGGCTAGTAGCCGGCCTGGCAGTGTCTGAATGTTTGTAGAGACGTTATATATAACGTCTCTACGCCTGTCCAAACCCGCGATTGGCGCTTGACAGACTGCTAGCCACGGTCGGGCACGTGCGCGTTGGCGTGCCAGACCGAGCCTTCCGGCACGGGCAGCTGGTTCTCCCAGCGCTGCTGCATCGTTTGAAACTGCTTGAGCCGCGGCCGCACCACCGTCTCCCAGAGAACCTCGACATCCTCGAAGGTGCGCAGTCTCTCCCGCGGCTGCTCCCGGCTATACTCCGCGAGCAGCTCCGCGGCCTTGGCTCCCAGCCACCGCACCTCGTCGGCGACCATCCGCTCGCCCACCCGCCGGCTCGCCTCGCGGGCGTTGCGCCCCATCGCGAAGTGCGAGCCTGGCTCGTCTGCCGGCGGGATGCGCGACAGGTCGACGCACTCGGGATTGACTGCCCAGAGCAGCGAGGTCTCGACCTTGCCCGCGTGGTCGCCGGTGCTTCTCCCGTCGCCGTCGAATCCGGGTTGGTTGGCCTCGAAGTCGGGCAGGCCGTAGAGCCGCACGCCGCAGTGTGGCTGGACCAGGTCGAGCAGCGTTTTGAGATCTTGCCAGTTCGGGCCGTAGTGTCCGGTCAGCAGCATCGCGGCGTGAAAGCCGAGGGCATCGGCCACCCGGATCTGATAGCAGATGTTCTTGAAGTGCATCCACGGCGGCACCGCCGTGAGCCAGGTGCGCTGGACCTGCCCGACAGCCGTCTCAGCCCACGCGGCGTAGCCGCCGATCTCATGGATGTGCCAGTAGTCAGGCGGCGCGACGATCCCGCCGTGGGTGCGGGCGGCCTCGCAGGCGATCGCGTGCGCCTTAAGTGCGTCAAGTCCGACGGCGTTGTGTGGACCATGTGGCTCGCACAGGCCATAGGCAAAGTAGACCACGGGCTGCTCCGCGAAGGCCTGCTCCAGCTCATCCGGAAACATCCGCTCCCAGCGTACTTCTCGCATCTTCGTGCTCCTCGTCTTGCGTGAGATGATCCATCGCGCCGATCTTCTAGTCTCTGTCTCACCAACGATTCATCTGCTGCTCATCTTTCTCGGCTATTGTAGTCCTGACGCTTCAACAGCGGAGCTGCCCACTGCTAACCACGGTGGGCAGCTCCGTCTTTGCCTGCCGGTTCCCGCCAGCTGCAGCCGCGCCATCTCCCGCCCGCTTATCGCGTCGTAAGTCTACGCTCTCCAATTCCTCTATCAAAATATGCAAATCGACGGTTGAAATATATCAGGTAAATTGATAATGTATGCAATAGTCGATGTAGGATATGTAGGACGGGAGGCCACCATGCTGATCCTCGAACGCGATGGAAGAGAGTGCCGCGTGAGAGCAGGACAAAACGGGGGCTAGAACGACGAGGCACTGTCGCAGCCGGCCTCCTCGCTTGACGTGTCCCCGATAATGTCTATTCTCATGGAGAGATCCGTCAATTGACGGCTGTGTGAGCAGCGTCACACCCCATTGTCGGCGACGGTCAATCCTAGATTATCTTGGACATGAGGGTTGGCATGCGCTTTGACGAGGTGGCCACACGCTT
>JBBSGA010000002.1:0-56551 GCA_038254585.1 Chloroflexales bacterium | reverse complement strand
GGGCGCGTCCCGTAGCGATTCCGCGGCCCCTCTCTACCGCCGTCCTTCGCTCTATGTGAGCCGCCTCGAGGGCCAGTCCGCCAGCTATACCTCTGATGTGCTAGCGCAAAAAGTCCTGCGAGAAAGCCTTATTGGGGTTCGTATCCTGTTTAAGGATCGCACTCTTTCGCAGAAACGTGTACGTCGTGCCCCACGCCGGCGGGTTGAGCCACCCGAGACCTTGCTTATCAGTATCAGGCGTATGCCAGTAGCTGAGCGTCTCCTGGAGCACTTTGCGCTGGAACGGTTGCTGGTCGGCCTTGAGCTCCGGGATATACGTCAAGGATAGCTTGAACGCCTCGTCAGGATTGGTGAGCGCCGCGTCGAGGCCCTTGCGTGTCGCCCGCACGAACTTGCGAACCGTCTCTGCATGCTGCGAGGCATACGCCTCGCTGACGACGACGCCGTTGGAGACAAGCTGGATGTAGTCGGCGACTTTGATCGCGTTGACGGCTATGCCCGCATCCTGCATCCGCAGCGGCTCGTTGTTGGCATAGCCAACTGCTGCCGGTACCTTGCCGGCGCTAACGGCCTCGAACTGCGCGAACCCGATCTCATTCAAGTTCACGTCGGTCTCCTTCATGTCCGAGGCGTAGAGCAAACCCCTTAGGCCAATGTACGTCGCGCCGTAGCGCCCTGGAATGCCGATGGTCTTGCCTTTGAGGTCCTGCGGCCGGGCGATGCCGGCGGCCTTTTTGCTGAAGACTGCGACCGGCAACCGCTGGTAGAGTAGGAAGACCATCTCCACTGGCACCTGCTGCGAGCGGGCCAGTAGCACCTCGTCGCCGGCCGCAATCACGAACGGCAGCTTGCCTGCCGCCGCCTGAAGTAGAAGATCGTTGACGTTGCCACTATAGTTGAAATCGACGGTGAGACCCTCGGCGGCGTAGAGCCCCTTCTGAGCGGCAACGTAGAAGGGCGCGAACTGGATATTCGGAATATAGCCGAGCCCGAGCGTCACGTGCTCGCTGGCCGAAGAGGTCACCGCAGGGCTGACGGCGCTGCTAGCCGTTGTCGACGCCACTGTGGTCGTGCCGGGGGCAGTCGGGGCCGCACACGCGATCAGCAGGCCGGTGAACAGAGCTACGAGGAGCATTCGCTTGAGAATCACGGTATGCCTCCACTATCGTAGATGCCTACAGATCGCGCCAGCCAGTTAGGCCATGCTCGATCGCCGTCACAATCAGGTAGAAGACCAGAGTGATACCGATGAGGCACAGAATTGCGACGAAGAGCAGCGGTACGTCGAGCAGTCCGCGCGCGATGTTAATCATCGCGCCGAGGCCATAGCGCGTGCCGACGAACTCTGCGACGACCGCGCCAGTCGTCGCAAAGGCCAGGCTGGTGCGGATACCGCTGAAGAGTGTGGGCAGCGCGAGGGGGATTTCGACTAGACGCAGCGTCTGCCAGAAATGCGCGCCCTCGACTTTCGCAACTTCGCGCAGCTCCCGCGGGATCCCGCGCACCGCGGCTACCGTGCTTGAGAAGATTGGGAAGAAGACGACCAGTGCAGCGACGACGATGTTGCGCAAAAGGCCGCTTGTCGCCCACACGACGAGTAGCGGCGCGACGGCGATGATCGGGACTGACTGCAGCGCGGCCAGGTAGGGCGTCAGCCAGCGCTCGATCCGGCGGCTGTGGGCGACGACATACCCGAGGCTCACCCCGACGGCCAGCGCGACCGTGAAGCCGGCCGTCGACTCGATGACGGTCGGCACAAGGTGGAGCCGTAGCGTGCCATCGGCATATGCCTCGCCGAGACGCCGCCAGACCGCGAGCGGCGACGGCAGCAACCAGGACGGGAGGTGCGCCGCCATGACGGCAACTTGCCACAGAACAAGCAGGAGCGATCCAGACACGAGCAGATGCCAGGGCAACGCTCGCGGCGCCCGCTCCGGGGAAGGGGGTGATGCCGCGGCAAGGTGTGCGGGAAAACCGGGCCGCACAAATGGAATGACTCTTCGCATACAACAAAAGCGCCCCGAAAGTTTTATACCTTCGGGGCGCGATAGGCCAAACATGCCGCAAAGCTGCCGCTCAGGGCACAGCCCTACACGGCGCCTCTAGCGCATAAGCCACGCAATCCTCTCCCATCCGGACTATCACCGTCGGCACCGGAATCACACCGGTTCCTGTCGCTTACAAGCGGCTCGCGGGCTTGTCGCCGGCCTGGGCCCTGAACTATTCGCCGCAGATCCAGGCCTGACTCATCACCGCCGGTCGGGAATTACACCCTGCCCCGAAGATTGCTTCTAGGCGCAGCATACCACGAAACGATAGAACAAGGAACCGGCGATCGAGGAGGCGTGCCCTCCGAGCACCTTCTTGCCAAGTGTTGAGTGTTGAATGTCGATCCCACCCCGAAAGGAGTGAGCCAACGCTCAACACTTGGCCTGCTGCTACATGTTCGACGTCGGCTCATGGCGGCCGGCTGCGCGGTGGGCTTGATCTGCCAAGAGCCGTTGCGTGCCAAGCGCCAGGATCGCCTGGTAATCGTCTGCCTCTTCGCTGTCTGCGACGCCTATCCAGAAGCTGAGCTCTGCGCCAAGAGCGGCGTGCAGTAAATTCCACGTGTCGAGGGCCGCCTCGATACGTCGCCACCAGGCTGGAACGTTCTGCGAAGGGGTTTCGGGAAAGAGAACCGCGAAGCGTCCGCCTTCGAGCCGTGCGCAACAGTCCAAGAGACGGCTGCTTAGCATCAGCGTATTGGCCAGCCCCTCCAGCAACTGGTCGGTGACGGTGCGGCCTTCGCTCATCCCAATGCAGGCGGGATGATCCAGCTCCAGCACGGCAACACTGTAGACGCCCCCGTACCGCCCGAGCCGCTGCTCCTCCACCCGGAGCTGATTCTCGAACGCTGCGCGGTCGATTAGCCCTGTCAGCCGGTCCGTGGTCTGCTGGTCGGCGCACGACTGCTGGTTGTGCTCGCGATGGCGCGTTTGCAGATCGGCATCGACTACGCACCCGAGCAGACGGGCAAGGAGGACCAGGGTGCGGATCTCTTGTGCCGTCCACTCTCGCGGGCACGAATCGGCTGAGCAGAGCGTGCCAAAGATTTGCCCGTCCTCGAGCCGGATCGGCACGCCGGCATACGATCGAACGTCGAGCTCGAGAGCAGCCGGAATGCGGCGGATGGCCGCGCTGGCAGCATCGGTGTTGGTAATGCGATTCTGCCCTGTTCGTAACATCTGAAGGCAGAAGGTATCGTCAAGTGAAAAGACCGTCCCCGGTTGGATCGTATCGAGCCGGTCGACGACTCCGCTGATGGTCGACGTGTTGCCGTCTATACGAGTCAACATTGTTAGGCGCGCCCCGAGGGTTTGAGAGACGAGGTTGAGCGTGCCGTCGACAATCTCGGAAAGTGTTAAGCGGGAGGTGTGGTGGGGCATGGTAATAGATGATGCTGGCATGAGCCCCGAGCTCCTTAAAAAGGCATATGATTGGGTTGTAACGTAGCCTGTAGTTTGGTCGGCTATAGACCTTCCCTGGGTGTCCTAAAGATATGGCCATGATCTATGGGCGGCAATGAACCATGGTCCACCCGTGGCATCACCAACATGGTATCCGGCTATGCGTCGTTTTCACGCGTCTATCATAAGGCACCACGACTCATATTTGTTACAATACGATCTGATATGCTTCGGATTGTTATTCCTCCATTTCGCTATGTACACTTCGTACAGTAAGGATCGCCCATGAGCGCTCATCGCCGGCTTATCGCCGTCGTCGTTGTAGCTCTGGCCCTGGTGCAGGCGGTCGCCTTCGCCGAGCCCTCTCAGTCTGATCATTTCCGTCCCGATCGCCCCGTGCAGCATCCCGCTACTGGGGCAGTACCCGGAAGGCTGATCGTTGGACTCCGGGACGACGGCGCCTTCGCGGCTCGGAGCCACGGCCTCGACGGACCGACACTGGCACGGCGATGGGGTACAGGAGTACGGTCAACGCGTCTACCCGGCAATAATATCTACCGGGTAGACGTGCCGCAGACCGCCGATCTGGAAGCCCTGCGCAGCAGCATCGCTCGCGACGAGGACGTCGCATATGTCGAGCCGGACTACATCTACCATGCGATGGTCAAGCCGAACGATGAGTTCTACAGTCGGCTCTACGCCTTCCCGCGCATCGGGGCCGAGGCAACGTGGGACAGAACAACGGGGAGTCCGAGTGTGCTGATCGCCGTGGTCGACACCGGAGTCTACGCCGGCCATCCTGACCTCGCGGGCAATGTCGTGGCCGGGACGAACTTCGTCAACGGCAACGGTGATGCATCCGACGACGAGGGGCACGGCACTCATACGGCCGGCATCATCGCAGCGATCGGCAATAACGGGCGTGGAGTAGCAGGCATGTGCTGGCAGTGCCATATCCTGCCCATTAAGGCGCTCGACAAGGACGGTTCCGGCTCTGCCTCCAACGTCTCGGCCAGCATTCGCTACGCAGTCGACCGGGGCGCACGCGTCATCAACCTCAGTCTCGGCGGCGAAAAAGACTCGCGGCTGCTGCATGACGCGATTAGCTACGCTACGAATCACGGCGCTCTGGTCGTCGTAGCGGCCGGAAACGAAGCTGAGGAGGGCAACCCAGTTGAGTACCCGGCCGCCTATCCAGAAGTCATCGCGGTCGCCGCGACGGACGCAGGGGACCAACACGCGTCCTTCTCGAATTACAACAGCTACGTCGCCGTGTCTGCACCCGGCGTCAATATTGGCTCGACCATCTGGGCACCAGATGACAAAGAAGCGTACGCGGCGGCATCGGGAACCTCTGAGGCCGCCCCGTTTGTCTCGGGGCTGGCCGGCCTGATCTGGTCGGTCAACCCATCGCTCTCCAACGACGACGTTAAGCGCATTATCCTGTCGACGGCGGATGATCTGGGGGTGCCCGGCCCGGACCCCTATTTCGGCGCAGGCCGGATCGACGCGCTCCGCGCCATCACCGCTGCAACGCCGCGGCCGGCTGCTCCTGCTGCGCCGGCGCAGCAGTCTACGTCGCCCTCGGACGGGATCACTTTTCCGGAAACGGGCCATACCCTGCGGGGCGATTTCCGCCGCTTCTGGGAGACAAATGGCGGATTGCCAGTCTTTGGGTTCCCCATTACAGAGGAGCAGGTCGAGCAAACGCCAGAAGGCTCGTTCACCGTGCAGTATTTTGAACGTAACCGCTTCGAGCTCCATCCTGAGAAGGCACCGCCATACAACGTCCTTCTCGGGCGGCTCGGAGACACGATCTTGCGCCAAGGTGGCGTCGACTGGTCGACGCTCCCGCGAGCGCAGCCCGCCTCGGGATGCGAGTTCTTTGCTGAGACAGGCCACAAAGTATGTGAGCCCTTCCTGAGCTACTGGCGAGGTCACGGCCTCGGGGACGGTCGCCTGAGCAGCTACGGGCGTTCGCTGGCGCTCTTCGGTCTGCCCCTGACCGAGCCACGCATGGAAACAAACTCCTCGGGCGATACGGTAATGACGCAGTGGTTCGAGCGGGCGCGCTTTGAGGATCACGGCAGTGGTACCGGTAAACCCGGTGTGCTGCTCGGTCTGCTCGGGAATGAGTTCCGGACTCCTGCGCCTACGGCCTCGTCCTGCCCTGACGTCCCGGTTGCGCGCGACGGTCGTATCCGTCCAAGCGCCTGCCTTGCGCTCGGTACCGAGATGCGGATCGACATCAACGGATTTAAGCCGGGTGAGCAGATCGCCTTCTGGCTGACCTCTCCTGACAACAAGGTCTTTGGGGGTGAGCGAACTATCACGGCCGGGCCGGACGGCTCCCTCGCCGACCAACGCTACCCGACGAACGCTCTCTCGCCCGGCCGTTGGTACTGGGTCTTTCAAGGCAAAGAGAGCGGCCACCAGTCGATCATCTTCTTCTACGTCTACAAGCCGTAGGCCGGCATCCATCTCAGGCTAACAAATAGGCCCCGGGAAACCCTGGGGCCTGTTTGTTTCCTCCATAGCTACCATTAGCCGGAGCTCGTCCGTGGGCAAGCCTCCCGCTCCAAGGTTAGTCGAGCGTCTGTATGGGTGAGCTGAGCGTGCGCCATCGGCCGTGCCTAATGTCCGGCCTGTCCATCCAGGTCACGGTCCAGTCGTGCATTTGCGCGAGCGAGGCGAAGCTCGCGTGCAAAAGCCTCCCGCGCGCGTGCCTGTCGCTGATGTACTTCGTCGAGCACAGGCAGAGCCAGTGGCTCTTCGCTCGGCCCGCCGCCCCTCTCGATAGCGTCCGGCACCTCTAGGGCACGCGAGCACAGCCGCTCACGCAGCCCAACTTCGCCTGTCTCGAGACACTCTGGACAAATATCGCCGATACTGTGAGCAAAGCGGTCGTACGCGCCCAGACGCACGCCGTCCAACATGAAAGTACGCCCGCATGCCAGGCATTCGGAGCGTCCGTACGTCTGTCCCGGCTCCAGTCGAATGTCCAATGACGTCGCCTTTCCGTCGATCCACCGGCTGGCTGCATCCACTATACCGCCTTTCAGAGCGTGCGCACCTCAGGGCGGCACAGCCCGGCTGCAGGATAAGGTCGAGGCTATGTGTCCCGTTCGCCCAGCCACGGTACGCAACGTGCAGAGGCGACGTGTCGGCTGGCCAGAACCCCGGCAGATCCATGCAGCGGCCGGATCTAGGGCGGAGTGCCGTGGGGCGATCCGCACAGTTTGGAACGGGACTTTCGTTGAGGAGAAATCTATGAGCAATCAACCGATCGATCAGGAAGAGGAAGCTAACCAGCGCGATCAGGCCGAAGGCGAGCGTGACGACGCGATCGAGACTCGGGTGACACGCGGTACCCATGGCTCGGATGAAGTGACACGCCAGCAGAGCTCGGCCGAGCGTGATCCCGCAGAAGGCGCCCGCCGCTCGGGAAGCTAGTCCTAGGGCCGCGGGAAGTCACTATCTGAGCGCCTCCCGGAGCGCTGCGAGCTGGGCTTCGAGCGCTTGGCGGTCAGTACCATGTGCCAGGGTGGCGCCGAGCTGCAGATTGATGACGCCAGCGAGAGCCTCTACCTCGACGCCGAGCCGCTCAAGCAGGCTGCTCTGGAGCGTGGTGGGGGCGGCCTCAACCCGTGCGTATGCCTCGTCCATCGCATCGCGCAGGTGGCTGGCAAACCGGCGCAGCCAGCGTGCATCGTCCGACCCCGGCGGCAGATGGTGCTGGAGATCAAGCAGCCGGGCGTGGAGCACCGCCAGGGCTTCGAGGGGTGCCGACGCCGCGATCCGCTGCGTTGGATAGGTGGCTCTCGGAAATCCTGTCGTCGTGCTCCGTATACGCTCTGCCCGGGCGATAACGGCCGCACCGCCTATCAAGAGCGCGGCTAGGACGACAAATAGGGCAAGGCACCATGGGTTCTCAACGAATGGCGCGAGGACATCCATAGCTGTACCATCACCTTACGCCCCGGAGGGCCATGCTATAATTTTCAGTATAGCTACTCTACGCCACTGAACCCAGTCAGGTCGCATGAAGGAGATCTGCTCGGATGGACCATGGCTTCGCGACACGCGCGATTCATGCCGGCCAGGCGCCGGATCCTGAGACCGGCGCGGTAATCGTGCCCATCTATCAGACCTCGACCTTCGCCCAGAGCGAAGTGGGCGTCCACCACGGCTACGAATATTCCCGCACCGACAACCCGACGCGTAGCGCGCTTCAAACCTGCCTGGCATCGCTGGAGAGCGGCGCGCACGCGCTGGCCTTCGCCTCGGGTCTTGCCGCGACGACGACCCTTATGCTCATGCTGCGTGAGGGCGATCATATTGTTTGCGGTGACGACGTCTATGGCGGCACCTACCGTTTGTTCCAGCGCGTGATGGTCGATAAGGGCCTCGCCTTCGATTTCGTCGATACGTCGGACGCTGCGAACGTGGCGGCGGCGATAGGTCCGGCCACGCGGCTGATCTGGCTCGAGACGCCAACCAATCCACTCCTCAAGCTCGCGGATATCGCGGCGATTGTGAAAGTCGCCCGCGAGCGTGGCGTCCTGACAGTCGTCGACAATACATTTGCGTCGCCTTACGGGCAGCGTCCGCTCGAGCTCGGCGCCGACCTCGTACTCCATTCTACGACCAAGTATATCGGCGGGCATTCCGATGTCGTCGGCGGCGCGCTGGTCATGTCCGACGACGAGCTCTACGAGCGCCTGAAATTTCTGCAAAACGCGGCGGGCGGTGTGCCTGGGCCGTTCGACTCCTGGCTCGTTCTCCGCGGAGTCAAAACTCTGGCGGTGCGAATGCGCGAGCACGAGCGCAACGCCCTGGCCGTTGCCAACTATCTTCTCGACCGTCCGGCCGTCGAGCGTGTAATCTATCCCGGCCTGGAAGGCCATCCACAATACGCGTTAGCCCGGCGCCAGATGTATTGCTTCGGAGGGATGATATCGCTGATTCTGCGTGGAGGTGAGCCCGCGGCGCGCGAGATGGCGCGGCGCACACGGGTCTTCACGCTCGCAGAAAGCCTCGGTGGCATCGAAAGTCTGATCGAGGTCCCTGCGGCTATGACACACATGAGTGTTGCCGGATCCCAGCTCGAGGTTCCCGGTGGGCTGGTACGACTCTCCGTCGGTATCGAGGATGTCGACGATCTGCTTAGCGATCTCGACCAGGCGCTGGACGGTCTTGAGCAACTCACCGAATAAATGCGGCGTCTGATATGACGAAACGCACTCGAGCGCGTTGACGACATCCTGGCCGAGATTTTGAAGAATCGTCATAATCAGTGGTCTGATGAGGTGTGTAGCAGGACGCCATGAAGGTAAGTACTAGCCGGGCGCGAACCGTATCGCCCGCAAACCGCTCACATAAGTATCTGTGGCTGTCGGCCGTTCTATTGTGCTGGCTGTGGGCTGCGCCGGCCTGGGCGCAGGCCGGACGGGTCCTCGTCGACGATCCTGACCGGCTCTTCGGAGATGGCTCTGCGGTTCGCTCGGCGGCACAGCGGCTGGCCGGCGAAGGCGCCGACGTCGTCGTCGTGGGGGTTCGGAACGCGGGTGTCGACGGTGCGGCAGCGCAGCGCTACATTGACAACCGCGTCCAGCAGCTGGGAATTGCCCAGAGCACGCACGAGCTCCACGGCAACCAGATCGTCTTCTATGTCGCGCCGAAGCCTGGATACGATGGCGTCTACTTCGTGTCGCGCTACAAGGACAAGCTCCAGCCGGTTTACCGCCAGATCATTACCCAGCAGATGCGTCCGCGCTTCACCCAAGAAGATTACAGCGGCGGCATGACAGCCGGCATCGACGCCATTCGTACGACCTTGAATCCGCCGACCTCTCCCGTCGTCTGGGTCGGCGCTGCGGTCGCCGGCCTGGCCATTATTGTTGTCGTGGCGCGACCGATGCTTCTCCGGCGTCGCATCGCTGCCGACCAACTCAGCTCCGCTCGTGGGCGGATGGACGAGGCGCGCCGCGCAGCAGGCGTTGCGCTCGCCGACCTCGGCCAGCGTGTCTCGACCGCGCGTGACAAGGCCCAGTATGACAAGATAAGCTACTCTGCAGGGGACGCAGCCCGCATCACCGACCTCCAGACGCGCGGCGAGGCGCTCTTTGCCGATGCCCAGAGCGCCTTCGACGCGGCGGAGCAGGCGAGAACCGAGGCGAACCGGCCGTCGGCCGCGGACTACGACTCGATTGCCCAGAAATATGCCAACGCCCAGCAGCTTGCGCAGGAGGCCATGCAGCCGATCGAGGAGGCTGAGCGCATACGGGCCACCCTCGACAAGGCCGGTGCGCCGAGTACCGGACAGACGCAGCGGCTTTAGCAGCTTCGGGAGCAAGGCAAGATCCCCGGCGAGATCAAGCGATTGCGGCTCCTCGCGACGTGTCTGTATCGCCGGCCGGAGTGATGAAACCAGCCCGGTTCATTCATACGGATAAACCCGGCGCTCTGGATTCTGCAGCTACAGGCTCATAGCAATTAACACTTTTGTCATGTGTGACCGCAGTTCGCCAGATACGTTGACTTGGTCTCCGGCGCATGGTACGATCCGTTTGCGCTATCCGGTCTCCACTACGCTTCACCTGTGCTCATGCATCTGCCACCTGTGCTCAAAAAATGGGTTCTTGCGCTCGTCATGAGCCTGGCTGTGGCCGGCTCCTATGCATCCGTGTCCGCCGGCGCATCTTCGAGCGCGACTGCCTACACCGGCATAGGCGCGTTCGACGTCCAGGGCTTTCTCGACCGGCAGCCGGGTGTGCTCAAGAGCTACACGGATGGACGGTACCGTGCTGCACAGGTCATCGGAGGCTACGGGATCTACTACAGCCTCGATCCACGCATCCTCCTGACTCTCCTCGAGCTTGAACCACATCTCCTCACGAACCCGGCCCCTACGACGGCAACCCTTCTGCAGCCCTTCGGCAACCTCGGGCCGTCCGGATTTACCGCGCAGATCGATTGGGCCGCGCGTGAAATACGGGCTGGGTTTGGGCCGTATACCACGGCGCCCGACGTACGCTTCGCCGATGGATCGAGTGCCACGCTCCCCTGGAATCAGGATCCGTCCTTGATTGCGGTCCAGCGTTTTCTTGCCGAGGGGCACACGCAGAGTGAGTGGTCGAGCCTGAAAGATCAGTACCCCGCCCTCTTCCGGCAGTTTTTCGGTGCCGAGCCCGAGACGGTCACACCCGTCGCTAGGCCGGCGGCTGCGCTGCCGTTTCTCACGCTTCCTTGGGCCGCGGTCTATCCGACTGTGCCCGGCGATCCGCTTGCCGGCAGGCCGGTTCGAATGATCCACTCCTCGTACTTCGACCATGTGTATCCCACGGTCGACCGCGGACCGGACGGTAACGACTTCGTCGTCACCTACCTGAATCGCGGGAATGTCTCCTACAACTCGCACGACGGCCACGACTACTACTTCCCTGACCGGCCCATCGGTACGCCGATCGTCGCGGCGGCCGATGGAATAGCCTATGCCCTGACCGCACGCGGCAATGGAGTCGTGATCCGCCACTCGGGTGCAAACGCCGGCTACGAAACGGTCTACTGGCACCTCGACGCCTTCGACCAGAAATTCGCGGGGCGTATTGACACACAGATCGGTGTTCCTGTTCGGGCAGGGGATTACCTCGGAGTCAGCGGGAAGTCCGGCTTCACCGATGGTGGAGCGCATCTCCATTTCGAGGTGCGGCACAACGGCAAGGAGGTCGATCCTTACGGATGGTTCGGCCCCGGCAGCGACCCATGTGCCGCCTGGACTGCGGGCTGCGAGGCAAGTGTCTGGCTCTGGGCTGACAATCTTCGGGGCAGCTATGATTTTACGCCGCCCGATGCGCCGGCGGCGCCTGATAGGGAGCCGCCACTGGGGACTCTCAGCGTCGTCACGAATCCGGATCTGAGCCTGCTCGTACACTTCGACGATCGTCCGGTCCCGAGTATCGGCGTAGGAGCTCCTACGATCGACAGCCAGCAGGCAACATCCGGTGGAGTCGACCTGCCGTATGAAGATGGCGTTTTCGGGCGCGCCCTGCGCGTAGCGCCGAATGCCGCTGTGAGCTATCCTATCAGCGGCAATCTATCGCTGCGCTCGGGAGCGCTATCGCTCTGGGCTAAGCTGCCGGCCCACTACGCCCAGAATGGGACCGGACGGTCCTACCTCTTTGCCGCGAGCAATAACCCCGGCGACTCGGCGCATGCGATCTACACCGGGACTCTCGCGCTGCGCCGGGAAGAGAATGGCGGGACGCCACGATGGAACTTCTGGACCGTGGACGACGCAGGCCTCCGGCAGGACCTCGTCGTGACGGATACGCTGCAGCCCGGCTGGCACAATTTCGTGGCAACCTGGAAGAGCGCCGATGCTGGGAAGCCCGGCGAAAAGCGGCTCTATATCGATGGGACACCCGTGGCCGCGGCTTCCGGGATTACCCTGCCGACCTTCGCAGGAGAGAAGCTCGAGATCGGCCGGTGGACCGAGGGCTATGGCGAGCTTGAGGCTGCCTTTGACGAGCTGGCCGTTTTTCGCCGTCCGCTCGAAGCTGCCGAGGTACGCGCACTATCAGAGCGCCGCGACTTCCACAGTGGGGAGCAGGGTCCTCTCGGCGAGGCCGGCGCCATCGGCACACGTGACGTCCTGCTGGACACGAATGCGATCGACCGACAGGGTGGGGTCGTCGCCGTGCGACTGCGGCGCGATGGGGAGCCATGGGGTGCGCCGCTGCCCTATTACGACAGCTACCGCTGGGCTATCAGCGGTACGACGGGTCTTCATACATTTGCCGTCGAATATCGCGATCGGTCGAACAACGCGACAGTGGTGACGACGACGCTCACGTTGGGCACCGCGCCAACCGCGACCGCGGAGCTTGTTAGCTCCTCCGATGTAAGCGCGACGCTCCGGCTGAGCGCACCAAGTGGTCAGACGCTTAAGGTGCAGCTCTCCGCCCGCTCCGACTTTGCCGGCGCCGAGTGGCAGCCGCTCCAACCGGAGGTGACCTGGGTCTGGCCGCCGGAGCAGCCGCGCATCCTGTATGTGCGCTTTCAGTCGCTCCCTGGCCTGGCTGGACCGGCTCTGCTCTTTGGCCCGGATACCAAGCGGCTCTATCTTCCGCTTATGCAGAAGCAGTAGACACGGCAGGCAAAGTAGCCCGCCAAAGCATCGACGAGTCGGTTGCCGTCAGGCCATGAACGTCGTAGATCTGCTATGCTTCGCTCGCCTCGGGCTTCCCATAATAGATGATCTCTTTCCAGACGGGTGTAACCTGATCCGCGAAGATCACGATCAGATCGCCGGGACGGCCGTGTCCGAGAGCATAGCGCACGGACTCGATCTCCGGGAGGATCGTGGTGATCGCCGAGTGAGACATACCGCCCGCCATGGCACCCTCTTCGATCAGCCGAGCCGCTTCCCCGGATGGGCGACCACGCAGCCGGTCGTCCTGCTTGATAATCAATTCGTCAAACATGCTCGCCGCTACAGCTCCCAACGCCCGCAAATCTTCGTCGCGCCGGTCGCCTGCTCCACCCAGGACGCCCACGATGCGCTCGTGCTTGGGCCGCAGCTTGTCGACGAGGTCCTGCATCTGCACGAGAGCAGCCGGATTGTGGCCGTAATCCATGAGCACCCGAAAGGGATGGCCGTCGTAGAAGTTGAGGCGTCCGGGTGTCTGAAAGAACGATGTCGTGAAGGTTCGCAGAGCTTGGCGGATCGTTTCGACAGGGATCCCGAGCGCATAGGTCATCGCCGTCGCCGCCAGCGCATTGGCTACGTTGGCCCGAGCCTTGCCCTCCAACGTGGCCGGGATCAAGTGGCTCCAGAGCAGGGGGATATAGTGCTCTGCATCGTAGATCGTGAGCATCTCGCCTCGCGCGCCCTTCTGGAGGACGACGGCGAGCCCGCCGGCTGCGATGTGCTCCTGGAGATGCAGGGGGCCGTCCCGCCCATCCTCCATCGAAAAGAAGGCGACGCGTCCGTCGGTGCGCTCACGCATCTCGACGCAGAGCGGATCGTCGGCATTCAACACCGCCGTGCCCTGCTTGTGGACGACCTCCACGACCAGCGACTTGATCCGGGCCAGGTCGCGCACCGTTTCAATACCGCCGAGGCCAAGATGATCCGCCTGCACGTTCAGAACTGCCCCGACATCGCAGCGGTCGAAACCCAGCCCTTCGCGGATGATTCCACCACGTGCGGTCTCGAGAACTGCGGCATCCACCGAGCTGTCCTTGAGCACCATTCGCGCGCTCCACGGCCCGGTCATGTCGCCGCGCATATAGAGCTCGCCGTCGATGTAGATGCCGTCCGTCGTGGTGAGCCCGACGCGCTTCCCGGCGATCTTGAGAATATGCGCGACCATCCGCGCCGTCGTCGTCTTGCCGTTGGTGCCCGTGACGGCCAGGAGTGGGATGCGGCTCGCCGCGTCCGGCGGGAAGAGCATCGAGATGATCGGCTTGGCGACATCCCGCGGCATGCCTTCCGACGGATGCAGATGCATGCGGAGGCCGGGTCCCGCGTTGACCTCCACGATCCCCCCGCTGGCCTCCCGCAGGGACTGTGAGATATCCGGAGCGATGATGTCCACACCTGCGATGTCGAGGCCGACGACGCGCGCCGCACGACGTGCAATCTCGACGTTGTCATAATGTATTTCGGCTGTGCGATCTATCGCCGTCCCACCTGTCGAAATATTAGCCGTTGCGCGCAGGAAGAAGATCTCTCCATCCGGTAAGACGGTCTCTATGGTGTGCCCGGCCTGCTTGAGCAGGCGCTCGGCCTGCTCGTTGACGGTGATGCGCGTCAGCACTCTTTCGTGCCCGATCCCACGCCGGGGGTCCTGGTTCGTAATCTCGATCAGCTCGGCAATCGTATGCTGTCCGTCGCCGGCGACATGCGCCGGGACGCGCTCGGCCACGGCGACGACCTGATCGTTCACGACCAGCGCCCGGTAGTCGCGCCCGGCCAGAAATGTCTCGACCAGCACCGCCGAGCGATACTGGGTTGCGACGTCATAACCCCAGCGGACCTGATCTGCGTTCACGAGGCTGAGCGAGACGCCGCGGCCATGGCTCACGTCAAGCGGCTTGGTAACGACGGGATAGCCGATGCGCTCAGCCGCTGCGACAGCGGCGTCGGCCGAGTGGACTAGGATACTGCGTGGGACCGGCAGTCCCACGTCTTCCAACAATCGGTTGGTCAGTTCCTTGTCGCTCGCGGTCTCGACCGCGATATTCGAAGTGCGGCTCGTGACCGCGGCTCGGATCCGCTGCTGATACTTGCCGTAGCCCAGCTGAACGAGGCTCTGATCGTCGAGGCGGATGGTCGGATTACGGCTTCGCCTGTCCTCGGCGACGAGCGGCTGAGTGCTCGGGCCGAGCGCCATCTGCTCGGCGCCGCGGATCAGCTTCTCGATCTCCGCTTGGAAGTTAAACGGCCGGTCGTCGTCCGGAAGATCGTCGTTGTGGTCTAGCAGTTCGAGGCCCGAGAGAGCGCCAAGCTCGTCGGGGAGCAGCGACTGGATTAGGCGCAGCGATAGCCGCCCGGCGGCGAGGCCGACCCACTCCTCGCCATAGGAGTAGACGACGTGATACGCGCCCTCTGCACGTCCTACCGAGCGCGTTTTGCCGTAGGTCACTGGCGTTCCAGCCAGGCATTGGAGTTCAATGGCAATATGCTCGGCGACATGTCCCATCCACGTCCCCTCACGCAGCCGCTGGACGAAGCCTCCAGGCTCGTCGTAGGAGCATCTGTGGTCGTAGAGCGACGGTATGAGCGCGATCAGCCGCTCCGTAAAGTTGCCCAGCCGGTTGGTCGGAAAATCTTCGAGCACTTCGAGGTCGAGCGTCCAGCGAATGACCGGCCGATAGCCATAAAGGTTGGGGCCACGATAGACCCGTACTTCCGTAAGACGCATAGGAGACTCCGAGGTAGGTCCTGGTCTCGCCGGGCGCGCCCCCGCCTAGATCCGATCGGCGTCGAAGAAGACCTCCGGCTCAAACGGGGCAGGCGGGACGGCCGGTATAACCGGCTTCCGTTCCTTGACGTCGAAGACGTGGCCGTGTGTCAAGATGTGGAAGCGCAGGTCGAAGATTGCGAGCGGTGCGTTGTCAGGAAGGCGATGGATGTTGTTGTAGTGTGTGCCCGCACCGTCGACGATCATGACCGAGCCGCGGCCAAAGACGCGCACCATGCGTGACGCATCCACCTCGATCGCCGTATCCTCGTCCAGTCCAACGCCAAGCAGGTACGGATTATGTGCGATGGCCGTAATCAAGCGTCCCGTCCGTCCGCGCTGGCCGAAGTGTTGATCGACGAGCAGCCGCGTGATCAGCCCCAGGCCCGGAGCAAAATGCATCATCGCCTTGCGCGGCGTAGTGCCGCTCGATCCGTAGGCCATCATGTGCTGGCAAACAGCCGAGGCACCCGCGCTCGTGCCGGCGACGATGCAGCCGTGGCGGTAGACCCGGCGGATGCGCGTCGCGGCCGGCGTGCCGCCGATGATCGTCATGAGCTTGAGCTGGTTGCCGCCGGTAAGGAAAATGCCGGTCGCATCGTTGAGCGGCGCGAGCAGCGCCGGATCGGAGCATTGCTCGCGCCGAGTCAGCTCCATGATGCGAACGTCTGAGGCGCCGATCTCGTTGAAAATGCGATGGTACGTCTGGCCGATGATGCCGTGGATCTCGGAGGCGGCGGCAAGGATAGCGATCCGGGCACTTGAACCGCCTGCCAGCTCGACGAAGCGGCGAAGGATTGCCCGGTTCCCAACCTTATCCTCCGCGCCGCCGATCAACATCAGCATGCCGTTGATGGCCTGGGATAAGGTTGGCTCGTCTGGGTCAAAGGTCATCGCGGCGCGATTGTAGCACAGATTATGATTGGCAATTGCTCGCAGATATTTTCCTGCTATAATCGGAAAACGTTCATTCCTCGCGTCTGCCGGGTCCTTGTGATTTGATACCCTATTGGTAGGAGGTGCCAAGCCGGGCGATCGACTAAAGATCGGTTTCGTTGTCGTAGCATTCATGCCCCCAATGATTGAGGAGACACAGATGAAACCTCGAATGCCAAATTCCACCCTGTGGCTACTGCTGCTGGCACTTGTGCTGCCAATCCTGGCGGCGTGCGGAGGCCCGGCCGGAAGCACGGCTACGGGCACGGGTGCTCCATCTGCGGCAACCGCGGCAGCTCCGGCCGCCGCCACAGAGGCGCCGGCTGGCACTATCGCTGCTTCGACCGCGGCGCCCGCGGCGACTATGGCTGGAGCCACAGAGGCTGCAGGAGTAGCCACGTCGGGCGCGGCAACAACAGCAGAGACGGCTCCCTCCGGTGCGACCGAGGCTGCAGGAGCAGCCACGTCGGGGGCGGCGACCGCTACCTCCAGCGCGACCGAGGCTGCAGGCGCAGCCACGGTCGCACCTGCCGCCGCGGGTGGAGGCACGAAGGGTGGTACCCTAAAAATCCTCTTCTGGCAGGCACCGACGATCCTGAACCCACACCAAAATCAGGGTACCAAGGACTCTGAGGCCGGCGGCCCGATGATGGAACCGCTCGGTCGGTGGGACCAGAACGGCAAGCCAGTTCCTTACCTCGCACAGGAGATCCCAACGGCAGAGAACGGCGGCGTCGCCAAGGATTTCAAGTCGATCACCTGGAAGCTCAAGAAGGGCGTCAAGTGGTCGGACGGCAGCCCGTTCACGGCCGACGACGTCGTATTCACGTGGCAGTACTGTGCCGACAAAGCCGCGGCCTGCGCCACGTCGACCAACTTCGAGCCGATCCAGAAGGTCGAGGCAGTCGACCCGAACACCATCAAGATCACCTGGAAAGAGCCGAATCCGAACCCGTACATTGCGTTTATGGGTTACAGCGGAGAGATCCTGCAGAAGAAGCAGTTCTCGGCGTGCATGGGCGCTAAGGCGGCGCAGTGTCCCGCGAACAACAGCCCGATCGGCACCGGGCCGTATAAGCTCAAGGAGTTCAAGCCCGGCGACGTCGTAACCTACGAGAAGAACGAGAACTACCGCGACGCGGCAAAAGAGGCGTTTGACACGGTCGAGATCAAGGGAGGTGGCGACGCGGTCTCGGCAGCGCGAGCCGTGTGCCAGACCGGCGAGGCCGACTACGCCTGGAACCTGCAGATCGAGAAGGCCGTGGCGGACGAGATCTTCAAAGGCGGGAAATGCGATCCGATCGTCGCCGGCTCGACCGGTATCGAGCGCATCGTGATCAACTTCGCAAACCCCGACCCGGCCCTCGGCGACAAGCGCAGCGAGCCCGATCAGCCGCATCCGTTCCTGACCGACCTGAAGGTTCGCCAGGCGCTCTCGATGGCGATCGACCGCAAGACGATGGCCGAGCAGATCTACGGAATCGGTGGCAAGGCGACCTGCAATGCGCTGACCCAGCCGACTGAGCTCAACTCACCCAACACCAAGTGCCCGTTCGACCTCGAGGGTGCGAAGAAGCTGCTCGACGATGATGGCTGGAAGGTTGGCGCCGATGGCACAACGCGCGAGAAGAATAGCAAGAAGCTGGTCATCTCCTATTCCACGACGATCAATTCCCTGCGCCAGAAGGAACAGGCGCTCGTCAAGGCGAACTGGAGTAAGCTCGGCGTCCAAGTACAGCTCAAGGCGATCGATTCGGGTGTCTTCTTCGACACCGATAAGACCAATCCGGATACCTTTGGGCACTTCTTCACCGATGTCCAGATGTACACCAACAGCAACGACTCACCTGACCCGACCTCGTACTTCGACGGATTTACCTGTGCGCAGGTAGCCTCGAAGGCGAATGGCTGGCAGCTGAGCAATAACGGTCGCTACTGCAACAAGGACTATGATGCGATCGTGAAGCAGATGCATAGCGAGACCGACTCGGCCAAACGCAAGCAGCTCTTCATCCAGGCGAATGACAAGCTGGTCAACGACGTAGCCGTCATTCCGCTGATCGACCGCGCTACGCCTGAGGGCAAGTCCAAGGATCTACAGGGGCCGACGGGCACGACGTTCGACCTGAACCTGTGGAATATCGCCGACTGGCACAAGTAGTCTGAAGGAGCTGGGGCGGCCGGAAGAATATCCGGCCGCCCCAGGAACTGCTATGACTCAGTACCTCCTGCGCCGTCTGCTGATCGCCATCCCAACTCTGCTCGTCATCAGCTTCGTGATCTACGGGATCCTGTCCCTCGCGCCCGGCGATCCGCTGGCTTCATTTGCGGCTAATCCCGCCGTTCCACCCTCGGTCCGCGCGAATATTCGCCATCAGATGGGCCTCGATCGGCCCTGGTATTTCCGCTACTTCAAATGGGTGACCGCTCTTGCGCAAGGCCAGTGGGGCTACTCCTTTTCGAGCAAGGTGCCGGTCACGCTCCTGATCCGCCAGCGTCTGCCCCAGACGCTCTGGGTCGTCGGCATCGCCTATCTGATCGCGATCGCGATCGCCGTGCCGATCGGCATCCTCTCAGCGGTCAAGCAGTACTCGATCTTTGATCAGCTTGCCACCACCTTCGCGTTTGTCGGCTTCTCCGTGCCGACCTTTTTTACAGGGTTGCTCTTCATTTTGCTTTTCAGCATCAAATTGCACTGGTTTCCGTCGATCTATAGCTCGACGCTCAAGGTCCACGATCTCGATAGCTTGGTGCGGCAGCTCAAACAGATCATACTGCCGGTCGCGGTGCTGGCGCTGAATGGGTCAGCCGACATAACGCGTTTCATGCGGTCCTCGATGCTTGACAATTTGCCGCTGGATTACGTCCGCACGGCTCGCGCGAAGGGCATGGCCGAGCGGCTGGTGATTATGCGCCATGTGCTCCGGAACAGCCTGATTCCGGTCGTCACGTTGATCGCGCTCGGCATCCCGACAATCTTCGCCGGAGCGATCATTACCGAGCAAATCTTCCGCGTCAACGGGCTTGGCCAATTGTTGATCAGCTCGATTCAATCGTCGGATACGCCTGTCGTGATGGCGCTGACGTTTATTTTCGCGATTCTCGTCGTGATCTTTAACCTCATCGCAGATGTCTTATACGGCTTCCTGGATCCGCGCATTCGCTACAGCTAAGCACTGAATAGTCCTGTCTGCGTAACGCGTGAGACTGATTCCTCGGGGAGAACAGGCTATGGCAAAAGCGACACCGGTGATAGAACCGGGTACCGTGCCGAGTGCCAACGCGACCCTGGGCTTGGGAGTGACTGAGCTGGGTCCACAACGTACGCTGTGGGGCGATGCGTGGCGACGGTTCCGGCGGCACACATTGGCGATGGCCGGCATGATCATCCTGATCTTCTTCGTCGTCGCCGCGCTCGTTGGTCCATGGATCTACCGGGTCGACCGGGAAGCGATCGACTTCGAGTCGTCCATGTCCGGCTCGACGCTGAAACATCCTTTCGGCACCGATGACCTTGGGCGAGATATCCTTGCCCGCGCGCTCTTTGGCGGCCGGATCTCGCTGTCGGTCGGAATGGTCGCGATGCTCATTTCGATCGGAGTCGGCACAACTGTCGGTGCAGTCTCGGGCTTCTTTGGCGGACTCACCGACAATCTATTGATGCGCTTGACGGACATGTTCCTGGCTCTGCCACAGCTGCCCCTCCTGCTCCTGACCATCTTTCTCTTCCGTGATCGCTTGAATAAGGCGCTCGGACCGCAGTTGGGAATCTTTGTCCTCGTCGTCGGGATCATCGGCGTGCTAAACTGGATGCCGACGGCGCGTATCGTCCGCGCCTCGTTCCTCTCGCTCAAGCAAAAGGAGTTCGTCGAGGCGGCGGTCTGTTTGGGCGTTCCCCGCCGCTCGATCATGTTCCGGCATATCCTGCCGAACGTGCTGAGCCCGATCATCGTGTCGGCAACGCTTGGAGTTGGCGCCGCGATCATCCTCGAGTCGGTGCTATCATTCCTGGGCCTGGGCTTTCCGCCCGATACTCCCACCTGGGGCCGGCTGCTTTTCGACGCGCAGAACTTCCTGCAGCTTGCGCCCCACATGGTGGTGTGGCCCGGCCTGCTGATCTTCCTGACCGTGCTCAGCATCAACTATATGGGCGACGGCCTGCGTGACGCGCTCGATCCTCGGACGCGGAAATAGGGACGAGGCTGACCGCCAAGAACGCTCAGAATTACCGGGTAGACCCGTGCTATACACCGTCTCTCCTCTTTCGTTTTCTCTGCTTGGTATCTTGGCGGTTAGGGCCGTCCTTCTCCATCGTGAACCGGCGCGAGGACCGTTTTGAGGTAGGCCCCTGTATACGACCTGCTGTCCTCTGCAACCTGCTCGGGCGTGCCCGCCGCGACTACCTCCCCGCCGGCCGCGCCGCCGTCGGGACCCATGTCGACGATCCAGTCCGCGCTCTTGATTACGTCGAGGTTGTGCTCGATCACCAGGACAGTATTGCCGGCATCCACGAGCCGCTGCAGCACCTCGAGCAGTCGCTCGACGTCGGCGAAATGCAGTCCCGTCGTCGGCTCGTCCAGGATATAGAGTGTCCTGCCGGTTGAGCGCCGCGCAAGCTCTCCCGCCAGCTTGATGCGCTGTGCTTCGCCGCCGGAGAGCGTGTTGGCCGGCTGCCCGAGCCGTAAATACCCGACGCCCACGTCGATCAACGTCTGGAGCTTGTTGTGAATGGCTGGAATGCGCGCGAAGAAGGCGGCTGCTTCCTCCACCGTCATATTCAAAACGTCGACGATGCTCTGCCCGCGGTAGTGTATCTCGATCGTCTCGCGGTTGTACCGCGAGCCCCCGCAAACCTCACAGGGGACGTAGAGGTTTGGAAGGAACTGCATCTCGATCGTAACCATGCCCTCGCCGCGGCACGCCTCGCAGCGCCCTCCCTTGACGTTGAACGAGAAGCGCCCGGCGTCGTAGCCGCGCGTGCGGGCCTCGGGGGTCTGCGCAAAGAGCTGGCGAATCGGGTCGAAGATCTTGGTATAGGTCGCGGGGTTCGAGCGCGGCGTGCGACCGATCGGCGCCTGGTCGATGCCGATGACCTTGTCGAGATGCTCGAGCCCGCGGATGCGGTCGTGCTGGCCCGGCAGGGCTTTGCTGTTGAAGAAATGTTGGTGCAGCTTGCGCGAGAGCACATCGTCCACGAGCGTCGATTTTCCCGACCCCGAGACCCCGGTGACGCAGGTCAGCGTTCCGAGGGGGATGGCAATCGTGATGCCCTTGAGATTGTGCTCGCGAGCGTTCTCGACGATCAGATACTCGCCATTTCCGGCCCGGCGCGGCGACGGCACCGGTATCCTCCTCCGCCCGCTGAGATAGGCGCCCGTGAGCGAGGCTGGTGATGCCAGGATCTGCTCGATCGTGCCGGCCGCGATGACCTCACCGCCGTGCTCGCCCGCGCCAGGTCCCATGTCGATGATGTAGTCGGCGGCGCGGATCGTCTCTTCGTCGTGCTCGACCACCAGCACGGAGTTTCCAAGGTCGCGAAGGCCCACCAGCGTACGAAGCAGGCGCGCATGGTCCCGTGGGTGGAGCCCAACCGACGGCTCATCCAGGACGTAGAGCACGCCGGAGAGAGCCGATCCCGCCTGCGTCGCCAGCCGGATGCGCTGCGCCTCGCCGCCGGAGAGCGTCGCTGCCGTCCGGTCAAGCGTCAGATAGTCCAGCCCTACGTCGATCAGAAAATCGAGACGTGATCCGACCTCGCGCAGGATTGGCGTAGCAATCGTTCGTGCCTGCCGGCTCAAGGCCGCTCCAGGATCGCCTGGGGCTCCACCTTCCATCGGAGCGGCGAACTGGCGACACCAATCGAGCATATCGACGACGGAGAGCGCCGTGATCTGGGCGATATTGCGTCCTGCAATCGTCACGGCGAGGAGCTCCGGCTTGAGCCGTGCCCCTGCGCATGCCGGACAGACCCGCGGACTCATATACTGCGTGATCTGCTCGGACTCGGACTCGTTTTCGGCCTCCTTGAGCCGCTTCTGAAGGTAGGGGACCACTCCCTCGAACGGCGCCTCGACGACGCGGGCCTGGCCCTTGACAAAATACTGCAGGTTGATCCGCCGCTCGCCTGAGCCCTGGAGCAGCACGTGAAGGAAGTCAGAGGGCAGATTGCGTACGGGCGTGTCCATCGAGTAGCCGTAAAAGTCTGCCACCGACGTGACGAGGCCCTCGAAGTAGCGGCGTGCATTGCGTCCGGTACGCCACCAGGGTGCGATTGCGCCGGCCCGAAGCGAGAGCGCGCGATCCGGGATCACAAGGTTCGGGTCGATTTCGAGCACGACGCCGAGGCCCCCGCAGGTGGGACATGCCCCGCGCGGGTTATTGAAGGAAAAGTCGCGCGGCTCAAACGGTCCAAATGGCAGTGCGCCATGGACCGGGCAGGCAACGTGCTCGGAGAAGCGAAGCTCCTCGCCGCCGACGATTTGAGCCACGAGCGAGCCGCTCCCCTGCTTGAGCGCGGTCTCTACCGAATCGGCGATGCGTAGGCGGTCCGGCTGGTCGCCGCCGGTGTTGCGGATCACGAGTCGATCGACCACGATATCAATCGAATGCGCGCGGCTCTTCTCGAGCTTCACGCTGGGATCGTCAAGGTCGTAGACTGTGCCGTCGATGCGCGCCCGCACGAACCCCGCCTTGCGCGCGTCGTCGAGCACTTTCTGGTGCTCGCCCCGCTGGTCGGAGACGACAGGCGCGAGCAGGAGCAGCCGGCTCTCGTCTGGCAAATCGAGGATGGCATCCGTGATCTGCTGGGGTGTCTGCCCCTGGATCGGTCGCCCGCAGATCGGGCAGTGGGCTGTTCCGGTACGGGCAAAAAGCAGGCGCAGAAAGTCGTAGATCTCGGTAATCGTCCCCACGGTCGAGCGCGGATTACGTGTCGTCGATTTCTGATCGATCGCAATCGCGGGCGAAAGCCCCGAGATGTGGTCGACCTCCGGCTTGTCGAGCTGGCCAAGAAACTGCCTGGCATAGGCCGAAAGCGACTCGACGTAGCGCCGCTGACCCTCGGCGAAGATCGTGTCGAACGCCAGCGTCGACTTGCCGGAGCCGGACAGCCCGGTAATTACGACTAGCTCGTTACGCGGGATCACGACGTCGACGTTTTTCAGGTTGTGCTCGCGAGCACCCCGCACGACGATCGTCTCGATTTCGCGGTGGCTCATTCTGCCGCTGCTCGCCACACGATCCGCCTCTATCACTCCGCCTGCCTCCCTCGTCCCACGCCGGAAACCGGGTCGGCCCGATAGTATATCAGGCACGAAAAGTTGTGCGGCGTCCAAGGCGTCGCAGTTCGTGCTAGAGCAGCAGGAGCCCCTGGCGCGCGGCTGTGGTGACGGCTTCCGTACGGCTCGCGGCGCCGAGCTTCGACAAGACTGAGCTCACGTGGAACTTGGCCGTGTGCTCGCTGATATTCAGGCGAACGGCGATGCTCTTATTAGGCAGACCGGCCGCTAGGAGCTGGAGCACCTCGATCTCGCGCGGAGTGAGCGGCTCCTCGAGTGGGGCACCCGAGCTGCCCGTGGTAGGCAGCTCGGCCGGGAAAAGCGAGCGGATGAGTGCGGGCTCGATCACCGCTAGGCCGCTGGCGACGGCGCGGAGCGCCGCCTCAATCTCGGCGGCGCTCGCATCGTGGGCCAGGTAGCCGCGCGGAATGGGGCGCCATGGCGCGCTCCGGCGCGCCGGCTCCGCCCCAAGCAGCACGATCCCCCGCTCCGGCGCTTCGGCTTCGAGCGCCGTGACGACATCGGGGCCGGCCGCTCCGTCGACCAGCACGACGTCAGGCCGCCGGGGCCACGGGCCTCTCAGGTCCGCGGCCCCCACCGCCTCGCCAAGGATCTCGATCCCCGGACTTTCTGCCAGCAGCGCCCGTAGGCCGGCCCGCACCGTCGGAAAGGGGGAGACGACAAGGACCCTGATCGTCACGCGGCCACACGCTCCACCGGTATCACGGTGAATTCGGCGGGCCGATCGCCGCGCAGCGCCGCGAGGCGCAGCCGATCTCCGGCGCGGCTGGCGTGGAGCCGGCTCTGGAATTGGTTGCCGGTTTCGATGTCGTCGCCGTCAAACGACAATAGAACATCGCCTTGGAGCAGCCCGGCGATCGCGGCCGGGCTGCCTTCTTCGACCGCGGTCAAGAGCACTCCTGTGCGCGGCTTGCCGGCGACCCGCACCTGGACCGGCAAGCCTTCGATTCCGATGTAGACGCGCTCCTTGCCGCGCAAGCCAAGGAACTGCTGGATGAGTGACGTCGGGATGGCGAGCGCCATGCCGGCGGAGGAGATCATCGTGTTGATCCCCAGCACGCGCCCCTCGGCGTCCGCCAGCGGCCCGCCGGAGTTGCCCGGCGCCAGGGCCACGTCGGCCTGAAGCATGCTCCGAAGCTCGCGCCCCGCCTCTCCTCCGATCCGGCCAACAGCGGTGATGATGCCGGCCGTGACGACGTTGCGCAGGCCCATGGGGTTCCCCACCGCGAGCACGATTTGCCCGACGCGCACACGGGTCGAGTCACCTAGGATGGCTGCCGGCAAGCCCCGCTTCTGCACCTCGAGCGCCGCGAGGTCGTGCTGCTGGTCGCGCATGACGAGCCTCGCCGGCAGCTCGGCGCCACTCCGTAGGACAACCGTCGCGTTGTCGTGATGGAGGACGTGGCTGTTGGTCACGATCAGACCATCAGTATCCCAGATCACGCCCGATCCACTGCCGAGGCCGCCGCGAACCTGTACGACGCGATCGAGCAGCGCCTCCGCGACACCCGCGGCTCCGTTGGATATTCTGGCGGTCCCGCTCGATCCTTCGCTTGCTATCTCTACCATGGCAGTATTCCTATGACCGCTCGCCGAGTGTCACCTGGAGCTCGCGTTCCTCGCCGCCGCGCACGAGCTTGAAACCGGCCTGCTGTCCGGCACGTCCGGAGCCAAGCTGCGCGAGCAAGTCTTCGGCGCTGTTGAGGGGCTTGCCGTCGACCGAGATGAGGATGTCGCCGATGAGCAGACCTGATTTCTCGGCCGGCCCATCCTGCTCGACCGAGACGAGCATCAGCCCCGCCTCCTGAGTGGTTCCCAGCTTACTCCGGATCGCCGGGGGAAGCGAGACGGCCTGTGTGGCCACCCCGAGGTAGGCGCGCTTGACGCCGCCTTGAGAAAGGGCATCCGCGACTTGCGCCGCGGTTCCTATAGGAATGGCCAGCCCGGCGCCTTGGCTGAGTGTCCAGCTGTTGACGCCGACGACGCGTCCTCCGGCGTCGACAAGTGGTCCGCCGGAGAAACCGGGATAGAGCGTGGCGTCCGTGCGCACGTAGCGGTCCACCTGACCTCCACGCGACGTGCGCCAGGGCCCGCCGAGAGCGCTGACAATGCCCAACGAGGCCATCACCGACTCCCCCGGCCTGCCGATTGCCAGAGCCAGGTGACCTACCCTGACCTCGCCGTCGACGCCCCGCTGGGCCGGGTGAAGGTCCGTCGCGTCAACTTTGAGCAGCGCGAGATCGGTGCCGGGATCACGCGCTAGCAATTTGGCCTTCAGCGTCCGGCCATCCGCGTGGCCGATCGCGATATCTTCTTCTTTCTCGATCGTGTGATCCGCCGTCAAGATGTGGCCGTCATTCGTCCAGATGATACCGCTCGACGCATTGCCGCGCCGAGCCTCTACGCGAACGATCGAGATGGCCGCGGTTTCGACTGCATTCGCGAGGTCGTTGGACAGCCCTACCAGGGCGCCCGAGTTCGTGCCGTTCCCTGCCTGTGTCATCGTCTTCCTCCGGATGCCGCCTTTCAATGCGGCACTTCCATAGGGCGCAGAATACAGCCGAGCCATGCGTGGGGCACTAGTCATCCGGCTAGGTCGGCACCTCCCAATCCGGCTGATAGGGATGACGGAACGTCGCCAGACCGCTGCGCCTCGGCCTCGACCCGCCCTACAAGGAGCTCGCGAAGCTGGGCGAAGGTCAGGCCATGCTGGCGCGCGATTTCGGCCGCGTACGACCGGCCGACAGGCGCCCCCGGGCGAATATGGAATGTGCCGCGAGCGCCCCTGCCGTCGTCGATCGCCTCGGCCACGAGGCTGCGGATCCTACCCCATGCGGGATCCGCGGCGTTGAGCTGTGGGATCGAGTGGGCTAGCTCATGGAGATGGGTCACGAAGACGGTTCGTGCGCCGAGCATCTGGAGCGCGCGGAGGAAGTCGATGGCAATCGCGAGGGCGTCGCGCTCCGAGGTGCTGGTCAGCGGCTCGTTGAGCATAATCAACGAGTCCTGCGTCGCTTCCTCGAAGATGCGGCGCAGCCGCTGGACTTCCTCGTCGAGCCGCCCTGCTCCCGGCCGGTCCACCTCGGGAAGTGGAAAGTGGGTCCAGATGCCGTCGACCGGGCTGAGGCGGGCAGAAACGCCGGGAACGGAGAGTCCGGTCTGGAAGAGCACCTGGGCCTGACCGAGCGCACGGCAATAGGTCGTCTTACCGCCGCGGTTTGGTCCGGTGATGACGAGGATTCGGCCCTCCTGGAAGGAGGCATCGTTGCGTACCAGTCTTTCGTCGAGGCTGGCTGCGCCATCGTCGAGCATCTGAAGGGCCAGCCCGAGATTGCAGCTTGTCTCGATGGTACACGCTCGCTCGCCGGGCGCAGCAATGGCGGGGAGGCACATTGCGATGCCTGTGGCCTGTAGCCGCGTGATCAGAGCCGCCGCCCCGGTCATGAAGGCAAGCTCGCGTTCGAGACTCGCAAGCGGCCCGACGTGGAGCTCACGATAGCGCGCCAGGGCCTTGGCCAGCGGAGCCGCGACTGCCTCGAGCAGCCGCTGTAAGTCTTTATAGAGCTCGCTATCCCGTCGTAGGAGTTTGGGACCCGCGTGGTGGAGCAGACCGACCGAGGTAGCTGAGCCATTCGATCCGGGCAGCAGACGCCCGAGCAGCGACCGCGCGCCCTTGTATTGAAAGTTGTTGATCTCGACGATCGTCGCGGCTTCGGGCTCGAGGTCGGCGTCAAGATTCAGCCCGATGGTGATGCTTTTCGCCTCGCCGATCAGCTCGTGCAGCGCGGGCAGCTCGGCGCGGAGCGCGACGACGTCCGGGTCGGCGGCGAGTGCATCGATCCCCGCGCGCAGAGCCTGCAGTCCGCGCGAGCGCATATTTTCCGGTTTCTCCAGTACGGCCCTGAGATGGTCGATGCACGCGACGTACCGGTCAAGCTCCCGTAAGCGCATAATCACCGGCATCAGCGGCGAATCGCCCGGCCAGCTCGATCCACCGGAGTTTGCCAGCGCCGCCAGCTCGGGGAGCAGGGCGTGTAGCGAATCTGCCAGCGGCGAATCGGCCAGGATGTCGGCCAGAATTTCCTGCCGGTAGGCAATCGTCTCGGGATCGGCGCAGAGCTCGCAGAGGATGGCACGGATCGCGCGGGCATGCCGCCGGTCGGCGTCGAGCGCCTGGACGATTCGTTCGAGCGCCAGGTCGGTGACGGCAGCCGAGCTCAGGCCGATCGTCCTGCGCGCTGTTATGGGCTGCGGCCAAAGCAGGCTCACCGGCCAGGGAAGCACGTCGCCGTCCGCGCGAGCTCCAGACCCGGGGCGATCACCGGCTGCGTTCAAGGGGTTCCGATCCATAGGTTCTGCAGTGTCAGCCTGCTGTGTTTATCGAGCCCGAATCAGCTCTCCAGGCATGATAGCGAGATCGATGTCTACTTTCAAGCTCCGGCGTGGGGCGATCCGGGCTCTGGAGTGCTTCAGCGCCTCGATCCAATCAAGCGCGACGCTTCGTCGCGGCCACGAAGGCCGGACGAGCTCCAAGTCCCGCCGGCGCCCTGCTATACTGAACGCCGTAACACATCGGTTATCAGCGAAAACATCCATCTGGCCCAGCTATCGAAATCAATGGATCGCTCCATGGAAGATCTTCGCCGTGCCATCCCGCTAACTACCCTTCCCCCCGATCTCCGCGCTGCCCTCGAGGCCGCGGCGATCCTCGATCGTTTCGCCGCGGCTGGACTTGCGGCGCTTCTCGGCCTGCCGGCAGGCGCGAGTCCGGCACGCCTGCTCACAGATGGCCTCGTGCGAGTAGAAGAGGAAGAGAAGCTGAGGGTTGCGCCGGATCTGCGGGCAGACGTGATGGAGCAGCTCGAGCAGGACCCAGAGCGCCTTCGTGAGCTGCGCGGGCGAGCAGCCCGCTACTACGCAGAGCAACTCGCGGCAGGCCCCGATTCTGGTCGCGCCGAGATGGAAGAGATCTACATCGGCCACCTGGAGCGCCACTGTGAGGCTCTCATTCAACAGCAGCCGACGCTACTTGCCGGCGAAGTCTCCGCAGCCCCGATTGATCTGCTGCGCCAGCCGCGGAACCGGCATCTCGTCTGGTATTACCGCGGTCTCGGGGAGGGTCTTCAGGATCGCTTCGAGTCCGCCAGAGCCGCGTTCGACCGTCTGCTGGCCGAGCGTGATCTCGACGATACGATTCGCGGCCGGGTCCTCAACTCGCGCGCACGCTTCGCGCAGCTCCAGGGCGAGTATGAGCAGGCGCTCAATGGGTATCGCGAGAGTTACACGATCTGGCAGCGCCTCGGCAACCTGACGCGCCAGGGGATCGCGCTCAACAATCGGGGAATCCTCCACTATGAATTGCAGAATTACCCCGCAGCGGAGGCCGATTTCCGCGAGAGCGCCCGACTCTTCGCGGTCACGGGCGCGACCTACCATCAGGCGCGGGCGTATAACGAGCTCGGACTGCTCTTTCGCGATCAGGGGCACTGGGCCGAGGCACGCGCCCATCTTGCGATGGCAGCGGAGCTTTTCCGGCGCGAAGGTGCGACGGACTTTCTCGGGCGCAGCTCGGCCAATATTGGCGAGGTCGAGCTTCTAGCCGGCAATTTCGACGTCGCGATTGAGCACTTCGAACAGTCGCTCAGTCAGATGACGACGCGTGTTTACGCCGTCGACGTTCATCTACACCGGGGTCTTGTCCACCAGGCACAGGACGACCACGTGGGCGCTCTGGCGCACTATCGCGAGGCTCTTAGACTGGCAATCGAGCTCGGGCGCCGCGACGTAGTCGCGCTCATTCACTACCGTATCGGCCATGCCGAAGAGCATCTCGGGGTGCTGGAAACAGCGCAGGCGAGCTATGTCGCAGCAATCGAGGAGATCGAAACAACCCGTGCGCCGCTTCGTGACGAGGACCTGATGATCAGCCTCATGGGGCGCTGGCAGCAGGTCTACGAGGCGCTAGTCCAGCTGTGCCTGCGGCGTGGTGATGTCGTCGGTGCTTTCGACTATGCCGAACGAGCCCGTGCCCGGGCGTTCGCGGACGTGCTCATGCGGCGCAGTGCGGGAGAGGCTCCCGCGTCCGCCGAGACGCACGCGAGGCCGGTAACCGCCGCCGAGGTTCAGGCGGCGCTGCCGGCGGATGCGCTGCTGCTGGCCTACTTTACGACAGGATTGCGCGGTCTCGAATCGATGATGTTGGATGCCCTGCCACGTGAAGCCGCCGGCTTGCGCGCCTGCCTGATCACGCCTCCACGAACGCTGCTCTTCGCCGTCAAGGCCGCCGAGCTTCGCGCGCATGACTGCAAGCTCGATCCCAACGCGTTCCGCTCGCCCCATCTGCAGGACGGCCGGCGCTTTCTGGCGCCGCACCTGCTTCGCCGCGCCTTCGCCGGCCTCATTGGTCCAGCCGTGGACCTCGTGCGCCGATCGAGTGCGATCATGGTAGTGCCGCATGGCCCTCTGCACCAGATGCCATTCGCTGCTTTTGTGGACCACGAAACGGACGCAACGATCGATTCTGCGCTTCCCCTGGTTCATGCGCCTAGCGCTACTCTGCTTCTCCGCGCACTCGGGAGGCAGCGAGACCCGGCGCCGCTGCCATGCCTCGCCGTGGGCTTCGATGGCGGTCCGGAGCGAGACTTGCGTCACACCGAGCGTGAAGCCCTTTCCGTCGCCGCGATCTGCGGCGGTGTCGGCCGGCGTGGCGAGCCGGGTATCTGCCGCGAGCTGCAGGTCGTAGCCTCCCAATACCGCTGGCTCCACCTCGCCTGCCATGGCGAGTTTGACCTCGATGATCCGCTGCGCTCATGGCTCGAGCTCGGTCCTGGCGAACGCCTGAGCGCCGCGGAGGTCCTGCAGCAGTGGAATCTCAACGCGGAGCTGGTGACGCTGAGCGCCTGCCGCAGCGGCATAAGCCGCGTGCTGCGCGGCGACGAACCGATGGGGCTCGTGCGGGCGTTTCTGTCGGCCGGGGCTCAGGCGGTGCTGGTTACACTCTGGCCCGTCGAGGATACTTCGGCACGCATCCTCATGGAACGCTTCTACGCGACCTTGATCGATCAAGGTCGCGTCTTCGATCCAGCTGCGGCCCTGCGCGATGCGCAGGGCTATCTCCGCACTCTGACGGCGAGTGCCGTGCGCGATTGGCTGAATAGCCGCGACGGAGACCTCTCAGTGCTGGAACGAGCTGATGAAACGGGCCAGCCCTATGCAGACCCGATCTTCTGGGCGCCGTACGCACTCATCGGTGGCGCCTCGCGCACCTTCGGCGATCGGCGCTAGTGTAAGGTCGGGTAGATCGCCGCCGAAATCTTCTGGATCGTGTCGATGCCGTACCCCATGGATGGGTTGGGGTAGGTCAATATGGCGATAGCGTAGTGCTTGCCCTCGCTCGAAATGAGGCCGATGCTGTTGATGCCCCAGCCGGAGTCGTCGGGATACCAGCCATTCTTAAGTGCGACACTGCCGTCACCCGGCACGCCCGCCGACACCCCCCACCTCTGGCTGTCCACGACGCTACGCATGGTGTCGAGCGCGTAGCGGCAGAGGCGGGGCACGAGGATCGTGCAGCTGCCGAGCTTCGCCATCAGACGGGTCATGTCCTGCGCGGTCGTCGTGCTGGCCCCCCACCCATAGTCGCTCATCTGCGTGTTCATGATCCCGATCCGGCGCAGGTATCGTCCGACTCCGGCTGCACCTCCGATGTCGGAATAGAGTGCCGACGCCGCGTCGTTGTCGCTGACGTGGATCATGCTTTCGATCAGGTTCTGCTCTGACGTTGTGACACGGCGCTGCTCGCGTACTGCCCGATCGAGGATTGCCAGCATGATCGGCACCTTGGCGATGCTGTACATCGTGAACGACTTCCGACCCTGAAAGCTGTAGAAGGCGCCGGAGTCCGTATCGTAGACTGCTGCGCCGACGAGCCCTTGGCGGGAAGCAGCAATATCCGCCGCTGCGGGCGCAACCTCACGCAGATCGTGCACTGCTGCGCTCGCGTCGACCGTAGCATTCGGGGCGAAGGCGTCGCCTGCGTCGAGGCGCCCGTAGCGCCACTGCGCATATTGCCGGCCGACATTGCCCCATTCTACTTTCCAGCCATCGGGGTTGGTCGGAGTATAGGTGAGGACGCGGCGCTCGAAGGCCTGCACCAGGACGTCACGCTGCTGATGTGCGACGGGTACTTGCGCCCAATACGGCTCAGTCAGGGGACGCCCCGCGACGTACAGCAGCGTGTCGGTAGGAAGCGCGTCCAAGAAGAAGGCGGCGATGTTATGGCCTACGACATCATCGTAGCCGCCCAGCTTTGCACCAAACACGGCGTAGTGCACATTCTGGGTTACCGCGCCACCCGGCGCCACGACGTCGATAACCGGTGCACCGCTGGCGGCCTTGGGCGCCCGCCACTCGCTGTTGACGGTTGCAAGCGGCCGCATATCTCCATAGGTGATCGTCGTGCCGGGAGCAGCGTCGAGATCCCCTGCGATCGGAACGGCCGATGGCTGCCACGTCTCGTAATCCGTGTCGCCGATCTGCATCTTGCCGCTTATGAGCTCGCGGACCAGCAGGCCGGATGTCACATACCAGTCGTTGTCGGGATCGGCGTCGGGATGCGTTATCTCCATCCGGGCCTTGTCCAGGTACCATACCTGGCGCTGACCTCCGGGTGATTGGATATAGGGCTCGCTTGCGCTTCTAAGAACGTCTGGACCCCAGGTCCAGCTCCGCTGTTCCTCGCCATCGGCAACCGTTGCGTCGTCGTGGGACCAGGTCCGTTCGAAGGCCGGTATCATCGCCGCCGATCCTGCGGAGTGTGCTAAAGTTGGGCAGAGTATCGCAATAACGATAATCAAGGGCACGAATCGCCGCATGGAGTTACTCCTCACTCCGGACGGTTCCAAATGAGCTTTTAGAATAGCACAACCGCGGTTCTGACAAATGGCTTCGAGATGACCCGAACATTGCAGTTTCATGAGTCATCTCTAACAGGGCCTCTTTTCCCCGCACGAGGCGTTCCATTGAGGCTATGTATAGAGAAAGATGAGAGTTGCAGTGCCGGAAAATTGGCTGCACACACGCTCCTGCAGGCCGATGTGAGGGGCAAAACGCTTGACACATAAAGCGCATGCTCGTACACTACCGCCGACTTATGCGATCCTCTACGAGGAGTTCTCGATGCGCTTTGCTGTCGCGCGGCGTGGGCCGCTGATGATCTGCCTCGCCCTACTTCTTGCTGCATGTGGTAACAGTCCCAAGGTAACGCTCACCGGCCAGGTCCGGAACGCCTATACCAACCAGCTGATCGAGGGCGCACAGGTCACGATCGGCAAGCAGCCTGGCGTTGCGACGGACGCCAACGGCCGTTGGGCGACCCAGAGCTGGAATGTCAAGGACAAAGCGGTGCTCCAGGCGTCAGGCTACCAGTCAGCCACCCTGAACCTCGCCGAGCGCCCCGAACTCAAGAAGCCGCAGGCGCTCACACTTACGCTGGAGACGAGCCTCAGACCCAATACCCTAACAGGTACGATCCGTGATGCCTTCAGCAGCCAGCCGATTGCCGGCGCAGTTGTGAAGGCGACCGACAAGGTAACGACTACTACCGATGCCGGCGGCCATTACGAGCTGAGTGGAGTACCCGAGGCGTATCAAATAGCCGTGTCGGCGCCGGATCACGAGGAGACACGGAGCGACATCCGGCGCTCGACAGAGCAGGACGTTACCCTCCGGCCGACGACGCTGACTGGCGAGGTCACCGATGCCTATTCGAGCAAGCCGGTCCCGGGAGTGAAAGTCGTCCTGGGCGATGCCGGCGCGACGACGGACGTGCAGGGCAGGTTCACGCTGAAGGAGATTCCGCCGGACGGCACGCTTGTCTTCTCGCGTGACGGCTACGACGAGGCGAAGATGCCCCTCGATCGTACCACGACGTTGGATGTCGTACTTCGGCCTAATGCTCTCGAAGGCGTCGTTCGCGATGCTCAGAGCGGGACCGTTCTTTCGAATACCGCCGTTATCGCCACCGACAGCTACACCGGTACGGTCCTGGCCGACGTGCGCACGGACAAAGACGGACGCTACCACCTCGAGCATATGCCGCAGGGCGTCTACCTAAAGGCGCTTCATCCCGGGTACCGGCGCGGCGAGGCGCAGGTAACGGCCGGGGCGCTCAAAGACGACATCAAGCTCGAGCCCTTCAACGCCAAGGCCCTCTACGTCAAGGCCAACGTAGCCGCAAGCCACAAGAGTGTGACGGACTACCTCGATGTCATCGATAAGACCGAGCTCAACGCGATGGTGCTCGATCTCAAGTCGGATAATCTCGAGGACGTGGGTCTGATCTACTACAAATCGAACGTGCCGTTGGTGCGCGAGCTTGGTACCTCGGCCGATATTATGGACCTTCCGTGGATTCTGTCGGAAGCCAAGAAGCGGCACGTCTATACGATTGCGCGCGTCCATATCTTTGCCCATGACAACAGCTTGCTCAAGGTCAGGCCCGACTGGTACGTCCAGAATGCGAAGACGGGCAAGCCCTGGTTCGCGGCATTTGGGATCGCCTGGCTCGACGCCTACGACGAGCACGTCTGGGACTACAATATCCAGCTGGCAGTCGAGGCCGCCAAGATGGGCTTCGACGAGATCCAATTCGACTATACCCGCTTCCCCAGCGACGGCGATCTTACCGATGCCAGGTTCAAAGGGCCGCACGACTGGCACAATCATCCCGACGAGATGTTCAATACGATCGGCCGGTTCATGCAGCGTGCGCAGAAGGCGATCAACGAGGCCGGCGCCTATTTCGCGGTCGATGTCTTCGGCTACGTCGCCTGGGAGCCGCAGCCAAATATTGGGCAGAACCTGCATGTCATGGGCAAGTATGCCGACTACGTTTGCCCAATGGTCTATCCGTCGCACTTTCTCTATGACGAGCTGGGGCTCGGAAATCCATCGCTGCATCCTTTCGAGCTTGTGGCCAAGTCGATGGAGTTGGTAAAGAACCAGCTTGACGGCGAGGCCAGCCGGGCGCGTGCCCGCCCCTGGCTTCAGGATTTCACGCTCAAGTGGGTCCCCAAGAACCTCGTCGTCGACTATGGGCCCAAGGAAGTGCGCGCGCAGATCGATGCTGCAGAGCAGAACCAGGCTGCAGGCTGGATGCTCTGGGACTCCGACAACCAGTACACAGTCCAGGCGCTCAAAGGTCCGCAGTAGCAAGCTCCCTAGCTAGTGGGCGGCGGCTAGGGGAAGGCGGCGACTGGGAAGGGCCTTCCGATATGTGTGCTGTACATCCGGCTGCCGAAGAAGCACAGTTCGGCTGTCGATCTTCTTTCAGGCGGGGTGAAACGCGATGCTGCGATGGCTGCTGCTCGTTCCTCTACTGGCGTTTTTTGGTCTAGCCCGCCTGCCGGCTCGCGACGTCCCTCCAGTCCAGAGTGGCCACTTCGTGCAGACGGCGCTTGCAGATTGGCTTCAAGGCACTCTGACAGGGGTCTATGTCGAAGGCGCAGATCTACGCCTTCAGACCGGCCAGAGCTCCGGCATCTACCAGTCGCAAGCCTTTCAGGCGCCCTTCGGTCTCAATGCGGCAACTATCGAATGGCACGCGCAGGCGACGGCGGGCCAAACGCTCACGCTGGAGCTTCGCTCCAGCGTAGATGGACAGGCGTGGAGCGACTGGCAGGCCGGCGTGGGGACTACAGACGCTGGCGGAAGGTCGATATCGCAGCTCTTCGTCTTGCGGCCCTTTACCTCCTGGCTCCAATATCGCGCGCGCTTCGAAGCTGCTGCCGGCTCGCCCTCGCTTGCGGATGTGACGCTGACCTACCTCAGCTCAACCGCTGGTCCTGCTCTCGTCGACATCGTCGGCCGTGTGCCTCCAGGTGGTCCACTTGTCCAAACACCGCCTCCGGCCACCGTGGCCGCGGTCGACTGGGGCGCGCTGGGACTTGGGAGCGATATCGAGCGTCAGATTCCACGCCGCATCCGGCTATCGGAAGTGCCAGCACCGGCAGACGACCCGAATAGTGCCGCTACCCTCCGGGCGCTCCAGTGGGTTGCTATCAACCTCGAGCACCAAGATGTATTGCCCTATCATTTTCTGCTTGACGGCGCAGGGACGATCTATCAGGGGCCCGGCAGTACCACTGTTAAGCTGGCTCAGTCAGCCGATGGAACGGTGGAGATCGCCCTACTCGCAGATATCGGGCGCGAAGGCTTGAGTGAGGCAGCACAGGCCTCGCTGGTCAGTCTGCTCGGATGGCTCGGCGATGCGTACCACCTTGCCCCCAGCAGCCTCGAGGTTGCACCGAATGCTCCGTCTCAACTAACGAACCTGGCGCCCGAGCTCCGCAGTTCGATGGATCGTGCCATCGTACGCTCGCGGCTTTTCTTCGCGGCAGGCAATACAGCGCTTGGAACTGAGCGTCTCACACTGCTCAACCGGGGCCCCGACGAGGCGCGGACAACGCTCACAGGTATTTCCTCGTTGGGCCAGGAGCGGCGAAGCGTCACGGTGCCGGCTGGCAAACGGGTAGACGTTACGCTCAACTCGACGTTTCCCGTGAGCGGGCCGCTCGGTGTCGAGCTTCTCTCGGACCGCCGGATCGACGCTGAGCGCATTCAGATTACCGGTCGCGAGGTTCTGGGCGGCCCGGCTGAGAAGCAGCCGGCGCGCGTATGGTACTTCGCGGAGGCCTCTGGGGTGGAGGCCAAGGCGTCGGCCATCGAAGTGCTCAATCCTCAGGACCGCGAAGTGCCGACGACGGTCACACTTTATCCGGATGCGTCCGGCCCGGTCTCACACACCCTTACTCTCCCTCCGCGCTCCCGCCAGACGGTCGACCTAGACAAGCTGCTTCCAGGCCAGCATTTCGCCCTGGTAGTCGTATCCGGCGAGCCGATTATCGCGGAGCGTCTCGCCGTGAGCGGATCGGGCGCGGCGACGATCGCTCCCGGGAGCGCTGATCTAAGCCGGCGCTGGATGTTTGCCGAGGGTAGTACGATGGCGGGCTATACGACGACGCTCACGCTCTTCAATCCGTGGCCCCAGCAGCTCCCGGTTACTCTGCGGGTGATGAGCGAGGACGGCACCTCGCTCGACCGCCGCTACGCGATTCCAGGGCGAAAGCGCACCGTGCTGTCGCTCAACGACATCGCGCCTGATCTTCCCTTCGCGATGGATCTCAACGCGGAGAGGCCGATCGTGGCGGAGCGTCTCATTCAGTTCGATCGTGGCAGCGGGGCGAGCGCTGGTCCCGGGGCTCCACGCGCCGCTACTCGCTGGGACTTTGTCGAAGGCTCGACGGCCAAGCCGGCCGAGGAGTATCTGCTGCTCCTCAATCCAAACACACAGCTGGTGGGCGTGGAGGTCACCTACATGCGTGCCGACGGCAAGATCGAGCGGCGTGCCCACACCGTCGGCGCGGCCGCCCGGCTGACGGTCTCCGTGAACGCCGAAATGCCCGACCAGCCGATCCTCTCCACGATCGTCACTGCCGACCGGCCGGTAGTTGCCGAGCGCACGATCTACGTTAACGGCGCCGGGGGGCGCGGCGGTGAGACCAGTCTCGGTATTCCGGGCCAATAGGCATGAACGAGCAACAGCTAACAGCGCCTGCCGACGTTGCTTGTCGGTAGCTCACTCTATTATGCGGCGGCTGATCTAAACGAATCGAGGCTAGAGATATGTCCGGCCGAGGCTTGCCAGGATCAGCATGCGAATTATTCGTCCGCAGAAGGTGGCTGCTACGAAGATCGGGAAGGTGACCCCGAGCGAGCCGGCGGTGAGGCCCGCGACGTCGAAGAAGGGATTCGGCGGGGCCGAGAGCAGGAAGAGCACGACGAAGGCCCGGAGTGGCGTACGAAGCTGACGGCGTAGCCACCGGTAGAAGGCGGTCTCCTCCACCACTCCCTTACCCGCACGGCCCACGAAAAAGGCCGTCGTCTCGCCAATCGCCGATCCCGCCGCGCCCAGAATCGCGACCCCGAAGACATTCAGCTCGACCGCGAGCCTCGCGACCATACCCGGATAGGGTATGGGCACGAAAACTGACGCATTCGCCAGGAGCGTCACGACGAATACGCCCAGATAGCCATAGCTGCCCCACCCCACGAACCACCGGCGCGGCAGTGCGATGACGACGAGGTTTAGGGCTAGGGCGAAGGCAAGCACGCCGACGACCTGGAGGAGCCTGGACCTCCGGCGAGTCGCCGCGACGGGTTGTTCGAGCGGTGCTTCCTGGCTCATGGGCTAGAGGCAGTGTACCATAATCGTGCACATCGCCATATTGGGCTGCTACACGCTTTCTGTGGATGTCGTTTCTCTGGCCGATTCCGGTTACAATCTTTACCGGCTGCCACATTTGAAGCGCGCCATACGCGCCGATGGCGCGCTCACCGAATAGGCGAGGGAGTGGTATGGGTGATTTCCGGATAGAAAGAGACTCGCTCGGCGAAATGGAGGTTCCTTCTGGCGCGCTCTATGGGGCGCAGACCCAACGTGCCGTGCAGAATTTCCCGATCAGCGGAATGCGGCCGTATCCGGCCTTCGTCTGGGCCCAGACCCTGATTAAGCGTGCCGCCGCCGAGGTCAATCGCGATCTCGGCCTGTTGGAGCCGCGTATCGCCGGCGCGATCATCAAGGCCGGCGACGAGGTCCTGCGCGGCGAGCATCGCGACCAGTTTGTCGTCGATCCTTTCCAGGCCGGGGCTGGAACTTCGCATAACATGAATGTCAACGAGGTGCTGGCTAACCGCGCCAACCAGCTGCTCGGCGTCGACCTGGCCGACAAATCCAAGCCGGTCAGCCCGAACGATCACGTCAACATGGCCCAATCGACGAACGACACGATCCCGACCGCCATCCGGCTTGGCGTCCTCTGGCGGCTCGACGAGTTGCTCGGGGTCATCGATCGACTGGTGGACGCGTTACAGACTAAGGCCGAAGAGTTCGACGGCGTCGTCAAATCGGGACGAACGCATCTCCAGGATGCTGTGCCGGTGCGTCTCGGCCAGGAGTTTGGAGCCTATGCCCAGGCCGTTCGCAACGACCGCGAGCGGATCGCGACGGCCGCAGATCGGGTTCGGCGGATCGGAATCGGCGGGACGGCCACCGGCACTGGCCTCAACGCCCACCCAGAGTATCACGAGCGTATGGTGCAGAAGCTCAGCGAGCTCGCGGGGTTTCCGCTGCGCTCTTCAGGCAATCTCTTCGAGTCAATGCAAAGCATGGCCGATCTCGTGGACTTCTCGGGCTCCCTCCGGACACTCTGCGTGACGCTGATCCGGATCGCGAACGACCTACGGCTTCTCGCATCCGGCCCCGCGACCGGCCTCGACGAGATCCGGCTCCCCGCTGTCCAGCCTGGGTCGTCGATCATGCCGGGTAAGGTCAACCCGGTGCTTGCGGAGATGCTTGACATGGCCTGTTTCCACGTCATGGGCAACGATCACGCCGTTGCGCTCGCCGGCCAAGCGGGGCAGCTCGAGCTGAATGTGATGATGCCGATCATTGCGCACAATCTTTTCGAGATGGAGCACGTGCTGATCGGGGCGATCGGCGCCTTCACGACCAAATGCGTCGTGGGGATCGCGGCGAATGCCGAAAAGGCGACGGCCTGGCTCGCCAAGAATGCGATCCTCGTCACCGCCCTAAATCCTGTGATCGGGTATCTGAAAGGTGCTGAGGTTGCCAAGGAGGCGATGAAGTCCGGGAAGACTATCCGTGAGGTCGTCCTCGAAAAAGGTTACCTACCTGCAGATCGGCTGGACGAGCTCCTAGATGTTCGAGCTATGACGCATGGCGGCATCTTTGGTGGCGCCGGTGGGGGCGGCTAGCAGGGGCGGGATGCTCCGGCACGGCTTGTGATAACGAGCGGACCGGCAGATTGCCGGTCCGCTCACAGCATCTTTGAATCCTGGTGTAGACCCTCAGGCCACCGTCTTGGCCCGACCTGCAAGAAAGCGATCGACCTGCGCCTTTTGCTCGACGGTGATTCGGTCCTGCTCGAGCAGTAGATCCATCAGCTCATGCAGACGGAAGACGCTGTGCAGTGTGATGCCGTTCGCTGCCAGCTCCTCGCGTCCGCCTCCCTCACGGTCGATCAGGACGGCAACATCCGCGATGCGCAGCCCCGCCTCCCGTAGCGGCTTGATTGCCTCGATCTTGCTCGCGCCCGATGAGATCAGATCGTCTAGGACCACGACCACCTCGCCCGGCTCGAAGTGTCCTTCGATCGCCCGGCTTGTGCCGTACGTCTTGCGCTCCTTGCGAGGGTAGAGCAGCGGAGTCTTGGTCTGAAGTGCCACGGCCGTCCCGATCGGCAGCCCGGCATAGGGTATCGCAGCCAGCCGATCGAAGTAGACCTCACTCAGCATCTCCGCGTACGCGCGCGCGGCGTGCGCCAGGACGCTGGGATTACTGACGAGAAGGCGCAGATCGATATAAAATGGGGACTGTACGCCGGAGTGTAGCGTAAAGTCCCCGAACTGAACCGCGCCCGTCTCGTGCAGCCCCAAGGCGAGGTCGACAAGGTTGGGGTTGTGGGCCGGCTTTCGAGTCCCCGGCTGGCAGTCTCCGACCCCGGCCCGCCGCCGTGCACGTGCCGCTTCGATTTGCGCGCGCAGGGTCATCGCCGCCTCTCGAGGGTCGTCAGCGTACATGATCGAGCGCGAGGCATTGACGATCACACCGCTGCCATCCGCGCGCAGCCCGTTTTGCAGCGCCGCCTCGAGGTCTCCCCCTTGCGATCCAATGCCCGGCATCAGAAGCCATTCGTTCGGGGCAACCGCTCGCACGCAGCAGATCTCGTCCGGGTAGGTGGCTCCGACGACGAGTCCGACGTTTGCGCGCTCGTTCCAGCTCGCGGCCTGCTCGGCCACGTGCTCATAGAGCCTGTGCCCGTCGCCGTCGAGACACTGGAAATCCTGAGCACCCGGGTTGGAGGTCAGGGTCACGACGAAGACCCCGCGGTCGACGTACCGGACGAACGGCTCCACGGAGTCCCATCCCATATACGGGTTGACGGTAATCGCATCCACTTTCAGCTTCTCGAATGCCGCCCGCGCATACGCCTCCGCGGTTGAGCCAATGTCATTTCGCTTGGCATCCAGAATCACTGGCACCCCACATTTATGGGCATGCGCGATCGTTTCCCGCAGCGTCTCCCAACCGTGCGTCCCGAGCGCTTCATAGAAGGCGGCGTTCGGTTTGTAGGCGCAAACAAGATCGCAGGTGAGGTCGATGATATGACGGTTGAAGGCAAAAACTGGATTGGGGTCGTCATGTGCCCAGTCGGGCAGCCGTTTCGGGTCCGGGTCGAGGCCAACGCAGAGCAATGTACTGTTTTGCTTGCTAACATGCTCGATACGTTCGAAAAAGTGCATGAGGCTGTCCTTATTACACGAGCCCGAACCCGTTCGGGCGGCTCTCAACGAGCCCGGCAGAGAGGTGGCTTCTTGGCGCGTATTATACCGTGCGGGCAGCGCTTTTGGGGAAATTGGTGCGGCCATGCGCAGCTGATGCGGCTATGCCCGTCCGAGCACTGCCGCCAGCAAGGCCATCCGAATGTACATGCCGTTCTTAACCTGGCGGAAGTACGCTGCTCGCGGATCGCTGTCCACGCGTACGTCGATCTCGTTGACGCGCGGAAGAGGGTGCATGACGATTGCCTCGGCCTTGGCCTGCTGCATGAGCTCGGGGGTGATCCGGTAGTAGTCCTTAACGGATTCGTACTGCGCCAGGTCGCTGAAGCGCTCTTTCTGCACACGGGTCACATAGATCACGTCGGCGTTGCCGATGACGTCGGCGACGTTATACGTCTCGCGCGCCTGCTTGCCCGTATCCTTGACCTGGTTCATATAGTCCAACGGCAGGCGTAGGATCTCGGGTGACACGAAGGTAAAGCGCACGTCATAGCGACTCAGGAGCTGCGTGAGGGAATGGACGGTACGTCCGTACCGTAGATCGCCGACCATCGCCACGTGCAATCCATCCAGGGTGCCCAGCTCTTCCTTGATCGTAAAGAGGTCGAGCAGTGCCTGGGTAGGGTGCTCGCCGGTTCCATCGCCCGCGTTGATGATTGGGATCTCGGCGGCGGCCGCGGCGATACCGGCCGATCCTGTCTCGGGGTGCCGGAGCACGATGACGTCAGAATACTGCTCGAGCGTGCGGATTGTATCGTGGAGTGTCTCGCCCTTGGAGACCGAAGAGAACTGTACGCCCTGCGTAATCGGGATGACTGACCCGCCCAGGCGTTCCATGGCGGCGATAAACGACGAGGAGGTTCGTGTCGATGGCTCGTAGAACAGGCACGTGAGGACTCTGCCGTGCAGGAGATCGATCCCCCCCATTCGCTCGCAGAGACCGCGCATCTCTTCCGCGACATCGAAGATATAGTCGAGCTGGTCGGCCGTAAACTGGCTCACAGAAAGGATATCCTGGCCGCACATTCCTCCCGCAGATGATGGCGCCGCGGCTTGCGCGTCCGCATCAAACAGCCGTGTACGATTGATCACTCGTGGTACTCCTTTCCCTATATCCTATGCTCTGCTCGTTCCGTCGGACGTCCACAGCACGCGGCCACTCCCCGGCTCCGCCAGTACTTTTTCGCCATCCCAGACGGTTGCTCCCCGCAGCACTGTCTTGAGCACTCGTCCGGCGACCTCCAGGCCGGCGAAGGGAGTCCACCCACACTTGGTTAGCTGCTCTTCGTTCGTGATTCGGTAGCGTGGGCCGATTTCCACCTCGACCCAGGTGAGCCGGTCGAGCGCAAGGCCGAAAAGTCGTGCCGGATTGTAGACCGTGAGCTCTGCCAGGCGTTCGAGCGTCAGCCGCCCTGCGTCCACCGCCGTAAGCAGCAGCGGCAGCATCGTCTGGACGCCTGGCAGACCGGGCGGAGGGGATTCGCCGTGTTTTTCATCGAGCGTGTGCGGCGCATGGTCGGTCGCGACGCAATCCACGGCGTCGAGGTGTTCCCAGAGCGCCTGCCGGTCGTCAGGCGACGCGATGCGCGGACGGACGTCCCCGAACGGACCGAGACGGCCCAGATCTTCCGACGAGAGTACGAGATGATGCGGCGTGACCTCGCAGGTGACGAGGACCCCGCGACTCTTCGCCTCGATGATCGCCTCGATCTCCTGGCGCAGGGCCACGTGGGCGACGTGGATGTGCCGGCCGTGGCGCTCCCCGACCTGGAGCATGTGTGGGAGCAGATCGCCCTCGCAGTGCACGACGATCGGCTTTTCCGGCGGCCAGCTTTCGACGTGCGCCTCGATTTGTGCCCAGTCTGCAACCCTCAGCGGCCCGAACGTCGCACTGACGTAAATCTTGAGCCCGCAGGCCCCCTGAGCAGCGGCTACCACGCGCTCCATGTTGTCGGCCGTCGCCCCAAGGTACAGGCCGACGTCGCAGCGTATCCCGGCTGCCGCGAGCCGCCGCTTGGCCTCGAGACTCTGCATGTCGATCGTCGGAGGGGACGTATTCGGCATGTCGAGAACCGTCGTAACACCCCCCGCCAATGCCGCGGCGGTTCCGCTGGCATAGGTCTCCTTCTGCTCGCCTCCAGGCTGGCGTAGATGGACGTGGACGTCGATCAGCCCAGGTAAGGTCACTCGTGGCATGCCGGCTCCTTCCTTCCCGAGCTCCGGCCGCCGGCTGTCGTCACCGATGGCCGCACCCGGATCGACCACGAGGCGTCGCGATCGTTTTGCGTGATGTTTCTACGGCCACCCCGGACCTCACGGGCAAAAAAAAACTTCCCCATTGGGGAAGTGAGTCGACCGGCCGGCGATAGCGGCCAGAGACACCTTGTATGACGTCGACGCTTCGCAGTATGGTGCGTAAGCTGCACGCGCAAGACGCTCCTCGAGACTCTAGTTTACATGGAACCTGCAGCATCTGCCGCGGGTCCGTTCTGCTGGTTTAGCTTAGCACGCCGTCCCCGCCGTGTCAAACAGAATTCGTAGATTTATAGCTGCACGCTATAAGCTCGCCGGATGTTGCTGAGAGATTCGATCTCCGCGATGGCGCTTTGTGGCACAGGCTCGTCGACCGTCAAAACCATCATCGCCTCGCCACGCGGCGCCATGCGCCCAACGTGCATGGAAGAGATATTGATATCGGCTTTACCAAGCATTGTTCCGACCATTCCGATCAGACCTGGTCGGTCCCGGTGAAAGGTGAAGACCATCGACTGCGACGGCACCAGATCCAGGCGGTACCCGTCGACCATCACGATGTGTGGCTCGTCCTGGACAGCCGTTCCGCCAAAGGTGTGTTCGGTGCCGTCGGCTGTCCTGACCCGAAGCTCGAGCAGCGCTGCATAGTGATCGCCATCCGGCTGTTTGCGCTCGTTGACGGTTAGGCCGCGGTCACGCGCGATCAAAGCGGCGTTCACCGGGGTTACCCGCGCCTCGCTCGTCTCCTCGAGTAGGCCCGCCAGCACGGCGAGCCGGATCGGCTCCGTCGTATGCTGCGCCAGGTCGCCGGCATAGACAATCTCAAACGCCCTGGCCGGCTCGTCCACCAGCTGCCGGCTCAGCTTCGCCATCAGGGTCCCAAGCTCGATATAGGGCGCTACGACGGCCCATTCCTCGGGAGGTACAAATGGGGCGTTCACGGCGTAGCGCGGCGTGCGGTTCGCGAGTGCGTCGACCACGCCATCGGCGACATCGGCCGCCGTCAGCGCCTGCGCCTCTTCCGTCGAGGCGCCGAGATGGGGCAAGGCAATCACGTGCGGATCGCTCAGTAGGGGCGATCCCAGGGGCGGCTCCTTTGCCCACACGTCCAGGGCAGTCGCGCCGATCTGGCCCGACTCGATCCCGGCGTGCAGTGCGCCCTCGTCGATGATTCCGCCCCTGGCGCAGTTGATCAGCCAGGCGCCCTTGCGCATCTGCCCGATGCGGTCGGCGTTGATCAGGTTACGGGTACCGTCGGTCAGCGGCATGTGCAGCGAGATGACATCGCTTTCCCGCAGAAGCTCATCCAGCGACACCGGCCGGACGCCGAGCTGTGCTGCGCGCTCTTCGGAGATGAAGGGATCGTAGGCCAACAGCTTCATTTCAAGGGCTCGTGCCCGGCGGGCAACCTCGGCGCCGATACGCCCGAGCCCGAGTAAGCCCAGTGTCTTCCCTCGGACTTCGGTACCCATGAACTTTCCGCGCTCCCATTTGCCGCCCGTAAGCGAAGCATGGGCCTGTGGTATTTGTCGTGCTAGCCCGAGCAGTAGGGCAATCGTCAGCTCGGCGACCGCGATGCTGTTCGAGGCCGGAGCGTTGACGACGAGGATGCCCCGTCGCGTCGCCGCCGCGAGGTCGATGTTGTCTACGCCCGTGCCGGCCCGTCCGACGACCCGCAGGCGCTCACCGGCCGCGAGCACGTCGTCGGTCACCTTGGTCTGCGATCGTACGACAAGTGCGTCGTAGTGCGGAAGGATCTCCTTGAGCATGTCAGGCGTGAGGTCGAGCCGCAGGTCGACTTCGGCGTTGGCCCGGAGGGTTGCGATACCCGCGTCGCCGATCTTCTCAGTAACCAGAATCCGATCCATGCGCTCCCCTGGATTAAAATAGATGCGGCGGGCCCGCAAACCCGCCGACATCGTCGTCATATCGAGTTACATCTCGATGCCATCAACCGGCATCCAACGCGGTCATTATAGCAGCTTGCGCTGCCGCCGCTGCTATGCCGTGCTGGTCCATGTGGCCGTGAGCATCGGATCGCAGTGGAGCGAGTAGGCCAGGCGGGTCGAGTTGAATGCGCGCTTTGACCCACGTTCGGCTTAGTGCTATAGTACACAAACCTTGAAGAAATCAGAAGAGCCTGTAGATTTCTATAGATTTGATGGCGACCGAGACCGACGAACAGGCTGAGTGGTTTACGCTCAGCGAGGCCAGCAGAATCCTCGGCGTTCACCCGGCGACAGTGCGCCAGTGGAGCGATGAGGGGAAACTCGCCGCTTTCCGTACGCCCGGCGGCCATCGCCGCTTTGCGCGCGGCGACATCGATCGGCTGCTCCAAGTCTCGCCGGTACGCGGTGCAGGTCTTCAGAGCTATCTTCTGACCGAAGCGGTAGCGCATACCCGCAAGGGTCTACCCGAGGCGCTCGCGCATGCTGCCTGGGCGCGCAGCTTGCCGGAGGATGACCGGGCGCGCTGGCGTGGTGCCGGGCGCCGGCTCACAGGCCTCGTCTCCCAGCTCGCAACCCGGTCCGCGCTCGACGAAGACCAGACCCGAATGGCGCTTGATTTTGGCCGCGACTACGGCCGAATGATGGCGCGCAGAGGTCATACGCTGCCCGATGCCGTGCTCGCTTTCCTCTTCTTCCGCGACGCTTTGCTCGAAACGGTGCTCCAGCTTCCCGAGACGACGGGCATCGATCGCAATGCGATGCTGCTGATCGTTGGGCGAGTCAATGTGCTGCTGAATAGCGTTCTGCGCGCGATGATGGGTGCCTTCGAGGAAACAGTACCGGGTGATGATGGCGACCCCGGCGCGCCCGGAGGCGAAGTGCTGTGATCGGGAAGGCTTACCCGATCATGCTGACGAAGCTTCGGTCGTCGCGCTGCGTCGTCGTCGGTGGCGGCCAGGTCGCAGAGCGCAAGGTCGAAGGTCTGCTCGAGTGCGACGCTCAGGTAGTGGTCGTGAGCCCAACACTCACAGATCATCTCGCGGAATGGGTATCCGACGGACGTGTAGCGCACGTCGCGCGAGCGTTCGAGCCGAGTGACCTCGACGGGGCCGTGCTCGCATTTGCGACGACCAATAACCGGGAGGTGAACGCGGACGTAGCCGCGGCTGCGTGCCGGGCCGGGTGTCTCGTCAACGTTGCCGACGATCCCGCCGCGGCGAATTTCAATACGGCCGCGGCGATCCGCCAGGGTGACCTGCTCCTCGCAGTCTCCACCGGCGGCGCCGCTCCTGCTGTCGCGGCACTCGTCGCCCGCAAGCTGCGCGGGGCCTTCGGATCGGAATATGCCGAGCTACTCAGTCTGCTCGCTCGGCTTCGGCCGCGTCTCTTACGTGAGGTTCCGCGCGCCAAGCGGCCACATATCTCGCGCAGCTTGGCCACGGACGAGGTGCTTGGATGGATCCGCATGGGGGCATCCGACCGCGTTCGACGCTACGCGGAAGAGTTGATCGCACGAGTAAGCGCGGATGTACCAGGTGAGGCAGCTTCCGGCGGGCCAGAGTCTTCGGACCTTACATGAGTACGGCACGCACGGAGGCTCTAAGTGATCCGCCGCGTCGAGCCGGATTTAGAGAGATATGCAGATAATCGTCGTCGGCCTTGATCACCATACCAGCCCGGTCGAGGTTCGCGAGCGTCTCGCTTTTCGACCGTCACAGCTTCCGCCTGCCTTTGAGCAACTTCGAGGCATTCGAGGCGGCCTCATTCAGGAGGCTGCCATTCTCTCGACCTGTAACCGCGTCGAGGTATATGCCGTGGCCGCAGATGCGCGGGCGGCACAGTGTGCAATCGTCGATTTCTTGCACGAGTTCCACCACTTGGAGCCGCACTCCGTCGCAGATGCCCTCTTCGCCTACACCGGACCGAGGGCCGTCGAGCATCTCTTTTCGACGGCCTGCGGCCTGAACTCGCTGGTAGTCGGGGAGCCCCAGATCCAGACGCAGGTTCGCGCTGCGGCTGAGGCGGCGGCGACGAGCAAGGCTCTCGGGCCGGCGCTGCATGCCCTCTTCCGTCAGGCGGTCGAAGTGGGCAAGCGAGCGCGCACCGAAACGAGCATCAGCAGGCATGCCGCATCCGTGAGTCATGCCGGCGTAGAGCTCGCGAGGCGCCACATCGGCACACTCGCCGACGCACGCGTGCTGCTCGTCGGCTCAGGCAAGATGAGCGAGCTGTCGGCTAAGAACCTGCTCGACAACGGCGCTCGCTCGATCACCCTCGTCAACCGCACGGTCGAGAACGCGCAGCTTCTCGCCGATCGCTGGGGCGGCCAAGCGCTCCCCTTCGATTTGCTTCCGACGGCGCTCCGGGAAACGGACGTGGTGCTCTCCTCGACCTCGGCGCCGCACACCGTCATTCACGCCGAGCATGTTCGGGAAGCCCTGGCGGATCGGCCGGGGCGCCCGCTGCTGCTGATCGATCTGGCGGTGCCGCGCGATGTGGACGCCGATGTAGCCCTCGTGGATGGGGCGCATGTCTACGACATCGACGATCTCGATCAGGTAGTCTCCGCCAACGTGCTGCGGCGCCGCGACGAGGTCGGGGCAGTCGAGGCGATCGTCGCGGAGGAGATGACCCGCTTTCTCGCGTGGCTCTCGGCGCGCGCCGTAGTTCCGACCCTCAACCGGCTGCGCGCGCAGGCCGACTCGATCGGTCGCGACGAGCTCGCTAAGGCGCTCCGGCGCCTCCCCGGTCTTGACGAACGGGACCGCGAGGTGGTGGAGCTGATGGTCTCCGGCATCGTCAACAAGCTGCTGCATCAGCCCACGGTGCGTCTAAAGCACGAGGCCGCGCAGGGGGATGCCCAGGCCTACACCGAAGCCCTCCAATTTCTCTTTGGCCTTGACGGGAGCGTGCATGGCGCCTAAGCGACTACGGATCGGCACCCGCGGCAGCCAGCTTGCGCTGAATCAGACCGAGCTAGTCGCCGGATTACTTCGGCGGGCACACCTCGATTTGCAGGTCGACCTGCAGATCATTCAGACCAAGGGCGATCTGATCCTCGACCGTGCCCTGTCGCGCATCGGCGATAAAGGGCTGTTCGTGACCGAGATCGAGGCAGCCCTGCTCGACGGGCATATCGACCTGGCCGTACATTCGTGTAAGGATCTTCCGTCGGAGGTACCGGCCAGCCTGATACTGGCAGCGTTCCCGGCGCGTGCCGACGCCCGCGATGCCCTGATTTCGCGCCACGGTCTGGGTCTCGATCGTCTGCCGCATGCCGCACGCATCGGAACATCGAGTCTGCGACGCGCCTGCCAGCTTCGGCGGTACCGTCCCGATCTCGAGGTCGTCGACCTGCGCGGCAACGTCGACACGCGACTGCGGAAAGCCTTGACGCATGACTACGACGCGATCGTCCTCGCGTCGGCCGGTCTGTCCCGGCTCGATCTGGCCGGGTCTGTCACCGAGTTTCTTGAGCCAGAGATCATGCTGCCGGCGGTGGCACAGGGCGCATTGGGGCTCGAGTGCCGGGCAGATGCCGCCGAGCTGATCGGGCTGGTCGCCGTGCTCGACGATCGTGCGACGCGCTGGGAGGTGGAGGCCGAGCGAGCTTTCCTCGCGCGTCTTCAGGGCGGATGCCAGGTGCCGCTTGCGGCCTATGCGACCGTGAGCCAGGCCAGGTCCGGGGAATGGGACCTTTGCATTCGGGGGCTCGTAGGCACGGCCGACGGAGTACAAGTCGTCCGGGGCGAGCAGCGCGGCCCGGCTTGCACGGCGCGAGAACTTGGCACTGCCCTGGCGGAGGATTTGCTTGGTGGCGGTGCGGACTTGATCTTGGAGCAACTGAGCCGCTCCGTTCCGGCCGTGGAAACTCCGCGGGCACTATCGGCAGAAGCAAGCTAACGAGAGGATTGCTTTGGGCGGCCTAGTTTCACTGGTCGGCGCAGGGCCGGGCGATCCCGGCCTGATCACCGTCAAAGGGATGCAGCGTCTCCAGCAGGCGGATGTCGTCGTGTATGACTACCTCGCCAACGACGAGCTGCTGGCCTATTGTACGCCCGGCGCCGAGCGGCGCTACGTCGGTAAACAGGCAGGGGCCCACAGCATGACCCAGGATGAGATCAACGATTTGCTTCTCGATCTCGGCCGGCAGGGCAAGCATGTCGTCAGGCTCAAGGGCGGTGACCCATTCGTCTTCGGGCGCGGCGGTGAAGAGGCCGAGAGCCTCGAAGCTGCTGGGATTCCCTGGGAGGTCGTCCCCGGTATTTCGTCCGGGATCGCCGCCCCGGCCTACGCCGGCATCCCGGTCACGCATCGAGACTGGGCCTCGTCGGTTGTCTTCGTCACCGGTCACCAGGATCCGACGCGTGAGACGGCACGCGTCGATTGGGCAACCTTGGGACGGAGCACCGATACGATCGTCCTCTATATGGGTGTGGGAACCCTCGACGTGATCGCAGAGCGTCTGGTTGCCGGCGGTCGTGATCCTTCGACTCCCGCGGCCGTGATCCGGTGGGGCACACTTCCGGCTCAGGAGACGGTCATGGGATCCTTGGCGACGATTGCGAGCGAGATGGCCGCGGCCTGGCTGCGGCCACCGGCGGTCGTAGTGATCGGCGATGTCGTCCGTCTACGTGACAGGCTGCGCTGGTTCGATAATGCGCCGCTCTGGGGTAAGCGCATCGTCGTCACACGCGCCCGCGAGCAGGCCAGTGTCCTTACGGAGCGCTTACGCGAGCTTGGGGCAGAGCCGATCGAGTATCCGGTTATTGGCTTCGCCCCGCCGGAGGATCTTCGCCCGCTCGACGACTCCGTCGCGAATCTCGGCCGCTACGATTGGGTCATCTTCACCAGTGCCAACGGCGTACGCTACTTTGTGGAACGCCTGACGGCTGCACGGCAGACGTCGTCCGCGCTGCGTGACATTCGGATCGGCGCGATCGGCCCTGCCACTGCGGCGGCGGCCCTCGCTGCCGGATTGCAGGCGTCGTTTGTGCCGGATGAGTTCGTGGCCGAGGCAGTCGTGGCCCAGATCGGCGAGGTTGCAGGCCGGCGCATCCTCCTGCCGCGGGCCGATATCGCCCGCGAGGCGCTTGTCGCGGGTCTCGAGGCGAAGGGAGCCGTCGTCGATCAGGTCGTGGCATACCGTACAGTTCTCGGCGAGCCTGGGGTGGATGTCGTGCGAATGTTGCGCGACCGGGCGATCGACGTCGTGACCTTCACTTCCTCGTCCACGGTCAAGAATTTCTTTGTACGGCTGCAGGAGTCTGGCCTCCTGCCGGATGAGGTGCGGAGGTTGCTTGACGGCGTCACGATCGCGACCATCGGGCCGATCACGGCAGGTACTGCCCGCGACTATGGTCTCAAAGTCGCGATCGAGGCCGAGCAGTACACTATTCCGGGGCTAGTGGCTGCTCTTGTACAGGCGCTGGGGCCGTCGTCCGTTGAAGTGGAGCGGATAGTATGAGCTCATTTCCTGCGTTGCGGCCGCGGCGGCTGCGGCGAACACCTACTCTGCGGCGGCTCGTGCGCGAGACGACCCTGACCGTCGACGATCTGATCTACCCGGTCTTCGTGCGCCATGGCAGCGACGAGCGGCGGCCCATCTCCTCGATGCCGGGCCAGTTCCAGTGGTCAGTGGGTCGTCTGCCGGGACTTGCGGCCGAGCTGGCCGAGCTTCGTATCCCGGCGGTCGTGCTCTTCGGCCTCCCGGCGACCAAGGATCCCATCGGGGTCGAAAACTATGCGCCGGACGGGGTCGTCCAGCAGGCGATCCGTGTCTTGAAAGACGCGGCGCCGGAGCTGGTAGTCATCACCGATGTCTGCGCGTGCGAGTACACCGATCATGGACACTGTGGCATCCTCAACGAGCATATGTCCGGCCGTGCCGAGGGCCGCCGCTTGCCGGAGGGCTATGTCCTGAACGATGCAACGCTCGAGCTTCTGCGGAAGGTCGTCGCCTCGCACGCCGAGGCCGGCGCGGATATCGTCGCGCCGAGCGGGATGATGGACGGCGCGGTGCACGCGATCCGCGACGAGCTTGACCGCGGCAGCGTGCAGGAGGTGGCAATCATGGCTTACGCCGCGAAGTTCGCCTCCAGCTTCTACGGGCCCTTCCGCGAAGCGGCCGATTCGCCGCCTAAGTTCGGCGACCGGAAGCAATATCAGATGGATCCTGCGAACGGCCGCGAGGCGTTGCTCGAGGTTGCGCTCGACGCGGCCGAGGGTGCAGACATCTTGATGGTTAAACCGGCGCTGCCCTATCTCGACATCTTGCACCGCGTCCGCCAGCAGTTCGACCGCCCGGTAGCTGCGTATCAGGTGTCGGGTGAATATGCCATGGTTAAGGCCGCCGCGCAGAACGGCTGGATCGACGAGCGCTCCGTCGCACTCGAAAGTCTGACGGCCATCAAGCGTGCCGGCGCCGATATGATCTTGACCTACTGGGCGCTGGACGCTGCCCGCTGGCTCCGCGAGGGGTAGGCGATCGCGCTATCGAAAAGGAAATGAGGAGGGTATGATCGAAACTGAAATTCATGCGCTGAAGGAGTGGGCCGTCGCGATCGACGCGCTCGTCGCGGGCGAGACGATCGTACTGCTGCGGAAAGGCGGTATTCGCGAAGAAGGCAAACACTTCCGTGTAGCGCAGACCGATGTGCTGCTCTATCCAACGTACGAGCATCAGGAGCCGGGCCTGCTCAAGCCGACCTATGCCGGTCGTGTGCAGTCCGTTTCGTCGGGGTGGCATTCCGAGACGGTCACGATCGGCGGCTGGGCGCGTATCGAGCAGATTTTCCAGGTGAGCGAGGCGGCAACCGTGGAGGCCCTCCTGCCGTATCACATCTGGAACGAGCGCTTTGCAGCCGAGCGCTTCGGCTGGAAACCGCGCTACCCTCTGTACGTGCTCCTACTGCGTGCCTACCAGCTTGCGCAGCCGCAGACGATCAAGTACGTGCCCGAGTACGGCGGCTGCCGCTCTTGGATCGATCTTCACGAGCCAATCTCGCTGAGAGGCAGCCGCCCTGCCATGGCGGACGCGCAGTTCGAGGCGCAGGTGGATGAGATTCGCTCGATCGTCGAAGGGGCGCTCGTAGCTTCGTGAGCGCCCATCGAATGTACAAAAAGGTGCAGCGATGAAATATGTCCCGTTTGGCACAACAGATCTTACCGTCTCGCAGCTTGGCTTTGGCGTCTGGACCGTTGGGACAACCTGGTGGGGCATCGACGACAAGCAGCTTGGTCTCGACCTGCTCCGGCGGGCCTACGACGCTGGGGTGACCTTCTTCGATACCGCGGATACGTACGGCGACGGCTTCGGCGAGGAGCTCGTGGCGGAAGCGCTCGGCGATGTGCGCGACCGGATCGTCATTGCGACGAAGGGTGGCTATAACTGGTACGACCACCGTGAGCGGCGTGGTCAGCAAGAGCGTCCTCAGAATTGGACCTCCGAATTCATCCGTTTCAGTGTCGAGCAAAGCCTTATGCGCCTACACACCGATCATATCGACTTCTGGCAGGCGCATAACGCCAAGATGGACGCCGTCGACGACGATGCTCTCTTCGAGGTGCTCGGGCGGCTCAAGGATGAGGGAAAGCTGCGCTCCTATGGCGTGGCGCTTGGCCCGAAGATCGGCTGGCTCGACGAAGGTGTGCGGGCGATGCGAACCCGCAAGATCCACGGCCTCCAGATGATCTACAACATGCTCGAGCAGGCTCCGGGCCGCGAGCTCTCCCGCGTCGCGCAGGAGACCGGGGTCGCCCTGACCGTTCGCGTTCCGCACGCGTCGGGCATGCTCGAGGGCCACTACACTGCCGAGACGACCTTCGACAAACATGATCATCGGAACCACCGCCCGAAAGAATGGCTGACACAAGGCGTAAAGAAAGTCGAGCGGCTGCAGTTTCTGACCGAGGACCGGGATCTTACGCTCGGCCAGGCGGCGCTCAAGTTCATCTGGCAGACGCCGATGTGCTGCGTAGCGCTCCCGAATATCTACAATGCAGAGCAGCTTGAGGAATTTGCGGCCGCCAGCGACAAGGCGAATCTGAGTGCGGGCGACATGGAGCGCGTTCACGAGCTCTACGATGCGCAGTTCGAGCTCGCATCGGCGAGCGCATAGGTGCGTCATGGCGACGCTGAAAAGGACCAGACAATGGAAGGAAGTTCCAGGCGGCAGTTTGTAAGATTTGCGTTCTTTCAGGTCGATCCGGCATGGCGCGGGCTGCCCCCTGACGAGCGCGAGCGGGGCAAGCAGGCGTTCGAGGAGGTCGTCGGTCACTGGGCGGAGCGTATCGTCGTGCGCAGCTATACCCTGGTTGGCGTGCGCGGGGACTGCGATATACTTCTCTGGCTCGTGAGCGAGCGACTCGAGGATTTGCAGGAGCTGCAGACTCAGCTCTTACGGACCCCGTTCGGCGCATATCTGCGTAGCCCGTACTCCTACCTCGCCATGACCAAGCGCTCACTATACGTCGACCGCTATGCGACGGAGGAAGAGGCGAAGCGGCGGGACATTATCGTGCCCGGCAACGCCAAATACCTCTTCGTCTACCCTTTCGTAAAGACCCGTGCCTGGTATGCCCTGTCGGCGGAGGAGCGCCAGCGTATGATGGATGCGCATATTCAGGCCGGGCGGAAATATCCGGACGTCAAGCTCAATACGACCTATTCGTTCGGCCTCGACGACCAGGAATTTGTGGTTGCCTTCGAGACCGACGAGCCCTCGCGCTTTCTCGACCTGGTCCAGGAGTTGCGCGCGTCGGAGGCGAGCACCTACACGCTGCGGGATACCCCAACCTTCACATGTATCGCGATGACCGTTCGAGATATGCTCGACTCGCTCGGGGGCGCGACGGTGAGTGCCTCACCGGAGGTGGAGGAGCGAAAGAGCGCGGAGTCCGTGACGACCGGCGATGGCTTCGTGGAGGTCTGCAAAGTCGGGGATGTCCCGGTCAACGGCGCGAAGCTCGTCGTCGTCGACGGCGAGCAGGTCGCACTCTTCAACGATGGCGGCTCGTGGCACGCCCTCGAAAATCGCTGCTCACATGCGCGCGGACCGCTGGTAGACGGCGAGGTCGCAGATGGCAAAGTAACCTGCCCGTGGCACTCGGCTCAGTTCGATCTGCGCACCGGGGCCGCGCTCTGCCGGCCTGCCCGGGGCCCCGTGAAGGCATTCGCCGTACGCCTCGACGGCGAGTCTGTGCTGGTCGGGCCGCGGCAGAGCCCCGACGCGGTGACCACAGGTGGTAGTGGCAGTCGTGAGCATCCCGCTCGCGAGGAGCACGAGTTTGACGCGACGGACAAAAAATTGCTGAACCTTCTGCAGTGGGAGTTTCCCGTGCAGTCCCGGCCATGGAAGACGCTCGGCGAGACGCTAGGGGAAAGCGAAGCAGACATTATGGGGCGCATCCAGCGTCTGCGTGACACCGGAGTCGTGCGTCAGATCGGGGCAATCTTCGATACGCGCCGCCTCGGCTACACGTCGAGTCTCGTGGCGGTCCACGTCGCCCCCGAACATCTTGAAGCGGCTGCGAGCGTGATCAACCGGCATCCGGGTGTGTCCCACAACTACCGCCGCGATCACTATTTCAATATGTGGTTTACGATCGCGGTTCCACCCGGAACTGATCTTGAGCGTGAGCTCAAGCGCTTGACCGACGCCGCAGGAGCAGAAACGGTGCGCATCCTGCCGACCTTGAAGCTCTACAAGATCGGCGTGAAGCTGGATATGCAGCAGGATGAGACGAAGCTGGGCAAGGACACCGCGACCTATCAGCGGGCGCGGGAAGCACGTCCCTTGACGGAGCGCGACAAGGAGCTGATTCGCGCCGTCCAAGACGATATGCCGCTAGTGCCGGAGCCGTTCGCGGCTATGGCATCCGCGGTAGGGATTCCCGAGGCCGAGCTCTTCGCGTGGATCGCAGAGATGCAGGCGATGGGCTACCTGCGCCGTGTCGCGGGTATCCTGCGACATCAGAAGGCAGGCTTCACCGACAATGGGATGGTGACGTGGAAGGTGCCCGAGGAGGTAGTCGACGAGGCCGGTCGCGTTGCCGCCTCGTATCCACAGGTTTCGCACTGCTACCGGCGGCCGATCTACGAGGACTGGCCCTATAACCTCTTCTCGATGATCCATGCGCGCAGCCGCGAAAATTGCCAGGAGATTGCGAACCAGATGGCCAAGGAGCTTGCGCCGCTGGGCATAACCGAATACGCGATCCTGTACTCGACTAAGGAGTATAAGAAGGATCGCGTGCGCTACTTCGTCGACTGGGATCTCGCCGGCTTCTCAACCGAAGCGGCGACCTCTTCGGGCGATTGAGGGTTCCTGCGTGAAGACAGGAGGCCGGGCGCTTGTTGCGCGCTCGGCCGTTATTTCGAGGAGGAGCACACCCGCATGGAGCTAACTGAGACCCAGAAACAGGCGCTCTTCGAGCAAGGCTTTGTCAAGCTCCCCGGTATCGTGCCGCGCGAGCTGGTAGACGTGGCACTACGGGCGATCAACGCCACGCTGGGCTCGCAGGGCATCGATCCGGCGAGCCTTACGAAGTTTCGCGCGCAGTCCTATTGCCCGGAGCTGACCGCCTCGCTGGCGATCACCGGACTCCTCAACGACTCGCCGCTCTGGTCCGTGGCCGAATCTGCGATCGGCGCCGGCAAGATCCGGCCGGTCAAGAACGGCCAGATCGCCCTGCGCTTTCCGACGATGGAGCAGCCGGGCGAGCCTCATCCCCACATCGACGGCATGTATACGCCGACGAATGGCGTTCCAAAGGGAACGATCGCCAACTTCACGGCACTCGTCGGCGTCTTGCTGAACGACCTTCCTGGTGGCTACGCCGGGAACCTGGCGGTCTGGCCGGGCACGCATCGTCTCTTTGAAGGCTACTTCCGGGAGCAGGGCCCACAAGCGCTGCTCGAAGGGATGCCGCAGGTAGCCATGCCGGAGCCTGAGCAGATCACAGGCAGTGCAGGCGACGCCGTGCTCTGCCATTATCAGCTGGCACACGGCATCGCCGGTAACGGGTCGCCCAACATTCGCTATGCTATCTACTTCCGCCTGTCACACGTCGATCACGATTCAGTTCACTGGGAGTGTATGACCGACATCTGGCGCGAGTGGGAAGGTATACACGCAGGGCAATCGCATCTAAAATCGCTGGGATGAACGCCGTATGGTTCGTAGGTCCCCACTCGAAGGCAGACATGCACAGAAAAATAGCGTGTATTCCCCACTTAACCATAGGTGCTTATCGGGCACGCGCTCCTGGTAGGC
>JBBSGA010000001.1:0-79335 GCA_038254585.1 Chloroflexales bacterium | reverse complement strand
TGCGTGCAGCCTGGCCCTGTTGATTGGCACCTACATGCTCCCGTTCACGATAGTGCAGGATGTTGGTGCGGAGACGACTACCATAACCGGGCTGTATCCGCCCGAACACAATGATCGCTTCTCCTTTGCCTATACGTTTGGCGACGCTCGCTTTCGCCTACCATATGTTGGCGCGGGAATGCTCCTCGCCCGAATTCGTATGGCAGGACCCGGGGGCCGAGTGCCGGTTAAGGTGCACCTTGGCGCGCCTGCCCAGCAGGTAGCGCCGGAGGCAGTGGTCCAGACGCGAGTCTACCAACTGCTGCTGCCCACCACAGCGCAGGGCGATCTAGACTTACGGCTGAACAGTACGACGACACGTATCAAAGGTGATCCGCGTCGACTCGGGCTGCTGCTCGACTGGATTCAGGTCCGTTCACTTGGCCCGGCAATGCCGCCGGCTGGCCTTTTCCTGAACATCTCGCTCTTCTTAGTACTGCTCTCGCTTGCCATCATCCCGCTTGATTTATCAATTTGGCACGGCCGGGTGCTGCTGCTCCTGAGCAGTGTGGGCGTGGGGTTAGGATATGGCCTGAGCCGTGGCAAATATGTGCTCACGCCCTACTGGCTGGGCAGTGCCGGCATCGCAGCGCTTTCCGTGATGTACCTACCGCGCATCATCCCCGCGCTAGTTACGCAAGCTCCCCGTATCGCTCGCGCCACGGCTGCACGGATTCGCCATCCAGAGCAGGCGCGCGTGAGGGCTGCCCTTCGCTGTGTTACGCCACTCTTCGTAGTTTGGCGTAGTGGTCTTTGGCTCGTAGGTGCAATAAGCCTCTGGTTCAGCACAGCACTCTATCCATTCCAAAAGTTACTCACAGCGGACGGCGGTATTGCCGACCGCAGGGACTTTTTCTGGAAGGCTAGTGTTGCCAACTGGATGCAGTTCGACAGCCGGCACTATCAAGGAATTGCGCTTAACGGCTAATCATTCTTCGTCGAACACTGGCGAAATATTGCCTTCTTTCCCCTCTACCCATTACTTATCCGTTGGTTCTTTCCGCTTGCAGGAAGGCACACAGAAGTTGCTGCGTTTCTTGTTTCCAACATCGCGTTGTTTGTTGCGCTACTTCTGCTCTACGACCTTCTAGCATGTGATTTTGGACATACTCTTGCTGTTCGAAGCATCTTATTTCTGCTCGTGTTTCCGACGTCGTTCTACTTCGGCGCCGGCTATAGCGAGTCGCTTGCACTTATTTTCGTCGTCGCCGCCATCTGGGCGCTGCGGCGGCACTATTGGTGGCTTGCGGGACTGGCCGGCGGATTCTTGAGCTTGACTCGGGTGCCCGGCGTATTCATTGCGCCTGTGCTGGCACTTAGCTATCTTCAGCACTGCCGGTGGCGCTGGCGAGCGGTCCGGCCGGCCTTCCTCGCCGTACTTCTGCCACCGCTCGGGCTTGCCTTGTTCATGCTCTTTCAATGGCGGCGCTTCGATACACCATTCGCGTTTTTGATCGCCCAGAAAGACTGGGACAATTACCTGAGTCCGCCCTGGGTCATGCCTAGCCAGTTGCTGATCCGGCTCCGGACCTCTTTCGACTGGCCAATCACCCTTTTCCAAATCGTCGTCTGGATAACATTTATTGGACTGACGCTCTACGCCGCAGTTCGTCTACCATTAGCGTACGGCTTGACGGCGGTGCTGCTGATTGTGCCGCCGTACCTAAGCAGTTGGTTCCGCAGCTTGCCTCGGCACATCCTGATCGTCTTTCCTTGTTTTGTCGCCATGGCACTCCTTACCGAGCAGACGTGGATACGACGGCTGCTGATCGCCGTAATGCTCGTCCTGCTAGCAATAGGCACGATGCTTTATGTCAATGGATTCTGGGTGGCCTGAGCCGACGACGGCCCAGCCATCACGTGTACAGGCACGACGGCACGTACCATCGTTGATCCATAACGTGCCGCGACTGTTGATACCGCTGGTGCTGATCCTCGGCTGCAGCCTGGCTCTTCTCGCCGGTGTATACGACCGGCAGTTCGGGCCGGTGCAAGCCGGGGGATCGCGCAATGCCGTGGTGAGCGGTTTGTACCGGACCGAGCACACTGATCGCTTCACCTATGCATCTACCAAAGGGGATGCTCTCCCCCAAGTTCCCCAGACAGGTGCCGGCTATTTCGTCATCCGACTGCGGATGGAAGGACCGCTGGGGCACATCCCGATCACCGCGCACCTGGCGACGCCGGCCCAGCACATTGTTCTCGGCACGGTTCGGACTATGCGGGTCTATCAGGTACTGCTCCCTACCACAATCGGGGGAGATATGCAGGTGCGGATCCAAAGCCCGACGACAAAGGTCAAAGGCGATGGGCGCCGACTCGGTCTGCTCCTCGCATCAGTCGATCTGCGGTCGGTGGGCCGACTCCTGCCACCGCTCACATTATTGTGGAGCACGCCGATCGTGCTGCTGCTGCTCTGGCTCGGTAGCGGCTGCCCGGCGATGGCCTTCCGGTGGAGACTCTGCCTGCTACTCCTCGGCGCCATAGTCCTCGGCGCCATCTATACGAGCAATCGCGGCAGGCTCTTCGTTCATGCATCGCAGCTGATCGGTGCCGGCGGCTTAGCGACGGCAGTTATGCTGCTGGCACGTCCGACGAGCCGTCGTAGCGTGCTGAATGACATGTCGTACCTACGGCGCCAGGCAGTCGAAGGATTGGCTACCCGGGGCCGGGCACTCGAGGCGCACCCACTCATAGCCCGCTGGAAATGGATCACGTTCCCGGTTGTGCTCTTCCTGTGCATGCACCTTACGCTGCTCGCCGGCTCGAAGATCGGGCTGACAGTAGACCCAAATGTTCAATACGAAACCGGATCGCGCGAGTTTCTCCGGCAGTACCGCTCGCTCGACGGCTTATGCCGGTGGGACTGCTTGTGGTTCAGGAAGATCGCTGAAGAAGGCTATGCGGATGTCCGATCGACGAATTTCTTCCCCCTGCTTCCACTGCTGGCACGCGGCCTGTACGAAGTAAGCGGGCTCGATCTGAATTTCGCGCTGCTGATCGTAGCCAACCTGGCGTCACTTGGATCTTTCCTCTTGATCTACCGGATATTCTGCTCGCTCGAAGGAGAAGATGCAGCCCGATGGGGTCTGTCGCTCTTCGCCGTCTACCCTTTCGCTTATTTCCAGGCCGGCGGCTTCTCGGAACCGTTGCTGATCTTTTTCACCGCGCTCGCCATCTTGCTAGCCTTGCGTGGGAATCATATGTGGGCCGGCCTTGCGCTAGGTCTCGGCATCCTGTCCAAACAGTTGGCCATCCTTGCGGGCCCTGCGCTCGTTACGGCACAACTTCGACAGCGTGGAACCGATCCAAAGCGTTTGCTGCTGAACCCGGCGATCCTCGGGCTTTTGATACCATTGCTGTGCCTGGGTCTCTACTCGCTCTACCTCTTTATCAAGTTCGACGATCCGATTTCATACTGGACGATACGAGACACGTGGGGACCGCTCTCACGTTGGGGGCTCATCAACCTGCTGACCACCATGGAACAGAACGAACATATCCCGATCATGTACTCGTACCTGCCATTCGTCAGCAGCCTCGTCTTAGGGTCCATTGCGTTGACAAGCAAGAAGCAGTGGAGCGAGCTTGCCTCGTTCGCGCTTGCTTATATGGCTTTCCTCTTAATCGGCGGCATCTGGGCGATCGGCCGCCATTCGGCGTCGACCTGGCCGGCCTTTCTTCCATTCGGCGTATGGCTCTCGAAGCATCCCAAGTGGCAGGCGCCGGTCATCGCGGTGCTTGCGGTGTTTCAGGGTGTCTACTTTTTCCTTACCAGCCATGGATTCCCGGTCTTGTAGTGCAAGTTCGGTCTGAAGTCGCGCTAAGGCAGCGGACCGGCAAACATCTTCTCAGGCAAAAACGAGACATAGCGCCTAAACCTCTGCCGGCGCTACATCTTTCTGCGATTCATCTGATAGAATACCGGTTGAGCCTGTAGCCGGTCATGGCCTCCTCTGGTCTTACCAACGCCTTACTTTCGCGCAATGCGCAAGCGGACCTTTGTATCCTCATGGAGCAAGATATAGTCCGGGACGTATACATATACTACAGTCATGCATCGTGGAGACTTAACTAACGCCCAGTCGGAGTCGCTCCAGCTCTTGCTCCCACCACGAGGCTCGCCCACGGGCGGTACAGGCGGCCAGCCGCCAACGACTACGTAGATATACTCCGTTCTAGAAGGAGAAGCTCTATGCCCCGACGTTCAGCCGTTCCAGTCGTCTTGCTCATACTTTTCTCCGTCTTCTCCGTATCGGGCGCGCGCGCCGGCACAAACGATGTTCCACCTCCTATTCCCGGCTGGACCAATGGGCCTGGGTATACCGGCATTGCGTTATCAGGGGACAAGATTGTGCGCAGCTCACCTGTGATCGCCGAAATCGACGGCAATGCATCCGACGGGAAGGAAACGGCGATCGGGAGCGGCGACGGAACTCTATACCTGGTTAAGAGCGATGGCCACGTCTTATGGCAGAAGAATGTGATGCCCTACGGCTGTACGCCTCAGGGCGGCGACCATCAGCTCAACTCCGGTCCGGCAGCCGGCGAAATTTTCGGCGACGGCATCCCATACGTCGTCGTCGGCTATGGCACGGTTAGCCCTAGCGACTGCGACGGCGGCGTCGCGGTTTATGATGGTAGGAATGGCAACCTGACGTGGCGCTTCAGCCTGCGCGATTGGGCCAGGAGCCAGGGCTATAGCGAGGCAATGTACGGCGTCGTGTCTTCGCCGGCGCTGGCGGATACGGATGGCGACGGCAAGATGGAGATCGGCTTTGGCGGCCTTGACCGCAACATTTACCTGCTCAATGCCGATAAATCGGTGCGCTGGTCGTATCATGCCGCCGATACGGTCTGGTCGTCGCCCGCATTTGTGAATGTCGACTCCGACCCGCAGCTCGAGATGGTGATCGGGCAGGATATAAGCCCCGACCCGGGATCTGGTTCGAGCTGGGATGGTGGTTTTGTCAAAGCTCTCAAAACGACAACTACCAATCCGCCACGGATTAGCGGCGACACGAACAAGGTCTGGCAAACGTTTCTCCCCGCCGCTGTGTTCTCGTCGCCGGTGGTCGGCGATGTGCTGCCCGATAGTCCTGGCTTAGAGGTGGTGATTGGAACGAGCTGTAACGCCAGTAAACCCACGAACTGGCTCAAGATTCTACGCCTCAGCGATGGCGCAGTGCTTCAAACACTCAACGCGCCAAGCTGTATTCAGTCGTCGGCCGCGCTCGGCGACCTCGACGGCGATGGGCAACTCGAAGTCGTAGCGAATGTCCAGGGCGATTGGGCCCCCAGCCAGAATCAGTACAAGGGATTGAGCCGCGTCGTGGCCTGGCGGCCAACCCGCTCGTCTGATCCCTGGTGGGTGGGTGTCCCGCACGACTCGAACCAGGGCATCGTCGATCCGTATGGCTCGGACCTGCAATCACCCATCATCGCCGACCTAGATGGCAACGGCTCGTTGGAGGTCGTGACCGCGAATTTTTGGAGTATCGAGATCTTCGACGGCAAGACCGGCTATGAGCTTACCTGTGAGGACAGCAGTACCTGCGGCTCGAAGTTGACGGTGAGCGCCGGCGATATGCTCAAGTCAACACCTGCGGTCGGCGACGTCAATAACGACGGGAAGCTTGATCTGGTTGTCGGCGGCAGCCATGTGTTCGCCAACGGCTATGGACGGCTGTACGGCTGGACGGACTTTGCGGGACGGCTGAAGAGCCCGAGCGGCAACCAACCGGCGAATAGTATGCCCTGGCCAATGTGGCGTGGCAATCCCCGGCACACAGGTGTTTTCACGACACGGCTGCTCGAATCTTCACCGTCTCAGCTCACCATGTTGGACGTTTCCGGCCGCTCGCAAACGTTCTCACTGTTGCTTAACAGCAGTGACAGCGCGCAGTTCGGCTATAGTGTGATCGAGAACGACCCGAACAACGTGGTGCAGGTGACACCGACAACCGGCACGGGTCCGGCCGAGCTGCAGGTCACCCTAACGGCGCCCCGCACTACCGGCACCTACGCCGCATCGTTGACCATACGGGCTGCGGGCTACCCGGATCTGGAGATTCCGGTCAAGGTAGTTGCCGCGAACCGCGTGTACAAGATTTTCGTGCCGCTCGTTCGTCGCTAAGCGGCTGGTCTCGCTCCCAGGAGGATTGCCCTCCTGGGAGCGTCTATTTAACGGAGCAGCTGGTTGCAGGTGACGGAAGAAAGCTGTAGTAATATACGTGGCGCCTGCGGCTGATGTGGCTCGCGTATGCATACATGAATTTGACACATCCTCGCCGGATCCACCACGGCGGTCGACGGCAGCTCAACCTCGTCCGGTGGCTGCTGCCATGTGTGGTCGTGCTGGCTTGCATCGCTCTGTTCGGCAGTTTCATGCCAAGGTTCGTATCATTCCCGCTGGATCAGGATCGGGACTGGCGAAACGGCTTTTACGGCGTTGAAAAAGGCGACAACGGCCAGCTTTTTCGTTGGACAGCAGGGAAAGCTACGCTTGAACTGCCGGTATATGCGGCCGGCATGGAACGAGTTACGCTCCTCCTCCGCGGTTCCTCTTGAGCTCGTTTCGCCAACAGTCGACCCGCAAGGCGACCCACGCAAGCTCGGTGTCATCCTCACCGAAGCCCGTACCGATATCCTATCGTCTGGGGCTGCCTGGTGGATGTTGACTTCCCTGGGGCTCCTGGCTCAAGTCGTCCTACTCGGCGCAGCTCTTTGGCACATACGTAGGACCAGCCTCGGGTATATGCTGTTGCTCAGCGTCTGGCTCCGGATCCAGCTTCCCTGGCTGATCAAGCGTGGTTATGACCGACAAGTATGTATCGATGCTGTAGCTCTTGCCGCTGGCCTTGGTTTGGTCGCCGCCGCTGTCTCCCCACGTTCCCTTCGGGCGCTCAAGAGCGTGGGGACAGGCATTCTAAGTAGATATCGCCGACATCCCGCCCCAATCAGGATTATTCCCTGGACGTGTGTCGATTGGACCACAGCTTTTGCAGTTGCCGGCATAGCCCTTGTGATTCGTATCGTTTTGATCCCTAACATGGTGTGGCAGCTCAACGCCGATGACTACTTAACAGGAGTCTACGCGTTGAATATCCTCCAGGGCCGGCCCTCCCTGTACTATGGCAGCCATACGGGGACGCTCGCCTCATATTTGCTGGCGCCGATCCTTGCCGTGGCAGGTGCCTCGGTGCCCACGCTGCTCGCTCTTCCGATCACGCTGACCATCGTACTTACGGTCACGCTCTATGGTTTGGGACGCGACCTCTTTGGCAGATGGGGAGGAATAGCCGCTGCTGCCTGGATGGCGGTGCCATCAGCCACGGCAATGTACTGGACGATGACGCCCGAGCCTGGATATCTTGAGATGCTGACCTTCGCGGCGCTTGCTCTGTGGGCGACCGTCGGCTCTTCTGGGGGAGCCCGATATACCGGAACCAGGTATGGCTGATGGTGGCGATTGGGTTTACGGGAAGCGCTGCGGTGTGGGCCGGTTACGTTGTAGCGCCGGTTGGGCTTACCTGTGCCTGGATCGCGTTGCTTTCGTGGCAGCGCTTGATTCGGTTGCCGATCGTGGGGTGGAGTGCGCTGCTACTTATTCCGGCGATCACCTGGCTGCTTCCTTTGACTGTTTATGCCCAACAACATCCGAACGATAATCCGCTCTGGTGGGTTTTCAACCCAGACCGGCCGAAAGTCGATGTTAAGACGGCATTCGAGGGATTTGTCACGTTGTCGGGGCAAGCGCTGCTCGGCATTATACGGCCAACTGGCCGCGCCCACGCGTCTCCAGCACTGAGCTTTGCGCTCGCCAGTATAGCATGTGTCGCGATTCTCATGACTCTATTTCAGGCAAGTTATCGACGAAATCGAGCTGCGATGCTTACCGTTGTGCTTGCTGTGGCTACGGTCGGCGCGTTTATCTTTGGTTCGTTCGGATATCCGGGTACCGACGTGCGCTACATCCTGCCCCTTTTCCTCGCACTTCCTTTGCTGGTCGCGGCTCTGATCGCCGGTATCAGGCGCGCGTCTCGGCCATCGAGGTGGGCCACCCTGGCACTTCTATGCATAGTAGTGATCAATGGCGCTAGCTCATTCGGCGATCTTAATTTGCAGAACTCTTACTCATCTCCAGAGGAAGCCGACCTTGCCCAAGCGCTTGAGCAGCATGACATTCGGTACATCCACACCTCGTACTGGTACGCGATGAGTATCATGTTTGAAAGCGGCGGCCGTATCACCGCATCGTCGAGGGTGGGTCCGAACCGAACAATCTATGACCCACAAAACGAAGCGCGTGTGCTAGCGGCTGAGGGTAAAGATACTGCCTTCGTCTTTTCAAGCGATGGGAGCGCGGCTCGTCCATTTGAAGAGTACCTGAAGGAACAGGGTATACGCTGCCAGCAAAGGTCCGTGCGTAATTACTACATCTTCGAGAAATGCCAGCCATTCCCCTCAATCGACAAGCTCGTTGAAATACTGCCCGGCGGAGGCGGCTTCTAGGCTGCACGAAACGGGTATAATCCGCGCCTGCCGGCTCTGACATAGCTATAGATGTTCCACATCGGCGTTGTTTCCTTCGATGTTGGCCGGTTGCGCAAGTCGCTGCTGCAAAACTTCCACTTCACGTTTCAAGCGGCGTTGTTCGTGCATGTTCTGCTCCAGCAGCGGGACTAGCGTGCGGAGCAGCTCAGTATTAAAGGCTTCTTGCCGCGCGATCATCGGATCCAAGTACGGCTCGCGGAGGTGGGAGGTGAGCTGCCGGCGCGTCCAGGCAATCAACCGTCCGGCAATCGGCAGCCGTGAGCGAACCGTGTAATCGGGCATGCTGATCTGCGCCATACGTTGCAATCGCTGCTGCTGATCCGGGGCGAGACGCACGTCGAGCCTGCCCCGTGCCTGCTCTATGAGTGTGAGCAGAGCGTCGTCGACTCGCGCGCGGGTAAACGCCAGCGATCGTCGAATGCCGTGCTGCGCGAGGAGGCTGTATTGGGTGCGCTGCTGGGTGAAGCTTGCTACGCCTTGGATAAAGCGCTCGATTACGACATCCCAGGTGTAATTGCGCTCCACGTACTGGTGGCCGCGTTGGCCGAGCTCGTTCGCATGAGCCGGATCGGCCACCAACCGCCCCAGGGCAGCGCTAAAGGTCTGGTAGTCCGCGAACGCGTAGCCACCGCCGCTCTCGTGCACATGGTCACGTGTAACCGCACAGTCCTTATGGACGAGGACCGGCCGTCCTTGGAGCCAGGACTCCATGATGACAATCGAGAAACTTTCGTTGACGGATGGCTGGCAAAGTGCAGTCGCTGCCGCATATGCGTTCGGCAGCTCGCCGGATAGGAACCCAACCTCCACGATGTCCGGACGCTCGGGGATGGAGACGTCGCCGGTTCCGGCTAAGACCAATGTGAGCGGATCGGGATGTTCGGTCTTGAAGCGCACGAAGTAGTCGAGCAGCAGCGGCACGTTTTTGGTGCTTTCTAATCTGCCACTATACAGCAGAATCTGGTCGGGCAGATTATGCCGGACCTTGAACGACGCACCGTCGCCTGGCGCGCCATCGATCGCAAAGCCGTAGCCCACCACCCTCCGGTTGGGATTGACGAGACCAAGTGTATCGACCGCCAGCTTGCATTCGGCACGAGCATTAAAGAAGATCGCCGCCGCGCCTTCCAACATTTCGCGGAAGACGGCGAGCTTGGCCGACGGCTCATCATGCAGACATGGCAAAAGGATCGATTTGTCCGGTAGCGCCTGCATACCCCAGTAGGTGGTACCGAACAGATACGGGGCGAATACCGCGCACGCATATTCGTCCGCGTGCGCACACAAATACTGGTTCAGCTCGCTGCTTTGCAGATCGTTATGGACGAACTCTCGTTCATCATTATAGCTGACGCGGTCGCCACGGTTGGCCTTGGCCAGCACTCCATGAAAAGCTTCGGCGTCGACGCGATCGGTTGCGAAGCGGCGGATGGTTATGCCGTTGATCTCTTCTACGCCCGGCTCGTAATAGTTCGTCCAATCGCTCATGCTCGCAGTGCACGTCGTCAACACCTCGGTGCGGTAGCCGCGCCTTGCCAGCTCTTCGGCCCAGCCGCGTATCATGCGCTCGGCGCCACCTAGTATTTCGAGGCCATACCGCGGCGCGACCAGGGCAATCGTGCGCGCGACCAGGGCTGGCGACGATGTAACTGCCTGCGAGGGTACGGGCGGCTCGGCGGGTATACACGGTGGCTCGCCGTCGAGGGGGGGCAGATCGTCTAATAGGCATGCAATCTTGGCTGCAAGATCGTCCGGGTTCTGCGGCTCGAAGAGGAGGCCGGCATCGTCGACTGTTTCGGGCAAGGCCGCCGCCGCGGCCGCGACGACGGGCTTGCCATGGGCCATCGCCTCGACAACCGGCGCACAGAAGCCTTCGTGGATGCTTGCCGTGACAAAGATATCGCATGACCAGTAGAAGGGCTCGAGATCCGGCACCTGACCGGTCCAGATCACGTGCTGTGCGCAGCCGCGGGTCTCTGCCAGCTGCTGTACTTCGGCCGTGTACTCCCGATATGGTGCCCATTGATTGTCGCCGACGAGCAGTAACATCGTTTCCGGGTGCGCTTTACGCACCACGGCCAGCGCCTCAACCAGATCGGCGATGCGCTTGTTGCGCGCCATGCGTCCTACGTACAGCAGGACGCGTTTTCCGTCCAGACCATAGCGCTCGATCAGTGCCGGATCGCGCGTAGTGGCGAGGAGAGGTTTGTCTACGACGCCAAGTGGGATAACTTGTACATGATCGGGGGGGATAAGCCCGGTTGCGATCAGCTCGGCGCGAGTGAATGAGCTATGCGCGATCGCGTAGTCGGCATATCTGACCAGGACGATCTGCTGCCGTCCCCGTACCAGATCGCGGTATCCCTTCGGATCGCCGGTCCACAGCTCGGCTGGCGTTACCCCGTGATAGTCGAAGATCGTGGTGGTGCCAGGCCCCATTTTGATGGCCTGGGCTAACTCATAGTAGGTCGAGTAGTGGACGATCACGACATCAGACGAACGGAAGTGAGCGGCCGCCGGCCGCGTACGCGCATCCGGCTGCTGTAGATCCTTCAAACGGAGCTGCACAGCAAAGCGGCGTACGTCCGCCGGTTGCCGAGAGTCGACAAATTCAGTGAGCACCAGAGGGTGGTACCCAGCGGCGCGTAAGGCACGAAGCTGCGCCACGACTTGGTTGCCGACGGCGTCGTTGATCGTGACGTTGCCATTTATAATACAAGCGCGGGGTCCGGTGGCCGCTGCGTAGTGGATCGGGTGCGTAAGGGGCGGTATTTTCTTTTCGCCGAACCAAAAGGCTCCCTCTTTGACCAGCTCGACGTGGAGCATGTACTCGCCCGGCTGATCAGGCGACTCGACCTGCAATTCCAGCCGGATCCGTTCCCCGGGCTTGAGCGCGGCCGGCAGCTCTGTGCGCTTCCCATCGAGCACGACCATATGTCCGCTGCTATCATACAGGTGATACCCGAGCCGGACCGGATTCGGCAACGCCGGGGTAAGGGACGCCGTCCCGGCATTCGTAACCTCCACGTCGAGGAGCAACGTCTCGCCAATCGCCAAGTCGTCTGGCGGCATCGAGACCAATTTGTAGCGCACATCAAAGACTTCAGTTCGGGTCACGATATCATTCCCTGTGGGCGGCGCATACCAGAGCCGGGCCAAGCCTCGGAACTATGCGGCGCCGTAGCTACATCAAGCTATTTGCGATAATCGGGCGCGCGCACAGTCACTCACCGTACGCCTCAACGAGACGAGCAACTGGCCCACCTTGACTTGGTCAAGCGCATCGTCCGAATGCAGTGGACGGCGCGCTGCGAGCGTGCTAGGCAAGGCAATCAGCGCATGCAAATAGGCCCAGCGTAATGCTCGAGCCTCGTCGTCGACTCCGTGCTGCGCAATAAACCTTCGTTCAGCCGGCACGAAATCTTGCCAGAACGATGTGCTGGAATAAGTTTTCAACACAAACCGCAGCCGATTTCGGTTATACAACCTGCTCCGCCGCACAATATCTTGGATAGACGTCGACTCTTGATGCAGTGCGCTTGCCATCCCGGTGTAAACGATGCGATAGCTCGCGTGACGCAGCCGCCAGCAGAGGTCGCTATCCTCATAGTATCCGGGATTGTACCCCTCGTCGAAGAGGCCGACCTGCCGGAGCGCGGACATACGTAGCGCAAGCGCGGCACCGGTTACATAGTGGACATCGCGCGTAACATCATATTGTCCCTTGTCCGGCTCATACCAGCCAATATGCTGAGCGAGTGCACGCGGGTATTCGAGGTAGGCACCGGCATGCTGTACCGTCTTGCCATCCGGGTAGAGCAGCTTGCAGCCCACCGCACCAACATTCTCGTCCGCGAAGGGCTCGAGTATCGCTGCCTGCCAGCCGGGCGCGACCACCGTGTCCTGATTGAGCAAGATCAGGTAATCAGGCGCCCCCGACTCAAGCAACAGGTTGAAGCCAACGTTCACACCGCCTCCAAAGCCCAGATTGGTCTCATTTTCAAGTACTTGCGCGCCCGGACTATAGCGACGCACACAATCGACTGAGCTATCTGTCGAGTGATTATCCACCACGAGCAAGCGTGCTTCGCTGGTAGGCTGAGCCGACAGAGCCTCCAAGCATGCCGGCAGAACAGCGGCTCCTTGCCAGCTTACAATCACGATGGCAGCGCTCATACAGGCCCGTTCGTCTTGTCACGAGCTCCGGTCGCCTCGATGAGCAGCAGCTCAGCCAGCGTCGTGTCGGCGTCGTCCAGATCCAAGGCGTGCTGCTGGAGTGCAGCGATCTGCCGGTTAGCTTCTCGCGTCGCCCCTTCCAGGGCATCGACCCGTGCTTGGAGCGGACGTACACTCAGCTCCAGGGCATCGACCCGCGCTTGAAGGGGGCGTACACTCAGCTCCAGGGCATCGACCCGCGCTTGAAGGGGGCGTACACTCAGCTCCAGGGCATCGACCCGCGCTTCCTGCCCGGAGAAACGGGTTTCGAGCTGGCGCGTTTGATCAATTGCTTGCTGCAGGAGGCTTTGCTGCCGGTCGCTGGTCTCGGAAAGAGCATAAAAAGCCTTCGCGGAAGCAGCATTGTAGGCATTTTGCTGTTCGAGCAGCGGCCAAACAAATGGTCGCACAAACTGACGAATAACAAAGTAGCGTAGCAGCGCTAAAAGGCCCATTCTGGGCTTCGGCTCGTCGACGTGCCAATGCTTATCCAGGGCGGCGAGTGCCACGTGACGTGTTGTTACAGCATCGGACAGATCGTCGTCCGCGGCCACCGGTGCTTCCGGTGGGACCGCGTCGTCTTTCGGAAGCTCGGCTTGTACAGCAGCTGCGAGTGCGCTCTGATCCTTCTGCCCTCCCGCACTGCACCATAACGCCAATGGTGTTATGCATCGCTCCCAGATAAACGTGGCAGCAAGATGGCGGGCGCGGACCGCACACGCCCGTCGTTCGTCGTGATCCTCGATTAAGGCGAGGATCGCCGTCGCAAGCTCCTCGGCGTCGCCGGGCTTAACCACGCGGCCAAGACCGTGACGCTGGACCAGCTCCGCCGCGGCGTCGCCCTCACTTACTACGCTTGGCAGGCCGGCCCATAGGTGATCGAGGAAACGTGATCGTACCGCAGCATACGCAGTTTCTAGGCCGTTCCGATGTAGCGATACGGCGATATCTGCGTCGAGCAAGAAATCGGCACGCTGTGTATAGGGAATCCATTGTTCGTGGAAGATAATGTGGCGGTCGAGCAAGCCAAGCGCTGCAGCCTGTGCCTTAGTGGCCTCTGGCATCCGCATCGGCGCGGCGTCGCCGGGGTGTTGGCCCGAGAGAAAGACGAGCCGCGTGCGGGGGTGGCAAGCCACGACCCGTGGCATAGCTTGCACCAAGGTCAATGGGTCAAGCCAGTCCCACAGCCCGCCCGTCCAAAGCACGATGATATCCTCGGCATCAATGCCCGGGATTACTCCGCGCAGGACGGCATGCTGCCTAACGGGCTCCGCCGATGGCAGACCGAACGGGACGACATCTATCAAATTGCGTAGCACAGGGTCGCCATCTATTCGGTGAGGTGTGATGCGCCCGGCGGCCATCAATGCTCCGAGGTAGAGATCGCGCTGGCGCTCGGTCGCGCAGAGGAAAAAGTCGCCGGCGCTGAGCTGCCGTGCCAGTATCCCCGTGTCTTGCCGGTTTTGGGCCAAGCGCTGCTCGTCCGGTGCTTCACGAAAGAGCTCCAGGTTTTCGAGCAGGGTCGGATCGTAGAGGTCGAGCGCAAGCGGTTGTCTGATCCCCGCAAGTTCCGGATGCGGCAGCAGCACATATCCGTTCGCCACGACAATGCCGGCATCGCGTAGGAATGGGGCCAGCGAGTCCGGCTCGCCCCAGGTATAGCTGCCGGTGGTTACACCGACTGCCTCCAAATCGATCGTCCGCGGGGCGATCAGCGTGACCGGCTGTCTCGCCGCAAGCACACGCGCCATCTCCCAGTACCTGATCCCTGGGCCGGCCATGCGCCTGCCGACGACGTCGTGGCTGATAATGAGCACCCGTGCCAGCCCTTGCGCGGCTTGTTCCTCTACCACCGGTATGACTATCTCCGCTTGATGCCGTTCAAGATGCGCATGATCGCGCCGTTTGCTACCCGCTCTAGCTGCTGGTGGCTTTGATCGAGCAGCTGGCTCTGCCATTCCGAGCGCGCCTGAAGATCGGCCAATTGGGCATCCCGCTGGCTAACCATCCGCAGCAAATGATCGATCTGTTGTTGTTGTGCCGCTACTGTCTGCTCAAGTGCACGTTGAGGCTCCGTATGCGCTGCAGACGCGGCATTACGCTTCAGTGCTACCAGGCCGATCAACCAGTTGACGGTCTGCTGCCACGTGCTTACATCCGAGCTGCCGCCGGCCCGAACTGTTGGCCGAAGCGCCATGTCGACGCCCCCTAGCCAATCACACCGATTATCCTTGGCCGTAACGACATAATGCCGGTAGCTCGGCTCGCGGCGCTCGTCGGCAGCAAGCCACCGAATATAGTATTGGTCGACCCGCATGTGGATTTCTGGGTCGTCGGTAAGACCGAACAAGTAGTGTTTCGCAAGCATCATCGCCAGCCAGCTATGGATATAGCCGGAAGGATACGTGCGGTATGAAAGCCCCATCTCCGAGAGCAGCTCTGTGGTTGCCTGCAGGTCAGGTAGACCATAGCCACGGTGCTCTGCTAGCTGCTGCTGAACATACCCCAGTTCTGCTTTGATGTAGGCAAATAAGAATTCTTCTGCTGCGTCGACAACCGGATGCCTAAAAGGTGCAATGAGTAGCACACCATAACGTGAAACTCGGATCAGCTCCCGGATGAAGCTTGGTCGTCGTGGTGCCTGAATATGCTCGAGTGTGTCGGCCGACGTAACGAAATCGAAGCTGTCGTCGGCAAAATCCAGACTCGTTCCATCACCCCGCCGGTAGTGGGGCAGCGAGCTCTCGACCTGGTCGACTACCAGCACGTCGTCGCCAGGCAGAAAGTACACAATGGGTAGTCCCTCACCACCGAGGATCTGCCTTGTCCACCCACCAACGTCGAGCACTGAAAACGCCGGCTGATCGAGAGCTACCCGTGCTGCCTCCAGGGCCTCGCGCAGCGTCGAATAACGCCCAAACTGGTCGAACGTAAGCCACGGGGGCAATTCGTCGACGTAGGAAAGATCTACGCCCGGCGAAGTAGAGGTCGTGGGTTCAATCTCCATCAGGCACTGTCTCGAGTATCGAGCGCTGCCGGGCGATACGGATGAACTCTACCGAGGTGGTAGACCGGGCCGGCCGACTCAATGCATACATGCGAGAGGCAAGTGTACCACATACCGGCGGCCAACTGGCCGCGGCCAGCCAATTACTACTCCGTGACGAACTCGGGAGCGCAAATCGCCGGCCAGTCGTCGCTCTTGCGCCAACGGTAGCGCACCTCGCGTCCGTGGCAGATCTCGACCGTGGTTTCGTCTTCGGAGAAGGTCAGAAGCCGGCCGTGGAAGGTACAGCGGTGCTGGCTGCTCAGAGCCCGGTCCAGCGGCCTCACGTCGGTCGCCGCGGCTGCGAGGGCGCGGAACGCTTTATCGCACCACCCCGGCACATGGCGAAGGTCCCGGACGTCGGGAAGGCGCGGCCGGCGCTGGCGCATCTGAGCACCGATCCCATGGGCCGTCGCAATGCCACCGCTGCCATCCTGCGCATGCAGGAGCCACCACCACGTCGCATCGACTTCGGTGCTAATGCCATGGTCGCGCAGGGCGACGCCGGCGCGCAGGATATCGCCGGTAGCGGCGATCCAGTGCGGATACTGATTACTCCGGCCGCCGGGATAGACGACCGCGGGAAACGAGCCGTCGGCATTGCGCCAGCGCTGGAGGAACGCGAATGCACGCCACGCTCCCTCGACGAAGCGGGCGTCGCCGGTCCAGGTATAGCTCTGTAAGAGGGCGGGTATACAGCGTGCGATACAGACCGGCAAGTACTTGTGCGGGCCGCGTGTGCCGTCGACGTGGTATGGGATCGCGCCGTCGAGCCTGTCGCCGCTGCGATGCACCTGCTGGGCGAGGATCGCCCGAGCCGTGGGAAGCGCGTATTGCTCAATCGGCTCGGCGGCATGTCGTAGCTCAGCCTGCCGGAACAGCGCCTCGCAAACTGAAGCGCCATGGTGCGGCAAAAAGCGGCCATCCGCAGGTGCCTCGCGGAAAAGCCGGTGCGCGGCGTCCCAGAGCTCGCCGACGAGCACCCCGTGAATTGTCAGCTCCGCCGCCGCTGCATACGGTTGCCAGGCCTCACTATGTGCCTCACGCAGGGCGAGGGCCAACTCCAGTAGCCCGATCGCGCACGCCGCGCCGTGTGGCGTAGCGGCAACGTAGGAGCCGAACTTTGCGGGACCATAGCTAAAGTGACCGCCGGGGCTCTGGCCGGCCAAGAGGTCGTCGGCGGCCCATTGTGCCTTCGCGAGCCAGTGCCCGTCGAGCGTGCGGCGCCACAGCGCGATGTAGCCGCAGATGATACCTTCGTAGCGCCAGTCCAGGGTGGTGCCGGTCCAGGTGAAGCCATGCCGCCACCAATCGGCGGTCGGGCCGGTGTAGCCTCGCGGGCCGCGCATGGTATCCAGCCAGCGATCCATCTCGCCGACCGCGATGTTGATCGTGGGCTGGAGTTCGGGTGCCACGGAAGGATCGCTCACGGACGCATACCTGCGCGTGCCTGGATAAGTCCCGCGGTTGCCAGCGGCAGGATGAAGTCCGACGCTGCGAAGCGCCGGCGCATGGCGGAATGCACACGATCGCTCCAGTCCGGGCGCCGGGATCGAAGCCGCGTGGCCAACCAGTGCAGCATGCTCGAACGCGGCGTGTGGAAGGCGAAGGTGCGCTCGACGCGGAAACCGGACCGGGTGAGCCCGCGCCTGAGCTGCCAGGCGCCGCTTGGCAGCATGCCGAGCGACGCCGGGCTCCCTCCTCCGTGCAGGAACGCCAGAGGGAGCGAGACGATGATCGAGAGAAGCCCGCCGCCGGGAAGCTCCGCTGCTATTTCGCCGAGCTCCGCGCGCCACGTCTGCCGTTGGGGCTCCAGCCAGACGGCGCCAACCCATGCTTGCGCCGCGGGCCGCCCGGCGTCCGCGGGCGCAAAAAGCTGGTCGCCGATACGACTCCGAAGTGTCGCTTCCCACTGGGGCACCGCCGATCGCAAGAGCGTCGGCCCGCGTGAGGCGCCGAGCGCGAGCGCGCATGCATGGAGAGCAGAGCGTGGTCCTGGTGGCAGAGCGTCATGAATTGCAGCTGTTTCGGTTGTCACAGTTTCCTATGCTCGTATCCGTATGGCGCCATGGTGTCGTCCGGTCTGAGAACGGTCGATTCTCCCATTCAGCCAGCCTTGGACCCCTGGCCACGGTCCCCGGCCCGTTCCACCCGCTCTTCGACCTGTTTGAGTGCCGCGATCAGCTGATCTTGCCGAAGCGTTGCCGTCAGATCTCCACGCGTACGCTCGAGCACTGCCCGCAAAGCATCGGTTGTCCGCCGCAACCCGCCGGTTACCGCGTCAGGATAGTCGACCGTCACGAGCAGGCTATACACCTCGTCCATGGCCGACAGAAGGTGCTCGCAATCGCTCGTATCGCCGCGCCGCAGACTGTCAAGCAGATAGCGCCTGAGCTCGCTGGCTGCCTCGGCCAGCCCATTGAGATAGGCGGCCGGCTCGACCTGGATATCTTCCGGCGTGGGGAGCGGGAGGTTGCATACCAGGGCCAGCGTGAGCCGCGCCTCGGCATACTCTTTGAGAGCATCCTGGGAGTACCCGGCATGAAAGATAGCCGGATAGATGTCGAGCCGCCCACGGAGCTCTACCGCGGTAGCCGTTGCCGCGGCCACGAGCTGCTCGGCCTCGGCCCACTCGTGGCGATGAATCGCGCGGATCGTATTCGCGCACTGACGGATCAGCGCGCGAGAAGTTACGAGCGCGGTTTCGCGCGCCGTATTGGTGGCGTCGAGCTGTGCGATGGCGGCCTCGACCGCCGCCGTAAACGAAGCGTTCATAGGCCACCATCCGATACGTACCGTACCACCTTACCGGCCGGCGAAACAGTAGACAAGATAGCGCTCGACCTCGCTCGCGACACTGGCGAGGTTAATGGTGCTATCCGCGCCGGTCGGGGCGCTGTGCAGCGGCAGACCCATGTCACGCGCCATCTTTAGGAGGCGAAGCGATTCGACCGGCTCCCCGATCAGCATGGCGTCACTTGCATGTGACTCCTCAACTAGCTTTTGTGCGCCCCGAAGCTGCCCCTGTTCCGTCGGGTCACGCACCTCGGCGATCTTGTCCTGGACGACTCCGCGGGTTACAAGCATGGTGCGCGCCGGCCCGGTGTCGCCGCCGGCCAGGATGATGCGGGAGATCTGACCTGCGAGGTAGAGGCGTACGGCGCGGTCGAGCCGTGCCGCCTGCCCACCTCCCGCACCGCCAAGCACTAAGATCGCCGTATCTGCGGCCGTCGCCTCGTCGCGGCTGGCCTGCAGCACGATAACCGCCCCAATCCCGATGAGCACGGCGAGAGCGAGGAGAGCGACCCCGAATATTCGGCGTACGGGGCGCAGAAGTGCGCTGAGCGTTATGTGTGGCGCCATACGAACTCTATTATATGCGGGACGACCGTAGTCAACAAACTGGGCTAGACGTTGCCCCGCTCTTCGCTCGGGGCGGGGCCGCCCCGGACCCCAACCTCCGGGGCAGCGGCGCGCTCCATGAGGAAGAAGTGCTGCAGCAGGCCGGCGGCTGCGCCGCCTAGGAGTGGACCGATCCAGTAGACGAGATGATTTGACCAGTGGCCCGAGGCGAGTGCGGAGCCGAAGGTTCGGGCCGGGTTCATCGACGCACCGGTGAGCGGCCCGGCGCCCATGATGTCGAGCGCAATCGTCAGTCCGATCGCCAGCGGAAAGACAGACTTTGGCGCGCGCTCGTCGACGGCCGTGCCAAAGACGACGAGCACCAGGAAAAACATGGTGATCGCCTCGATCACGATACCCGCGGTGAAGCTGACGTTCTTGCCGAGATCCGGTGTGCCTCCGCTGACGGGACCCGTGCCGAACAGGCCGGCGAGAATCAAGGCGGCGAGCGTCGCGCCGACGAGCTGTGACACCCAGTACATTGCCCCGGTAGCCGGCTTCATACGCCCGGTGACGACGAATCCGAAGGTGACCGCCGGGTTAAATGCCCCCCGGAGATCGCCCCGAGCGCGGCGACCATGACGGCGATTGCGAGGCCGTGGGCAAACCCGATCGACGCCAGGTTGGCGATGCCGGCCGGGGCGCCCGCAATGCCCGCGCCTGAGATCGCCATAATGCCGACAAAGGTGAGAGCGAAGGTTTCGATCGCTTCCGCCACCGCTACCTTGAGCCAGTTACTTGTCACCGCTGCCTTCCCTCCTTGAAGCTTCAACGTTTGCCGCTGGTGCCAGTGACTCATCCGTTCGGATGAGTCACACTCCGGCCTCCCAGCCTGGAGCCAGCCAATATCTACACTCTCCGTGAGCACCCAAGTTTAGGACGAAGGGCCGCATTCGGCAAGCGCCGCCGCTGTCCCGACCATCTCCGCGGCTCGCGCATCGCCGCCGGCACACGACGGTAAAAAGATGCGACAACAAATGGGCAATTAGTTAACATACCATTTTCAAACTAGACAAAGTGGTATACTGCCGAAACTTATAAGTTCTACCCATGGCGGACGAAAGAGAGGTGACGATTGATGGTTTTACCTCGCGGGAACGCCAGCGGCAGGCTCGCGAGGACGCCATTCTTGATGCAGCGCATGGGTTGAAGGTGATATCGCCCAGGCTCTACCTACGCCCGTGATCGTGCGGCTGCTCCTGAGCCTCTTCAGGGCGGACTACGACGACGCGGTGGCGAGTGACGAATGTTCGCTCGCCAACGTCAGCAACGCACTTGTCTCAATCATCTTTGATGGCATACGAACCAGGTATCAGGAAGATGCGTCTTCAGAACAACAGCTGCGCTCTCGAACATCATGAAGGGGACACATGGACCAACAGAGACCGGCTCAGGCGGAATCTGAGCCTCAGGGCCGGCTGGCCTACAAGTGGAAGGTGCTGATCTCGGTCGTCTTCGGCATCTTCATGATCATCCTCGACACGACCGTCGTGAATGTGGCCTTTCAGACCTTGCGCGGCGAGTTCGGCGCTACGCTGAACGACTCGCAGTGGATTATCAGCGTCTATGTGCTTGCGCTCGGGGTGAGCACTCCGATATCAGGCTACCTGGCCGACCGGTTCGGGAGCAAGCGGATGTATATCGGCGGGCTCATGGTCTTCGTGCTCGGCTCGGTCCTGTGCGGCCTCTCGCCGAACCTCTGGTTCCTCGTGGCGGCGCGCGCACTTCAAGGGGCCGGCGGCGGGGTCGCGCAGCCGCTCGCATCGGCGCTGCTCTACTCCGCCTTTCCGGTGGAAGAGCAGGGTCTGGCGCTTGGCTACTTCGGCATTGCCCTGGTGGTTGCGCCCGCACTCGGCCCAATCCTCGGGGGCTGGCTCGTCGACCAGAATCTGTGGCGCGCGATCTTCTTCATCAACATTCCGGTTGGGCTGGTCGGCCTGACACTGGCGTCGCGGTTCCTGCGCGAGAACAAGCATCCGCGCAAGCCGGCACTTGATCCGTTGGGCCTCATCACGGCCATCGCCGGATTTGGGTCGGTGCTGTATGCCGCCTCGATTGCGGCCGACCGGGGCTGGAGCTCGACCGGGGTGCTGACCTGGTTCGGCATCGGCGCCGCCTCACTGCTGGCGTTCGGTCTGATCGAGCTATTTGTGGCGAAAGAGCCGCTGCTGGATCTCCGCCTTTACAAACGGCCCACGTTCCTCACGGCGAGCCTTATCGGCTATGTTACGGTTCTCGCGCTCTTTGGCGCCGAGTTCCTCCTGCCCGTCTATCTCCAGGCGCTGCGCGGACGGACGGCCCTGGCGACCGGCTTCATCCTGCTACCCATGGCGCTGACATCAGGTGTCGTCACTCCGATAGCGGGCCGGCTCTACGACAAGATCGGGCCGCGTCCGCTCGTGGTAACGGGATTCACGATCCTGCTGATCAACACGTGGCAGCTTGCGAAGCTCGAGGCGACGACGCCGATTAGCTGGATTCTCTTCCTGCTCTCCCTACGCGGTATGGCACTGGGGATGACTGTGCAGACCACATTTGCGACTGCTCTCTCCGCGGTTCCGCGTAATACCCTTCCACGCGGCTCGTCGCTGGTCAATTCCACGCGCTTCGTGGTGCAGTCGGTCGGCGTCGCGATTCTGGCCACGATCCTTGTGAGCACACTCTCACCGCAGGTGAAGGCTCAGCAGCAGCAATTTCAGGAGGCGACACGCGTGAAGACCGCCGAGCGGTTCGGGGTCTGCGAAACGCCGGGCCTGCCGCCGGGAGCGCTCAACCTGCCGCCGGGCCTGCCTAAGAACCTGCCGCAGCCGGCTCAAAAGCAGATCGCCCAGGGCATCCAGCAGGCGTGTAGTGAGAACCTGGCCGGCTTCGACCGCTCCTACACCTGGACGTTCTACATCGCGATGCTGGCGATCGTTATCGGGCTCTTCCTTCCGGGATGGCCCCTCAAATGGGCCGGTCGTAGCGCGGCGGCAGCTACGCCCGCGCATTGACGCGCTATGCTCTTCGGTAGACGTTAGGAGGCCCGGCTGGATTCAGCCGGGCCGTTTTTCTTTGTCCGGGACGAAGGGTGCGGAATTTCACTCATCAGGCAGCACGTCAAGGTCTGCCGACGTCCAGCGTAAAGAGCGTGCCATGTTTGGACTCACATCCTGTTCCAATCGCACATAGGCAGTGAGCACGAATAAAAAGGGGAGGCCCGCCATCCAAACATTGATGTGGCTGCCTCCTGCTTTCACTACCGCCTACTATACGTCGAGGTTGCGGACCTCGACGGCGTGGGTCTGGATGAAGCGCTTGCGGGGCGGGACGTGGTCGCCCATGAGCATGGTGAAGGTCTCGTCGGCCTGCGCGGCGTCGTCGACGGTCACCTGCTGGACCATCCGGTTCTGCGGGTTCATGGTCGTGTCCCACAGCTGCTCGGGGTTCATCTCGCCGAGGCCCTTGTAGCGCTGGACCTCGATCTTCTTGCGGTCGTCAGCCGGCACCTTCTCAACCCACTCGTCGCGCTGGCGATCCGAGAAGACGTACTGCTCGACCTTGCCGTACTTGAGCCGGTAGAGCGGCGGCTGCGCGATGTAGAGGTGGCCGTTGGTGATAATCTCGCGCATGTGGCGGAAGAAGAAGGTCAGCAGCAGCGTGCGGATGTGCGCGCCGTCGACGTCCGCGTCGGTCATGAGCATTATGCGATGGTAGCGCAGCTTCGTCAGGTCGAGAATATCACCGACCCCGGCGCCCATTGCGGTGATCAGCGCCCGCACCTCGTTGTTGCCCAACATCTTGTCGAGCCGTGCGCGCTCGACGTTCAGGATCTTGCCACGCAGCGGCAGGATCGCCTGGAAGCGACGGTCACGGCCCTGCTTGGCACTGTTATGGACGAAAATACCGCTCGCCAACGCGAAGTTGTGCGTATTCGGAACTTCGATGTCGTACACATCGATACGTTCTTCAACACGCTCGACTGCCGCAATGCGATGGTTGTAATTCACTACAGCTTCGCGAGCGTGCGCTTCGTCGCCCGCGAAGTATCGCTCGCAGAAGCTGTCGAAGCGTAGCAACGACTTATCACGGGTTGCCTGGCGGTATGAGCTGTATGCACCTAGATCCAGGTCCCCCTGTGCTGTCTCAAACTGCTTCAGCGTAGCGAGAGTCTTGCGATAGTAGGTCTGGTTCAACGCCTCACGACGCTTGGCCCGAAATTCGGGCGTCCACTGTTCCTGTGTCTTTTCGCGCCGCCATGCCAGCAACTCTTCGTCCTGCCATTGTGCCTGGGCATTAAGCACGTGCATTTCACGCGCTCCGGGATTGTTAGCAAAGTGAGCACGAACACGCTCAGCTTGTGCACGACGATTGGCTTCGTCGCTCCAATACGCGTGTTGCGCCTGGTCTAGGCGTGCTTCATTCGCATGACGATAGTCCTCGTTGCTGGCGTAGAACTCGCACCACTTCTCCATCATGAAGGCTTTGTATGTTTCGTCTTCCCACTGCGCCTTGGCTTGGTCCGAAAGCACTTGTCGTGTCTCTGGCTGCCGCATGCGCTCACTCATAAAGGAGCGGAACTCGGTGCTTTGGTGGAGTTCGCGGCACTTCTCAATGACTTCAGGACGATGCAATGTTCGGCTTACGTGTTCACGGTGCAGAGCAAGATGCACATCAGCCGGCAAGCGCTGAATGTTGGTTGGGTTATTGTTGTGCTTGTTAAAGTCAACGTGATGGCAATGGTCACCATCCGCTTCCGCATACGCTCCGTGCCAGCGGTTATACCAGTCCGCAAGCAAGTGGGTGAAGAGCCAACGATCAGATCGCGGATCCCACACCATTTCGTAGCCGTCGATAGTAATGCTGGGCTGCGTCGAGTCGGACAGCTTACGATATAAAGGCATCAACGAGTCATCGCTCGTAAGCTCGGCGGCAGCCTTATAGCTGCCATCGCGTACCATGAAGCGATGATCCGGCGTGCACGTAATGGTCTCACCATTGTCGAGGATGACCCGAACAACCGCCGCATCCTGCTTCGTTACACGAGCGTTGATCGCACGTTCCAATCCAATCTTTCCATCCTCGCGGATGGTATAGACAAAGTGCTCTTTGCCCATCGCCTGCTCGGCCACAAGATCCTTGAAGCTGAGGGAGCGACCATCGGCCAGCGCAACGAGCGTCTCCCCAGAAAAACAGCCGCCGGCGCTGTCGCCTTCCACAATGTAGATCTCGCAGCGAGCCGGGTTGGTGTCGGAGCAGTCCGCGAGCTTACCGGGGAGCGAGAAGCCTTCCAGGGCGCCTTTGCGCACCGTGTCGCGCGCTTGCATGGCTGCCTTGCGGGCGCGCGCCGCGAAGAGACATTTCTCGATGATGCGCTTCGCATCACTTGGATTCTCTTCAAGGTACGCCGCGAAGGTATCGTTGATCGTCGCCTCGACTGCCGTTCGCGCCTCCGGATTGACGAGCTTCTCCTTGGTCTGAGAGGAGAACTGCGGGTCGACCAGCTTGACGCTGACGACTGCCGTCAGGCCCTCACGCACGTCGTCGCCGGAGAGGTTGTCCTCCTTCTCCTTCAACATGCCCTTGTTGCGGGCATAGTTGTTGATGACGCGCGTGATCGCCGTGCGAAAGCCGGTGATGTGGGCGCCGCCGTCGGCATTGTTGATGTTATTGGCGAACGCGTAGATCGAGTCGCGGTCGAAGCTATCGGTATACTGCATCGCCACCTCGACGTTCACACCCTCGATCGTCCGCTCGGCGTAGAAGGGCGGCTTGTGTAGCACGTCCTTTTCCTTGTTGAGGTGGCGCACGAACGAGATGATACCGCCTTCGAAGTAGAAAGACGTTTCGAGGTCCTCGCGCTCGTCGACGAAGCGGATGCGCAGGCCCTTGGTCAGGTAGGCCATCTCCCGGAAGCGCTGGGCCAGCACACGATAGGTGTAGTCGATCTCCTTGAAGATCGTCACGTCGGGCATGAAGCACTGGAAGGTCCCCGTCCCCTCTGCGTCGCGAATCGGCTTGACCGGGCCAAGCGGCACGCCGTGGCGGTAATCCTGGCGGTACAGCTTGCCGTTCTGGCGCACCTCGATATACATCCAGTCCGAGAGAGCGTTCACCACCGACAGCCCCACGCCGTGGAGTCCGGCCGAGACCTTATAGCCGCCCTCGCCGAACTTGCCGCCGGCATGCAGGAGCGTCGCGGCGAGCTCCAGCGCCGACTTCTTGTGCTTATGGTTGATACCGACAGGGATGCCGCGGCCGTTATCGCCGACCGAGACCGATCCGTCGGCGTGGATCGTGACGTCGATCGTATCGGCATGTCCGGCGAGGGCTTCGTCGACTGAGTTGTCGACAAGCTCGCGAATCATATGGTGGAGCCCGTTGATATCGGTAGGCCCGATGTACATACCCGGGCGCTTCCGAACGGCCTCGAGCCCTTCGAGGACCGTGATCTGGTCCGCACCGTACTCATGAGTTGTCGCTGTGTTAGCCATGCTCTCCTCTGGTTCTTATGCTTGAGATTCGGGTTTACGGGCAGCCGACACCGGTAGACGGTCGCGGTAGAAGACGAGATGCGCCGCCGCGAGGCCTGCCCCGACGTAGGCGCTCGAGAGCATCGCGACGATCAACCCGGGGAGTGAGCCCATCAGCCCGTCCCAGATAATACTCAGGCCGGCCAAAATAAAGAAGTTGAGGAGGTAGAGCCCGACGGCGCCCCAGAACGACTTGCGTATGATCAGCAAGCTGGCCAGCATCGCTCCAATTGGCCCCGCGTCGCTCACCACGATCGCGTCATATGCAAAACTAGCGGTGAAAACGATCCAGAGCAGGACTGCCATCGAAAAAACCGCCATAAAGTTGCCGAGAGCCGGCGCGACTGTCGTCAAAACGCCTGCTACTGTGAGCAGCGGAACGCCGATCACGATGAAGAAGGTCAGAATGATACCGACGACGCCGAGCTGAGACACCCAGGCACGAAGTACACGCCTGATCCAGCTTCGAGGCGCGGTGCCACCACGAATGATGTCGGCTAACGGGATCAAATAGATCGCCGTCAAGAGTGTCAGCACGATATTGATCGCGATCACCGCCGCGAAGAGCGTGAGAAATCCGCCGACGTACCAGGTAGCTGGCCGAAAGAGCATGGGTGCGCTCGCGGCGGGCTCCAGCGCGTAGATACGCTGCCAGAAGGGCAGCCTTCCCTCGATCTGACCGGCGTACTTCAGATCGAACAGACGGTCCGAAAGCATCAGCGGGTCGACTTGCGTGCGCAGCTGCTGCCAAGTCGTAGGGTCGAAGGCCTTGCGCACCCACTCCACGAGCGGATGGATCGAAATACGTGGCCCTACCCAGTACCACACATCCAAGATGAGTGGAACAAGAAGCGCCGGGAGCGCCCGATTCAAGGCTCGGAACCCGGTTCCGACAGTGTCTACAAGTGACGGCGGGCGGGCAGCATTTGTGGCTTTACGATGCATCATATGTACAACTATTATACCACACCTGGCGCCGATCTGCCGTGCCGATCGAACATTTGTGCTCAGCCCGTGTGCCGATCGCCGTCTGTATTCCCCAAAAGAACGACGCCTATGCTATAATTGCCCTGACTTCCCGGGAGGAAAGGTCTTATGCTCTCGTACGAGACAATCTCCGATGCGCTGCTCGATAGTGCGGAGCAAGTCGGGTTGAATGTGTGGCAATCAGATGAGGCAATCGATCCGCACTCACTCCAGCGCACATTTACTATGTCCTGCTTGCCGCCAGGCCAGGCGTCGCCCCGGCCCAGCTCGATCCAAGCATCGCTCGGTTTTCGCTGGGATGCGGCCATGACCGCGATCTCGACGATCGGGACCGAGGCCCTGTGCGAGCGCTACCATGGCGACAATGTTGCCTGCTCTCATGCTTTAGTCGGCTGCGCTTACGAGGCGTCGCTGGCGCTCGACGTGACTTACACGATCCCGATCCACCGCCCGATAGGCGACGATGTGACGATGCTTCCACGTCTTGTTCACTCCGTGCAGGATATGCACCGCAGCATGATCGACCATAAGAATGTCGTCAGCGTCGATGCGAACGTCCAGTTTGCGGGTGGTGAAATCCGGATCACACAACTCAAGGCCCACCAGGTGTGGACCATCGGCGACCCGATTCATGAGCTGGACGCGCTCGAGGATGTGCTCGAAGATGCTTGCTCGGAAGTCCGCGATCTGCTGGTCGCGATGACAGAGTATTTGTCGTCGTCCCGCCTGCCCGACGTCGACGAGCCCCCCGTAGCTCTGCCGATGGACTTCGACGACGAGCGGATTTACCTCCGCCCGCCCACGGCATAGGGAACTTCGCGAAGATCCGGCGTTGGTAGACCTTGCGGGCAATGGTTGTGCGGTACTGGGCGTCCTGTAGTAGGGCGCCCAGCTTTTGTGCTGGGGGAGCAACTGGTTGCTGATGGCCGATGACCGAGCTGCCTTTTCAAGGATTTACGCACGATGCCCTTCAGAGTCTGGCGAAGCCAGGCGTCGGGGAGCGTTGGGTGGCAGTACAGGAGCACCTTCATCCGATCCTGGCGGCATTGGCGGAACAGCTCGCGACGGCCGGTCGAGCCCAGCTTGGCCGTGAGTGGCCGCTCTACGAGATAACTTGGAAGACGGCGCGCTACCTGAACCGCGGCCGCGGCCGGCGCGAGCCGATCGGCGAATACCATTTCGCTCTCGACCGGCCCCCGCGCGGCTCAGGCATTTACGTCGGAGTGAGCGGTGACGAGCGCACGATTCTGGTGGGGCTCACGCTGTGGGGTGCGCGCAAAGATGCGCTTCGCCGCGTCTGGGAGGCGGGGCGAGCGGTGTGGCAGTCGCTCGTGGACGCTATCCCCGAGGCGCGCTTTACCGGTGCCCCCCTGGAAGGCGCTCTGTGGCTCGACGCATATCTTCGCTCGGATGCCCAGTACCTCTGGGCCGGCTATGCCTATAGCTGGGATGATCCAAGAGTCGCGGCGGCGGACTTCAGTACGCTGCTGATCCAGGATGCGCTGCGTCTGCTTCCGCTCAACGAGGCGATCATGGAGGAGGTGGAGACCGTCGAGTGGGGCGGAGAGCCTCTGCGCGAGCGCCCGGCGGCATATACGACGATCTCACGCCTGCCAGCCTTCGACGTGATCGCCGAGCGGATCGCCACCGGCGGCTTCGCCTATGACGATCAGATCCTGCGGGCCTATCACGTCGCGCTCCAGACCAAGCCGCTCGTGATCTTACCGGGCATCTCTGGCACGGGCAAGACGCTCCTGACGCGGCTCTACGCCGATGCCGTGCACGGTATACAATCGCCGGCCGCGGCGAATCCCTTCTATCTCCTGGTTGCCGTGCAGCCCGATTGGCATAACGCGCGTGACTTACTAGGGTACTACAACGGGCTGACCGGCCTCTTCCACCCGACGGCGCTCTTGCGGTTCCTGCACCGCGCGGCCGGCGATCCGCAGCAGCCCTACTATGTCTGTCTTGACGAGCTCAATCTCGCACGGCCCGAGTACTATCTGGCGCCGCTCCTGTCCGCCCTCGAGACGACCGAGCATCTGGTCGACCTCGGCGCACCTGGGGCTGCCGTCTCGACGTCCGAGGGCGAGACCTTGCGCAACCCGTTCCGCCTGCCGCTGAACGTGGCGCTTACCGGGACGGTCAACGTCGACGAATCGACCTTCGCGCTTTCTGATAAGCTACTTGACCGGGCGAACGTGATCGAGCTCACGGAGGTCGACCTCGATGCCTTTCGGCGCACCTACCCCACCGCCGTCGATCCAACTGCCTGGCCGATCCTGATGGAGCTCCACGCGATCTTGTCGGAGATTGGCCAGCCGTTTGGCTACCGAACGATTGCGGAAGTTCTGCGCTATCTCGAGCGCGCACGAGAGGTTCTTCCGGTAGAGCAGGCGCTCGATCTCCAGATCAAACAGAAGATCCTGCCGAAGCTACGCGGTGAGGATGGTCCACGTATGCGCAAGGCACTCGGCGATCTGCTGGCAGTGCTGCAGGCCGCGGGGCAATCCACCGCCGATCGCTTTCCCGAGTCGGCGGCAAAGGTCCGCCGTATGCTCCGGCGTCTGGAGCAAGAAGGCTACACGGATTTCTATGGATAGGGAAACTGGAGCTTCTAGGGACAGGGGACCTGGATCTTTAGTAGCACGCCTCCGGCCTCGTCTTCGCTCACGTCCAGCGCGCCCTCGATCTCTTGCAGCCGATAGCGCAGTCGTCGAAGCTGGTGGAAGCCGGGTGGCTCCGCCGTGCCGTCGAGCAGACCTATGCCATGATCGCGCACCGTGAGTAGAAGAGCGCTTCCCTCGGCGGCAACTGTAACCTCCGCCTCGTCCGCGTGGGCATGGCGGCGTATATTGTCGAGCCCAACTTCGATAGCCTTGCCTAGGAGCTGGATATGATCCTGGGGCAATGCTGGCTCGGCGCCGTCAAAGACGAGATGAACGGTCAGCCCCTGCTCCTCGGCCTCCGCTACGACCTCCCGGATTGAAGCATAGAGCTCCATAGTCGACGGGTGCTCGAGCGTTTGGGAACGGGTGCGCGCAAGACTCCACGCGGGAGCGGCGGCTCCATCCGATTCGTGCCGGATAGGGTTGCTCGGGATCTCGACCGCTCGCATCAACCGGCCGCCAAGAGGCGTGGGGACGCGGGCCGGCAGTATTGGAGCGGAAGTTCGGAATGACGGCTTCCGCGACCGCCAGCGCCATAGCTCCATACCCAAGGGCCACACCGAGGCGACGAGCACTGGCGGCACGTAGCTCAGTATGCCCCATGGGGATCCCAGTGGAACAGGCATACCTCGGTGCCATGAGCTCCAGCCTACAATCTGGTCGACAATCGCGTAGGCGATGAGTGCTACCAACGCGCCGCGCCAGTGAAAGAGTACACCTGGAAGAATGAGAGCGCCGAGAGCGAATGGCAGGAATGGGCTGGCCCAACCCCCCGTAAGCCACACCGGGAAACAGCTGGCAGCTACGTCTGCCAAAAGGAGTGCTGGCCGGCGCTCGGCTTGGAGCATGAAGGTATGAAGTCGCAAACTCCATGCAAGCAGATAGACCGCGCTGCTCGCGATGACGATCGCGAGCACTAGAGGGCGGTGAGCAGCCATCCCTGCATGCAAGCTTAGCAGCGTAGCCGCAAGAGCCCAGAGTAGCCAGCGAAATGCTACTATTGGGAGGGATGTGTGACTGGTTTGCGACATCGCCACCGTCCACCTCATGCCTGTGTCGCAGCTATGTGTCGGCTAAGGGACTCCTGTGCCCCGCGACTCGTCCCTACAGCTCCAGTGTATCAGAATCTGTTGAGCCCTACAACCCAGGCCTGGAGCTGTTCGCCTCGTCAAACCCATTCGGGCAGAAACTCTCCCGATCCGGAGATCCAAATAGGTCTTCCACTTCGAAGAGGAAGTTATGACGAGGGCAAGTCAGGTGTTGTGCTGCGCATTTACTTCACAAACTATGTGCAACTCAGGGCACATTTCTTGCTCTTAAAAAACACTAGTGTGCCTGTCTCGTCGGTGAGGCAAGCGATACACTTCGGAGGAGGTTTCGGACTATGGACAAACGAGACGAAGGTCAGCTGGCAGACCGGGAAGTATCGCGGCGGAAAATGCTCAAGGCAGCGGGCATCGGCGGCGCCGTGGCGGCGGTCAGCTTTGCCACGTTCTTCGGCGACGACGTGGCCAACGCGCAGGCACCCGCGGGCGATGATCCTCAGACCATTCTGAATCTTGCCTCCACGGCAGAAGCCCTGGCAATCACGGCTTTCCACTCCATTATCACACTCAGTAGTTTCTATGGGGGCCTGCGGCCGGTATTCCAGAACTATCTCAAGTCGGCCTTGTCGCAGGAGCAAGCGCACTTCGACTTCCTCGTCGCCAGCGGGGGCAAGCCGCTCGCCAACAAGTTCTTCTTTCCCAACGGCATTCTCGAGAACCTGGGGCTTTACGTATTCGTGACGGATGTCCTCGAAGGCACGTTCATTGGCGCGTACATGGCCTCCGTCCGCCGCTTCGCGGAGCTGGGGCGCCCGGATCTCGCGTGGACGGCCGCCTCCGTTATGGGCATCGAGTGCGAGCACAAGGCCCTCAACCGCGCCATGGGCATCGAGCAGGGCGGCAGCGCCTCCGGATCCACCAACGGGATCCTGAACTCCCCCACCCGTGAGCCGGTTGAAGCGGCAACGGTTTATCAGGTCTCGCAGGTGGTGCCGATCCTTGGGCCGGTGCTCACCGGTGGGACCGCCCCGGCCTCGGCCGGCAAGCTGATCGGCGGCGTGAACTTCGGGGTGGGCCCTGTCACGCAACCGACCGCCGCTCAGGTCCGCAACGTCGGCAATCCGCTTTCCGCGACACCACTGCCGATCCAGGCTTTCAGCCGCACGGGCAGGCGCCTCAAGTAGGTTCCAGGCACGTCTTGGCGTTCCCATCTGATAGTCGTGCAGCACACCGCGGGGGCGATCCTCGCGGTGTGCCGTTGTGGGAGGAAAGGAATTCGGTCATGCGTCGTACTCATCTGCTCGTCCTGGCGGCGTTGCTTGCCGTTGGACTTCTGGGCGCACCTACAGCGAAGGCGCAGAGCGCGCAGCTCTGTTTCAGAGTACCCGGTATTACTAACTGTATCGAGGGGCGTTTCCGCGAGTACTGGGAACAAAATGGCGGCCTGGCCGTCTTCGGCTACCCGATCACGGCCGCTGCGACGGAGCAGACGGCTGAAGGTAGCTTCCTAACGCAGTACTTCGAGCGCAACCGTTTCGAGCTCCATCCCGAGAAAGCCCACCCCTACGACGTGCTCCTCGGCCGGCTGGGAGATGATCGCTTGAAACAACAGGGCCGGGACTGGCACGGCTTTGATGCCGCCAAGCCGGTGGAAGGCTGCCTGTTCTTCCAGGAGACGAAGCACAATGTCTGTGATCTGGAAGTGGGCGTTGGCTTCAAGAGCTACTGGCAGAGTCATGGCCTGCAAGATCCGGCGCTCAATCCCTTCCAGCGCTCCCTGGCGCTCTTTGGGCTGCCGCTCTCGGACTTTACCGTCGAGACGAATGGCGCGGGCGACACGGTTGTGACCCAGTGGTTCGAGCGGGCCCGCTTCGAGTATCACCTGGATAAGCCGCGCGAGTTTAAGGTGCTGCTTGGCTTGCTGGGTAACGAAATCCGTACTCCGCCGCCGCCGCCGTCCCCGCTTCCCACACCTGAACCGGCGCCGTTCGCCGGGTGCGAAGGGATCGGCCAAGCTCAGAACGCCATCGCCGCGCCGAATTGCGTCCGCTTCGGCGAGCTCTTCGCAGTCGGCGTGTTTGGCTTCGACCCGAACCAGGAGATCAGCTACAGGATTACCACCGAGGCCGGGTCAGCCGTTGGCGGCCGCCAGACGAAGCAGGTTGGCGTGAATGGCTTTACGACTGTCGACATCGACACGAAAAACTATGCCGGTGTCCAGCTACAGCCCGGCAACTACGTCTTCGTAGCCGAGGATACACAGGGGAAAGGCCGAGTGGCCAGAGCTCCTTTCCGCGTTACGCCCTGACGCTCGTGGAGCCTCGGCCGTGGGAGTTAGGTGGGCTTCCATGGCCGGGGCCGGCCTGACCTCTGAAATTGCTGCTCCTGGTTGCGACCTGAAAGCCACAATGGTATATTAAGCGCGCGGCCCCGTAGCTCAATGGATAGAGCATCAGTCTTCGGAACTGAGTGTTGGGGGTTCGAGTCCCTCCGGGGTCACCAGCGGCGTGGGGGTTAGAGCGTATCTAACCCCCACGCTTTTTTGCTGGGCATGGGTTCCGCTACGGAGCCACTACGATCGGACGTGGCCGTCGCCCTCGATCACCCATTTGTACGTGGTCAATTCTTTGAGCGCCATCGGCCCCCGCGCATGGAGCTTCTGCGTGCTCACGGCCACTTCCGCCCCCAGCCCGAGCTGCGCTCCGTCGGTGAAACGGGTTGAGGCGTTGACGTATACCGCGGCCGAATCTACCTCCGCTACGAAACGATCCGCGGCCTCCTCGTCGGTCGTGAGGATCGCATCCGAATGCCCGGTGCCGTAGTGCGTAATGTGCTCGATCGCCTCGTCGAGACTATCGACGACGCGCACCGAGAGGATCAGCGCCAGAAACTCCTGCCCAAAGTCGTCCGGAGCAGCCGGCCGGACGGCCGGGCAGCCCGAGCCCAGCGCGGCGAGCGCCGCTTCGTCGGCCCGGATTTCGACTCCTGCCGTCGCCAGGTCTTGGGCCATCCGCGGGAGCAGCGATCCTGCAACCGACCGGTGGACGAGCACGGTGTCGAGCGCGTTACAGGCACTCGGGCGCTGAACCTTGGCATTGTGGATCACCGGAAGCGCCCGTTCGAGATCGGCCGTGGGATCGACGTAGACGTGGCAGACGCCGAGCCCGCCGGTGATGACGGGGATCGTCGCATGCTTGCGGCAGAACTGATGGAGGCCAGCGCCTCCTCGCGGGATGATCATCGACACGTAGTCGTGGAGGCGCAAGAGCTCGAGCACCAGCCCGCGATCCGGATCGCCGATCACCTGCACAGCTGCTTCCGGCAGCTCGTAGGCTTGAAATGCGCGCGCGATCGTCGCGCCAAGCGCCGTGTTGCTGGAGGTCGTCTCGCTGCCGCCCCTCAAGATCGCCGCGTTGCCGGCTTTGACACACAGAACCGCGACGTCGACCGTCACGTTCGGCCGCGACTCGTAGATGACGCCGATGACGCCAAGCGGCGTGCGTCGTTTGTGGACCCGCAATCCGCTTGGCAGCACTGCACAGTCGAAACGCTCGCCTACCGGATCGGGGAGCGCCGCCACGTGCTCGACCTCCGCGGCGATGCCCTCGATTCGCTCGGGGGTCAGGAGCAGACGGTCGACGAGCGCCGGCGACATCCCATTCGCCTTGGCCCGGTCGACGTCCTCGGCGTTAGCACGCAGGATCGCGGCTGTATCTGCCCGCAAGCCCGCGGCGATCGCTTGGAGCGCCAGGTTCTTGCGCTCAGGCGGCAGCGTGGCAAGGATTCGCGCGGCGGCCAGTCCCCGCTGCCCCATCAGATTGAGGTCCGTTCGTGTCATCGGTCGTTCCCTATCGGGTCAAGCTGATCGCCGGAAGCCAACGGCTCGCCGCTCAGGTCAGCATCACAAGATCGTCGCGATGGACGACTTCAGGTCCGTACATATACCCAAGCGCGGCAGGGATCTGGGAGGAGTGGCGGCCTTGAATAAGGGACAGCGCGGCCGCGCTATACTGGGTGAGACCCCGCGCCAGCTCTTTACCGTCGCGATCGAAGATGCGCACCGTCTGCCCGCGCTCGAAGGAGCCTTCGATGCCGACGACTCCCGCCGCCAGCAGACTGCGACCCTGCCGCAGGAGCGCGTTGGCTGCGCCGACGTCGACGACGACGCGGCTGTGCCGCACTGTCTCGGCCAGGATCCACCGCTTGCGGGCTTCGATACGTGTGCCCTTGGCGCGAAAGAGCGTTCCGACTGCCTCGCCCGCGGTCGCGCGCAGGATAACGTTGGGCGCATCGCCCGCCGCGATAATGACGTCGGTGCCGGCACTCGTCGCGAGCTCCGCCGCCTGGAGCTTGGTCACCATCCCTCCGGTTCCCCGATGCGAGCCCGCGGCGCCGGCGCTCGCCCAGACCGAGTCGTCGATGCTCTGAACCTCTTCGATCAACCGAGCATTGGGATCGACGCGGGGGTCGGCGCTGTAGAGGCCGGCGATATCGGTACAAATCAGCAGCAGATCCGCCTCGACAAGGTTCGCGACCAGGGCCGATAGATTATCGTTGTCGCCCACGCGAATCTCATCGATCGCAACGACGTCGTTCTCATTCACGACGGGCAGCACTTTGCGCTCGATACAGGCGAGCAGCGTGTTTCGCGCATTTAGGTAGCGCCGCCGGTCGCGCAGATCGTCGCGCGTCAGCAGCGTTTGGGCGACATTCATGCCGAACAGGTCCGCCAGCTGTGCATAGAGATGCATCAGGCGACCCTGCCCAACCGCCGCGAGCAGCTGCTTATCGGGCAGGTTGCGCCGCCGTGGAGGAAACTCCAGCTGCTCCCATCCCGCCAGCACAGCCCCCGAAGTGACGAGGACCGGCTCATGGCCAGCGTCGTAGAGTGCTGCGATCTGGCGCACGAACTCGACCATCCTGGGCCGGTTGAGCCGGTCACTGCGAGCACTGAGGACACTCGTGCCGAGCTTGATGACGACGCGCTTGCGGTGGACTGCTCCCGAAGCCATGGCGCGCAAAGTATAGCACGTTCACCGTCGAGGGGCAGCGAGGGAAGTAAAGAGCACGACCGGCATCGTATTATGCCGGTCGTGGGCGCCAGTGCAGGCTGCTCTCCCGTGTGAAGGGCTCGCGGTTTAGGGCGAGGTTGCGGTCGTCGTCTGGCCGGCTCCGGCCGTCGCGCAGGGCATCACGGCGGCCGCGGCGGCTGCCCCCATGGTGGCGGTGCTCGAAGCGCCCATCTCCGCCCCGGTAGCAGTGCCGGTTACCAGGCGGCCACATGGATTGGCTGGAAGCGGCGGAGAGCTAAAGCAGGGCTCCGCGGTAGAAGCGGCGCTCGTGGCAGCCGTAGTCGTGGCGGTCTCGGTTTCCATGGCCGTCGTCGTGCCGGCCGCCGCCGTCTCCGTTGCCACGGCCGTACCACACGGCGTCACGGTGGTCATCCCGCCGGCGGGCATAGCGGGTGCCATGCCTGTTGCGGTCGTGGTCGTGCCGGCGGCGCCGGCCGACGCCCCGCTGCGTCCCGCCCCCATCGTGCTCGACTCCATCGCACCGGTGCCCGCCGTCATCGTGCCTGTCGTCATCACGCCGCCGGCCGCTGTGCTTGTCGCGGCGGCCGTCGCAGTCTCCAGGCTCATACCGGTGTTGCCAGACGCTGTCGTCGCACCGGACTCGGCGGCGGTAGCTGCCTCCGGATTGCCCGCCGCCGGCGCCGCCGCGGAAGCCTGAGCAATGCCGCCAGCCGGGCCGGAGGTGGCGGTGCTCGATAGGCTGCCTGATTGGTTGCTGGTAGTATTCGAGCCGCCGCAGGCTACCAGCGAGCCGAGCGCGAGTGACGCGGCAAAGCCCAATCCGACCAGTTTCTTGATCATCCGTTCCCCCTGTTTAGCACTTGCTCTTTCACGGAGTGTGCACAAAGGGGCGGTAGCTCGGCAAGGAGTGTGCCACCGCGCCGGGCGGACACGGCTATTTCGGAAGCACATCGTCGTCGGGCCGGCGCCTGAACGCGTCCGCCAGGGCGAAGGCATCGTCCGCCGGGTCGTAGCCGAGCACAGTGCGGGCGTCGCTGATGTCCAGCCGTTTCCAACGGTTGTTGGATAGACCTTGGAAGATTCCGAAGCGCAGGTCGGGCGGCGCTTCGATGGAGCGCTCGACGAGCTTTCCAAGGTCTTCGTACGTGAGGACAAGGTCGAGCCAGGCAGGATTGTTCTGCATGAACTCACCGTCGCGCGCCTGAACCCATCCGAAGCGTAGGCAGATGGCCGAGAGGCCGAGCTGATCGGCGTAGAAACACGCTACCGCCTCGCCCCACGCTTTGGTGGCGCCGTAGAGATTGCCCGGGCGGACCGGCATGTCCGTTCGTACCTGGACATCGGCGGGGTAGCCCCCAACCGCATTGATGCTGCTGGCAAAGATCACACGGTGGCAGCCGGCCGCGTGGGCGGCATCGAAGACGTTGTAAACGCCGACGATATTCCGCGGCAGCAGGCTCTCCCACGGCGCATAGGTCCGAGGATCGGCGGCCAGATGCACGACGGTCTCAACACCGCCGAAGAGCTCGCGCAAGGCGTCGACGGCGCCGATGTCGACCTCCCTGAATGGGTAGGAATGAGTATCCTGGGGCGGGCGCAGATCGGTCAGGACCAGATCGTACTTGCCATCGAAATAGCCGGTAAGAAAGCTGCCGATCCGGCCGGCCGCCCCAGTGATCACAATCTTTCGCTTCGCCACGATGGGCATCTCCTCGGGCTAGAACCGGGCGGCGCTCCGCCGCCCGCGCATTGCAGACGAAGCATAGCAGGGCGCAAGCCACAGAGACTTTCGACGTTGACCCCGCTGATGCCACTTGCTATAGTGTGTGCCACCTGGGCTCCCGGCTGAAGGAGCCAGCGGCTCCGCCACGGTGCGTATCATCGAGGGTGCCAGTGCGGACAAGTGGATTAGTCTGGAGTAACAAGCAATGATGAACCTGTGGCACGAGCTGGAGCCTGGCCCTACGCTTCCGGAGGTCATCCACGTCATCGTCGAGATTCCCAAGGGCTCGCGCAACAAATATGAGTTTCACAAAAAGACGGGCGCCTTCAAGCTCGACCGGGTACTCTACTCGCCGGTGCATTATCCGGGCGACTATGGCTTCATTCCCCAGACCTACTACGACGACGGCGATCCGCTGGACGTTCTCGTCGTCACAAACTTACCGACGTTCACGGGGTGTATCGTCGAGGCGCGCCCGATCGGGATGTTCAAGATGACCGACCGGGGCGAGCCCGACGACAAGGTTCTAGCCGTCTTGCACTATGATCCGTTCTTCGACGACATCAACGACTACACAGATCTGCCGGCTCACTATCTCAAAGAGGTCGAGCATTTTTTCAAAGTCTACAAGGACCTCGAAGGAGCGCGCGTCGAGACGAAAGGGTGGGAAAATGCGCAGACGGTCAAAGAGCGTATCACCTACGCCATCAATCACTACTGGGATATGCGGGCCGGACGCCTCGGAAAAAAAGAAAAGCCAGCCGCCGACGAATGACGAGCGACCACCCGGCGGTCGTTCGCCGCAGTGATATCCAGCTCAGCTCCCTTCGGTATAGAAGCGGCGTGCATTACCCATCGCCGGCCATATGCTTGCTTTGACGTTGTCGAGGATTTGCTGCAGATGTATACGGTCGTGATAAACTCACTCATGGAGCAAATCCTGAACGGTGAGCGCTCCGACGACCGGATGGAGACCTGAGCGCAGCAGCTGATCGGGCATTAGTCCCTGTACGAGCTCGATGCTCGCTACCCGCAGAGCCACAAAGGCGGCGATAAGATCAGCCGTCTCGCGCTCGCAGTCGTTCCGTGCTAGGGCGACCACCGGCTGGTCCCAGAGCCGGAAGTCTGGGCGATCCTGGCGGAGGATCAGGCGGATGCGCCCGGCGAAGCCTCGCTCTTCGGCTTCGATCAGATGGCCGACGACCTCGTTGATACACCAGGCATCCTCGGCCGGCCGCCAGCGCAGCCGCGCGGGATCGAGTGCTACAAGCTCGCCTCGCAACGCATCGAGAGACGCCTTCAGCAGCACCGCCACCGTGCTCTACAGCTTCATTCGCTTCCTTGCACGCGCTCTGCTTGGCCCGCGCAGGGAGTCATTCGGGGCGATCCTTTCCCGCGCGCGTCGATCGTCGCGCCGAAGGTCGAATCCTGGCGTGCGGGTTGCTATGGGATTCGGTTCGTGGGGCGGCCGCCTGTGCAGAGACGCGTCCCCACCTCGGCCCTGGTTACAGGAACCCGGCTCCACCATAGATGCAGGTGAAAGATGACGACGTGGCTGTGGGTGGCGGTACCGCTCGTCTGGCTGCTTGCGCTGGTATGGGTGGTACAGGATGCCTACGCGAGTTTTCCGCGCTCCGGGCTGATGTGGTGGGGGCTGCTGACGCTTCTGCTCGGCCCGATCGCGATTCCCCTCTACTTGAGCGAGCGGATGTCGCGGCGCGCACAAATGAACAAGGTCGCCCCGGGCAAAGGGATGGACTTTCCGGCGCCCGAAGGACGTCGTCCGTTCCGTCCGGCAGGCCTTCGCCTCTTCGATGAGACCGGCACCGTGGGAAGCGCTATCTTTGTCGTGGTGCAGCAGGGGCCTGATGCCCGCGAGCAGGCGGAGATCCCGCGTGAAGGCGCCCTTATCGTGCGGCGTGCGATTGGTGCGGAGAAGTCGCATATGGGTCTACTCGTGCTCCACGATCCGGCGGTCAGTCGTGACCGTCACTGCCGCCTGTGGCTCGCAAACGGGCGCGTGATGCTGGAGGACACGAGCAGATACGGCACACGTGTGGATGGCACGCGCATCGTCGGCAATGAGGTGGAGGTCCGAGCCGGCGCCGCGATCCGGATCGGCAAGACGATCCTGGCCGTGCGGAAGACGTGATGCTCGGTCGTGCCGTCGTCCGTGCCACTACAGGTCGCCAGATCGCTCGCACCCGCCAGTACCGGGTCCGGTCTTCAGGTGTTGAGTCGATCGTCTGGGCACAGCTTTACGCGTAATCGTTCCAAAACGTGCCCCGGCGGCCAGCACGACGCCGGCAAGGACAAGCTGAGCGGGTCGTCGAGAACACTGTTTCGTCATGCTCAGATCCTATGCGGAGCCTTTCGCAATATTATGCCCTTAAGCTGACATTCGGGTAGCAGTGAGGTGACCGTCGGTCGCCGGTGCCGTCGTCGACCGGCCGCCATCCTCCGGGCCTCGTCGCATGGTGGCACAACCCTTGCTGCCATAGGCGCCTTTGTGTGCGTTGCCGATAGTGGCAGCGTTAGGTAAATGGAGGATAGGGATGCGACGCAAATCTCTCGGGCTATGTTTTGCGGCCGTGCTGGCATTGGCGAGCCTGGCTGCTTGCAGCTCAGGCGCCGCGAATCAGACGCCGACCACAGCTCCCGGCGGTGCGACAAGCGCCACGACCGCGGCGACGACCGCAAGTGGAGCCGGCGCGACGGAGACGGCCGCGACAGGCGGTGCGATGACGACTGAGACCGCGGGTGCGATGACGACTGAGACCGCGGGTGCGATGACGACCGAGACCGCGGGTGCGATGACGACCGAGACCGCGGGTGCGATGACGACCGAGACCGCGGGTGCGATGACGACCGAGACCGCGGGTGCGATGACCGGTGGAGCGATGACAGTGGTCCCGTGCCCTAGCGCGACAGAAGGTGCGACCGAGACGGCGACGATGGGCGCGATGGGCACTGAGACGGCGACGATGGGCGCGATGACGACCGAGACGGCGACGATGGGCGCGATGGCGACCGAGACGGCGACGATGGGTGCGATGGCGACCGAGACGGCGACGATGGGCGCGATGACGACCGAGACGGCGACGATGGGCGCGATGACGACCGAGACGGCGACGATGGGTGCGATGGCGACCGAGACGGCAGTGCCGTGCGGCCAAGGCAACGCCGTACCCAGCCCTGTCACGACATCTACCGCGACCGGCAGCATGGGCACAACGACACCTAATGCGATGACAACCGAGACGGCGACCACGGCGCCATAAGCCCTACGTAAGTCTTTACGAAAGGCTTTGCCAGACCGAACCGCATCAACTCATTTCCAAAGCGCGCCTGGGCAGTGATCCCAGGCGCGCTTTGATCTGCGCCAGTCATAGTCCGGAGCTGATGTCTCACTCCGGTCGTGCATTCACGATCCGCGCATGCAGAACATCAATCCCGAGAAATCGACTCTACAGGCGCGCTGGACGGCCAGCGGGAAAGATCAACCTCAAAGGCACTGTCGACGCCCCACCGGACGCGGCTTTGAGGCCGCCAACACCGTCTCCGATCCTGAGCCGCGTCACGCTCGGCTATGCCTCGAAGGACAACTCCACCTCTCTGCCGCCCGAGGGAGCGCCGGACGGTCTCTACTATACCGTTACCATCGCCAAGAGTGCCGGCGACCTCGGCAGCCGCGTCTTCGTCGACGCGAACACGGGCAAGGTCTTCAAGAAATAGAGGTGCGGCCGGTCTCCGGGGCGTATGCGAACCCTCGTCCTCAGCCCCGCATGGCAGCCCAAATGAGTGCGGGAATCTTCCCGAGGGTGGGCGCGGCTTCGAGATCGCAGAGTCTTTGAAAAACCTTGCGCCCAGCACGGCCCCGCGTGACGAACCACGGCGGCGTTGGCCTGGTGCGGAAAGGAGCGCGCAGAACGCTCTTCTGAGAGCGAGAGAACATCAGTGTGTTATGCACGACGCCTGTCCCGGACTGGATATCGTCGAACGTATGGCCGGGAAAAGCGCCCCACGGCGTAACCGCGAGCGCATAGCCGGCAGCAGCCCAGTAATTGACAGCCACTGTCCCGTACCGTAGGCCGGCTATCGCGCGCTCCACAGCCGCGGCCACGGACGGGTCCTTGAGCGATCTGGGATGGACGATGATGGTCGCATTAAGCGTGCCCCACAGATGCTTATTGGCGAGCTCGACGGACCGGTCTAGGTACTCGGGCACCGACGCAGCCTCGACCGCCGTCTCTGCAAACAGACTGCAGAAGGCTTCCGTCGTGAAGCAGATATCATCCGTCGCGCGCGGGTCGACGCCTGGGATCAGCGTCCAAGGAAGCTCGTCCGTCCCGGCCTGGCCAAACTGTTCCGCCTTGGGATGGGCGGCGACGAAGGCCTGCTGCCGCTCGCTGGCTCCCGGGTAGTAGGCGGCGCGCAGGGGTATCGTCGCGAGCAGCGAACGAATCCTTTTGAGCAAGTCATCGCGCTGGACCCAGCCCGCATGCTGGAAGATGACCCGCGCGGCATTGCAGTTGAAGCCTGCATTGTTGGTAAGCATCGTCGCCAAGTGCTCAGCCTGATATTTCAAGTCGCCGGTGCTCCAAGAGCCGGGTACGACGATGACCGGGCTGACGTTGCCGAGCTCGCCGCTGATCGGCTTTGTCCGCAATGGGTGTACCGCCGCTTTCCGGGCCGCTCCTTCCGGGCCCGGCCCGAAGACGATGGCGTCAAAGCTTTTATCGGAGCCCGTGATGTGGATCTCCTCAACTCCCGGGTGGTCGCAGAGGTAGGTGCCCTCGTCCGTGCCACCCGAGACGATGCGTAGGAAGCGTCGCTCCACCAGTCCCCGAAAAGCTTCTTCCAGGAGCGGGTTGAGATAGGCGTTGACCGGGTTGCTCTTGTAAAGCACCACGTGGTCCTCGACGAAAAGCTTGTAGAGTATGTCCATCGGGCCGATGCTCGAGACATTGCCCGCGCCGAGCACGAGCACGACCTTGCCCGGGTGGTGCTTATTATGGTAGGCCAGGGCCTGGGTTGCGGCCACTTCGGCGCGCGTCACCCCGGGCTCCATCCAGGTCTCAGCGGTAAGCCCCCCAAAGAGGATCCGGTCGTAGATCGTTTGCGGAAAGATCTGCGCCGTGACCTGGCCGTCGGGGCGCAGCCTGATTGGACCAGGAATTGCCGGCGCACCGCACGCCTCGATCCCAGCTAGCGAGCGTCGCAGCTGGCGCAGGTTCCGCAGCACGGGCCAGGGGCCGGCTGCCCATTCCTCGGCGGCCGCCCCATCACCCAACGCGCGCTTGGCCTGGAGCGAGGCGGCGATCCACCGCTCGGCGATCGCCCCCGTATTCCGCATCATCTCGTCCAGGAGATCAATACGCTCGCGCACCGGCACAGCTGCCCATGCGTCTTTCTGAGCCTGGAGCGTACGTACCGAGATGTCGAGCCATTCCCGTGGGGATGGGGCGATCGCCGTAGCCGCGACCGGGAACTGCGGCGAGCCATGGGGGGTGCTGATCGCCATGTTTTGCTCCTGGGAAGTGCGGCCGGTCAAATGCTCCAGAGGAGAGCGTACACCCGGACGACGAGCGCTGCAATGGGCGTTTCCGAACGACGCCTTCCCAGCAGAGGCCTCAGGGGACCCGGATATGGGGAAGGTCAAGCGCCTGCGAGGCAGGACGGCCTGCCGCCGGTACCAAGGGTATGACCTTGCCGTCGCTCCAGGAGTAGACCGTCGCCGATACAGCATACAACGCTTGCCGTTCGTCGTCCAGCCCCAGGATGCTTGAGACGACAAGGAGCCGGGGCAGCACGTTTGACCAGAAGCCAGGTTTTGCGATAGCGCCAGCGGAAAGAGCCTCAGACATTTTGTAACCTTGACCGTGTCATCATACCAGAGCCAGATAGAGTGGCTCCCTGCACGGCGGATGGTGCTCTGCGAGACGTTAGATGACAAAATCGTTAACCGGGATCGATGGTACCGTCACACGTTTTACATCCGGCTCCCCTACATTGAGCACATTCCACTTCATGGGAGAAGGCCGGAGGTCTACCTGTACCAGGCAGGCCTCCGGCCTTCTGTTGTCCTCGCCCGCCACTGCCTACGACCGCCCACCCGTTTACGAATATTCACCGACATTTATGTGCTTGTTCACCGGTGCTAACCGGCACGTTCACGCGTGGGCGGTACAGTACTGCCCAATACCGAGGAGTGGTGGAGCGTGGAGCGCGACGATAAGCCAAAGATCGTTATTCTTGGAGCCGGCTTCGCCGGCCTCTATGCAGCGCGAGAGCTTGCGCGGCTGCTGGCCGGCTCCGACGGCGCGACGGTCACACTCGTCGACCGCAACAACTTCTTTCTCTTCACCCCGATGCTGACGGAGGTGGCCGGCGGGCAGATCGACACGCGGCACGTCGTCACCGCGGTGCGACGTCTGGCGCCGCGGGTTGTGTTCGAGCAGGGTCGTATCGAGGCGATCGATCTCGAGCACAGACACGTCACGCTCACACTCGGCGACGAGGAGAACGGCATACCCGAGACCGAGAAGGTACTTGAGGCAGATCACCTCGTGATCGCGCTCGGGTCGGTCACCAATTTCCATAATATTCCCGGTCTACGCGAGCACTCGATCACGCTCAAGACGATTGCCGATGCGACCGCGATCTACGATCGAGCCCTGGCCCTGCTGGAGCGGGCGGACGACGAGCCGGATCAGGCACGGCGGCGGGCCCTGCTCACCTTCGTCGTGGGAGGTGGTGGCTTTTCGGGCGTCGAGACGATGGCCGCGCTCAACGACCTCGTGCGCACTAGCGCGCGTGACTTTCAGGGGATCCATCCATCCGACATTCGCACCGTGATCGTCCACCCCGAGGGACGTCTGCTGCCGGAGCTAAGCGGGCGGCTGGCCGCGTTCGCGCAGAAAGAGCTCCAGCAGCGTGGGGTCGAGGTGATGCTCAATACGAAGATCACCGGCACCGGTGACGGCTACGTCGAAGTCGAGGGCGGGCAGCGTATCGACGCATACACGCTGATCTGGACCGGGGGAGTGATGCCGAACCCGGTCGTCGCAAAGCTCGACACGAAACGGGGTCATCATGGTGGGCTCGTGGTGGATGCGACACTGGCCGTGCAAGGGCATCCCAACGTCTGGGCGCTCGGCGACTGCGCCGAGGTGCCCAAGGGGCAGTCCGGGGCGACCTATGCCCCGACTGCTCAGAACGCGACCCGCGAGGGCAAGGTGGTGGCCCGTAACATCGTCGCGGTCCTGCGAGGCCGGCAGCCGCAGCCCTTCCGGTATAGCCCGATCGGCGAGCTGGCGCTCGTCGGCAAGCACGCGGGCGTCGCACGACTGCGCGGCTTCCGCTTCTCCGGGCTAACGGCCTGGCTGATGTGGCGCGCGGTCTATCTTGCCAAGCTGCCGAGCATGGGGAAGCGCCTGCGCGTTGGAACCGATTGGCTGATCGATCTGGTGGCGGGACGCGAGCTTGCCGCGGTGCCGGCCACGCGCACGGGGCGCGCCGCGGAGAAAGCCGTCGCACAGGAGCGCCCGCATGAGCGGGCCAGGGGGTGACCATGGAGCTGCCGAAAGTTGGAGCCCTGCCGCGCATGGCGAAGGTGCGCCAGCTCTTCCCACGTGAAAAGCTCGAGGATCTCGAAGGCGCGATTCGCACCAGGATGCGCGCTCACAACTTGGCCGAGCGCATCGGGAATGGGAAGCGCGTCGGCATAACGGTCGGCAGCCGCGGTGCGGGAGGGACACTGGCGGCCGTCAAGACCATCGTCGCGGAGGTTAGGGCCGCCGGAGGAGCGCCCTTTGTGATCCCGGCCATGGGCAGCCATGGTGGCGCGACACCCGAGGGCCAGACCAAGATTCTCTCGCTCTTCGGCGTCACCGAGGAAAGTGTCGGCGCTCCCATCGACGCACGCATGGAAACCGTCGTACGGGGCAAGGGACGTGACGGCTACGAGGCGTGCTATGCCCTGTCGGCGCAGGAGGCCGACGCCGTGATCGTGCTCGGACGCGCGACGGTCCATCCCAATCTCAAGCTCGGAGAAAAAAGCGACGGCGTCGCGAGCGGGCTGCTCAAGATGGTCATGATCGGGCTCGGCAAACAGGCAGGAGCACAGGTCGCTCACCATTATGGCCTGGCCGAGTGCATCGTGCAGGTGCCGGAGCTGCTGATTCAGGGCTCGAATATCGTCGCGGGCGTATCGATCGTGGAAAACGCCTACCGCGAGCCATATCGTGTCGAGGTCGTGCTGCCGGAAGAGTTCAAAGTGAGCGACCAGCGGCAGCTCAAGCTCGCACAAAGCTTGCTCGGCCAGATCCCATTCGACGAGCTCGACGTCCTGGTGTGCGACGTCATGGGCAAGGACGTGGCCGGCTCAGGGCTCGATCCGAACGTGATCGGCTTCTGGCGCTTCGAGGGCGGGCCGCGCGTGCCGAACTACCGCCGCATCATTAGCCTGGACCTTACCGAAGCGAGCCTGGGCAACGCGACCGGCGTCGGCCTGAACGATTTCGTCACCCGGCGCCTGGCCGACAAAATCAGCCCGCATGTTACGTGGATGAACATGCTGACGGCGGCCAACAAGGACGGCAGCACCGTCGAGGGCTACCTGCCGATGGTCGCCGAGACCGACCGGGAGGCACTGGAGCTCGCCCTGATGTCGATCATGCCCTCCGACGCGCCGCGCGTCTGCCACATCCGTGATACAAGCCGCCTCGAGGAGATGATGGTCTCCGAGGCGCTGCTGCCGTTGGCGCGGCAGCTGCCGAATATCGAGGTTCTGAGTGAGCTTCAGCCCGCTCCCTTTGAAGACGGCGGGCAGCTGGTCTGGATGTGAGGAAGCACGTATGAACGATCGCGAGAGCGTCGCCGAGGCGGGGTTCGCCGTCTTCGTCGTCCTGCTGCTCGGGGCGGCGGCCGTACTCTTCGGTGCGCGCGTCGCGGGCGGTGCGCGGCGAGGCAAACGTCGGGCGGCACCGCCGCCGGACGTGGGCAAGGTGCCGCCTGAACGGCAGCGTGCGCGCGGAGCCGTTTCAGCACGTTAGGGCCCCACCGAAGGAATTCGGTGTCTGGTACGCGAAACACGCTGAAGCGTGTTGAATACTTCGCGGGCACGGATATATCAACGTGCGAAGGCATCGGAGCCATTTATGAGGACTAACCAGGTGGACCGTTGCAACGCATTCTCAACGCGCTTCAGCGCGTTTGGTCTATCAGATGCCGAATTCATTCGGTGGGCTTCCGACGAGGTGAGCGCATGAGCATCAGCTGGCTCAGACGCGAAGCACAGGTCGCGCGAGCTGAAGTACGGCAGGGTCGTTTTCAACGCAGCATGGCTGTGCTCGCGGCCGGAGCCGCGATCGTCAGCGGCTTTGAGACCTACATGCAGCACCTGCGGGGCGCGTTCCGTAACCGCTGGATGTGGACGCCGATCTGGCTCACGCCGCCGATGACTGCCGCGGCTGCGGCCGCCATCTTCAGCGAGAAGGCCGCGCGCAAGGTGCTGCCGATCGTATCGCTGGCAACCCTCGTCGACGGGGCGATCGGCTTCTTCTATCACGTGCGCGGCGTGCGGCGGATGCCCGGTGGCTTCAAGCTCGGGCAGTACAACATCGTCATGGGCCCGCCCATTTTCGCGCCGCTGCTGATGTGTATCGTCGGCGTCCTCGGAACGCTCGCGTCGTTTCTCCGGCGTGAGCGGCTCGAGGACTTCGAGGTTGCCTCCTATACCACGCCGCGGATCTTCCCCGCTTCTCGGGCTGCCGGCTCCTCCCACCCTCGGGCGGAGAGCCTTCGCGCGGAGATCGCGCACGGACGCTTTCAGCAGGGAATGGCGCTGCTTTCTGCATTCTTCGCGGTGCTGGCCGGCGGCGAGGCATATTTCGAGCACCTGCGGGGCAGCTTCAACCAGCGATGGATGTGGACGCCTGTGTGGGTCACGCCGCCGATGGTGGCCGCGGGCGTGGGCGCGATACGCAGCCAGCAGGTTGCCCGCAAGGTACTGCCGGCGATGTCGATCGTGACCTTCCTCGACGGTATGCTCGGCTTTCTGCTGCATCTCCGAGGTATCAAGCGCATGCCGGGCCACTTCACCAATCTGAGGTTCAACATCACGATGGGGCCGCCCTTGCTCGCGCCACTCCTGTTTTGCGCAGTCGGTCTGCTGGGCTTCATTGCATCACTTCTTCGCCGCGAGGAGAGCGCCACATGATCCATGATCGCTATCCTGACGCCGACGTGCTCGCACAGCGCGAGCATTGGGACGAGGCGACGCGGGACGTGGTGCTCGACCGCGTCGTCAATGTCCCGCCGTTCCAGTTCTTTGACGACGACCAGCAGCGTGTGCTCGAAGCGCTCTGCGCGCGCGTTATTCCGCAGCACCATCGTCCGGCCGACCGCAAGGTTCCCATCGCGCCGCGGATCGATCAGACCTGCCAGGGAGGCTACGAGGAAGGCTTTCGCTTCGACGATATGCCTCCCGTCGGGGAGGCCTGGACGTGGGGCCTGCAGGGGCTGGACCAGACGGCACACGCGAAGTTCGGACGTGGCTTCGCAGATCTGAGTGACGTCCAGCAGGACGAGGTGCTCGAGACGATCCGCGGCGGCGACCCGCCGGGCGACGTCTGGCAGCGTATGCCGGCGCGGCGCTGGTGGATCTTTGTCGCGCTACGGCAGATCACGGGCGTCTACTATGCGCATCCTTACGCCTGGGACGAGATCGGATTCGGCGGCCCGGCCTATCCGCGGGGGTATCTCGCCCTGAATCATGGCGCGCCCGAGCCCTGGGAGGCGCGCGAGGTGCCTCCGCCGTACGAAGAACGCTCACCACGGGGGCGCGGAGACACGGAGGCCTAGATTGGGTTTGCTGTAAAGGGGGTTTGCAGGACATGACGATACATCGTGAAAGCGCGAGGATAGGTACCTCAACCTTAAGCTCCTCCGTGCCTCCGTGTCTTTGTGGTGAACGTCTCTCCATGGAACGGAAAGGAAGGTCGGCGTGAAACTGCACGTCCACCTGTCGCCGGATTGGGTGCTCGACACCGACATGCGCGAATACCGTCCTGAAGAGCAGGTCGACTTTTGTATCGTCGGCACGGGCGCCGGGGGCGGTGTGCTGGCGCAGCGGCTCGCGCGCTATGGCTTCTCGGTCGTGGCGCTCGAAGCGGGACAGTGGCACGACTCGGAAGAGGACATGGTCTCGGACGAGGCCGGCTCGAGCGGCCTGTACTGGACCGACCTGCGTATCACGGGCGGGGCCGATCCGCTCGAGTTTGGGGCCAATAATTCCGGCCGGGGTGTCGGCGGGAGCACGGTGCACTACTCGGCCTTCTGCCCGCGCTTTCACCCCTCGGACTTCCACGTGCGAACGCTCGACGGAGTTGGCGCCGACTGGCCCCTGACCTATCAGGAGCTCGAGCCCTATTACGAGCGCATGGAGCGCGAGTACCCGGTGTCGGGCCCGGCGCGCTATCCCTGGGGCAAACCGCACGGCTACCCGTACGCGCCGCTCCAGGCGGGCACGGCCGGCCAGAAGCTGATCGAAGGCTGCGTGAAGCTGGGGATCCCCGTCTGCGCCGGAGGGCCGGTCGCGATCCCCTCGGGTGCCGTCGGCAAGCGTCCGCACTGTATCATGCGCGGCTTCTGCAACATCGGCTGTAAAGTCGGGGCGAAGAGCGCAATTCACGTCAGCCATATCCCGTACGCGGTCGAGCATGGCGCGGAGATACGCACCCGCTGCATGGCCTACGAAGTGCCGCTCGACGATCAGGGACGGGTGACGGGGGTGCGCTATTACCGGACGACACGAGCCGGCACGCGCGTCGAGGAGGAGCAGAAAGCGCGGGCGGTGATCGTGGCCGGCTACGCCATCGAGACGCCGCGCCTGCTGCTGAACTCGAAGTCAGGGCGTTTTCCTGATGGTTTGGCCAACAGCAGCGGAAAGGTTGGAAAATACCTCATGGCGCAGGGCGCCCCAGTCGTCTGGGCACGGTTTCCAGAGATGATTCGCCAGTACAAAGCCCCGCCGGCGTGCGCGCTGACCGAGGAGTTCTATGAAACCGACCCGCGCAACGATTTCGTGCGCGGCTATGCGCTGCAGAGCGTTGGGCCGCTGCCGATCGCCATGGCGCACCTGCTCGTTGACGAGACGGGCCGTTTCGGCGAGGAGCTGCTCCGCGAGATGCAGGACTATAACCACTACGCCGGCATTGGCGTTCTGGGCGAGATCCTGCCCGACGAGCGTAACCGAGTCGAGATCCACCCGACCCTGAAGGATCAGTTTGGTATCCCCGTGCCCTACGTACACTTCAGCCGCTTCGAGAACGACCGCAAGCTGATGCATGCCGGCATGCTGAAGGCCATGGAAGTCTTTACCGCTGCGGGTGCCCTGGATACGCATGCCGTGGATCGTTATGCGCACCTTGTCGGCACGTGCCGGATGGGCTTCTCGCCCGACGACTCGGTCGTCGACCAGTGGTGCCGCAGCTGGGATGTCGCCAACCTCTTTGTGTGTGATGGCTGCGTGCTGCCGACGCAGGGCTCGGCGAACCCGGCCCTGACGATCTCGGCGATCGCGGCGCGTACCGCGGATTGGCTCAAAGACGCGGTGCCGCGCGGTGCCCTGCAGCACCGCCCGTTTGTCCATCAAAAGGTGCCGGTATGAACACCTCGAAGGATCGACCGAAGCGTGTGCTGCTGTTCGGGGAGCGCTGGCCGGAGCTGCGCGCCGTGATCCTCTGGGCGCTTCGCTCATGGCTGCGGCCGGCCGGCAGTGAAGCCGGGTGGGAGCAAGGATCCGAGGCGGACAAGCGCCGCCGGGCGCCGTTCGGGTAACTGAGAGAGGAGCGAAGGTTATGCGTTTCAAAGACAAGGTCTGCATCGTCAGCGGGGGCGGATCGGGCATCGGCCAGGCGGCATGTGAGCGCTTTGCGTCCGAAGGCGGCAAGGTCGTCGTGGTCGACATCAACGAAGACCATGGCAACGACACGGTTCAGACGATCACGAAGAGCGGCGGCGAGGCAATCTTCGCCAAGGCCAATGTCGGAGATCCGGCCGAGGTCAAGGCGGCTGTCAAGGCCGCGGTCGACAAATGGGGCAAGATCGACGTCGTGGTCAACGATGCGGCGATGATGACCTTCACGCCCATCGTAGATCTGCCGGAGGACGACTGGGATAAGGTCATGAACGTCAACCTGCGCTCGGTCTTCCTCTTCTGCAAGTACAGCGTGCCGCATATGCCCAAGGGTGGTGCGATCGTCAACATCAGCTCGGTGCATGCCCATGAGACCACGCGGAACGTGGTGCCTTACGCGACCTCCAAGGGGGGTATGGAGGCGTTCACCCGCGGCTTCAGCGAGGAGCTCGCGGACAAAAAGATCCGGATCAACTGCGTGGCTCCGGGCGCGGTCGACACGCCGATGCTATGGAATAACCCCAATATCAAGAGCGGCGCCGAGAAGGTCCAGGGGGCGATCGGCAAGCCCGCCGATATCGCCGCCGCGATCTGCTTTCTCGCCGCCGGCGAGGCACGCTTCATCACCGGGACCACGCTGGTGGTGGATGGGGGCCGGCTCGACATCCTCTAGGGAGGGGGCGCATCCATGTCGCAATTCATGTTCTCCACCGGCATCGAGAACAGCTACCCTACGATCGCGCTTCCGGACGGTTCCATCAAGCGCGTGGACGAGATGGAGAAGTGCGGCCACTACCAACACTGGCACGAGGATTTCGAGCTCGTCAAGGACATCGGCATCCGGTTTCTGCGCTATGGCCCACCCTACTACCGGGCACATCTTGGGCCGGGGAAATACGACTGGAGCTTTGCGGACGAGACCTTCAATGCCCTCAAGGATCTGGGGATCACGCCGATCGTCGACCTGTGCCACTTCGGAGTGCCGGATTGGATCGGGAACTTTCAGAATCAGCACTGGCCAAGGCTCTTCGCCCAGTATGCGAAGACCTTCGCCGAGCGATACCCCTGGGTGCGATACTACACGCCGGTCAACGAGATCTTCATCGCCGCGACCTTCTCGGCGCAGTACGGCTGGTGGAACGAGCGGCTCGCAAGCGATCGAGCCTTCGTCAACGCCCTCAAGCATCTGTGCCAGGCCAACGTGCTCGCCATGCGGGCGATCCTGGAAGCACAGCCGCAGTCTATCTTTATCCAAAGCGAGTCGTCGGAGTACTTCCATCCCGAGGATCCTTCGTGCATGGATCGTGCGCACTTCTACAACGAAAAGCGCTTCCTGTCGTTGGATCTGACCTACGGGTATCCGCTCAACGTTACGATGTACGAGTACCTGCTCGACAACGGCATGACCCGCGATGAGTATCACTGGTTCGGACAGAACCACGTCAAGGCACGCTGCGTCATGGGCAACGACTACTACATCACCAACGAGCACCTCGTCCACGACGACGGTCATTCGACGGCCTCGGGTGAGATTTTTGGCTACTACGTGATCACCCATCAGTACTTCAGCCGTTATAGCCTGCCGGTCATGCACACCGAGACCAATCTGATGAATGCGGACGACGCGCCGAACTGGCTGCGCAAGGAATGGGCGAACGTGCATCGCCTCAAACAGGATGGCGTTCCGCTCCTCGGCTTCACCTGGTATAGCTTGACGGACCAGGTGGACTGGGATACGGCGCTGCGCGAGGATAACGGGCGGGTCAACCCGCTCGGCCTGTACGACCTCGATCGCCACATCCGGCCGGTGGGCGAGGCCTATCGCGACCTGATCCACCGCTGGAAGAGCATATTGCCGACAGAGAGCTTCAGCCTCGGCGTGCGCGATTGAGGAAAGGGAAGCTCCGAGTGTGGCCTGCGGCGTCCCGCACACGATGACCGTCACAGAAACGAACAGGAGTTGGTCTGGACGCTGCGAGCTCGCATGAGTCGCAGCTGGCTGCTGCACCTAGCGGCGAGCTACGGCGTGCTGAAGCGCGCCAGCATCCAGAGCGCGACGCGCTCCAAAATGACCAGTACGACGATGACCCCGAGCGCGAGGCCAAACAGGACGACGCTCGTTACGGCGCCTGCGCGAAAGGCAAAGGTCAGCGAGGTCGCGACCGCGGGTGGGTGCACGGCGTCGAGCAAGATCATCATGATGATCGTCGCGACCATCGCGCTGCCGCCCGCGAGGTAGCCTGCTCCAAAGAGAAAATAGGTGCCGAGGCCCGCGGTCGCCGCGAGGAGCTGCGAGATCACCAGCGTACGCATCGTGTTCGTGCCGTGCTGCGGGTCGAGGTAGATCAGGAACGCGCTCGAGGCGAGCGATGCGAAGAGCAGCCGCTGGCGGCTCAGCACTTCCACGAGCGCCAGTACGACGAGAACCGTGACCGTTGGCAGCAGCGCGAGCGCAAACTCCCCCTTGAGGTCGAGCCTGCGCCGTAAGGCCCGATTGGCTCCCTGAATTGGCTTCAGACTCTCTCGCTCCTGTCCCATCCACGCTCCTTCTATCCTGATTACTGCAACCCTCGGGCCGCCGCCGGGAGCGCTTGCCGACGCGGCGATCTTCCTGCTCCCCTCGAACCCACTCTGCGCCGTTGTCGTCCACGGTGATGCGAATAGATCTCGCGGTCCGTCCTGACGTAGTTGTATCGCGATACGATGAAATATTGTGTGGGCTATTGGTTGATCCCCTGAAGTATGATCAGAGGCTCGCTGAACGGCGCACTGGATCTAGGAGCTGGCAGAGGAGTGCCGTAGGTAGGTCAATGAAGAGCGTAGCCGAAAGAGAAGCTCCCACACAGCCGGAGCCATGGCGCTTCCTGGAAGACTCGTTGTCTCGCGTCCGCTGGATTACGATCTTCGCGCTGTTCGTGTCGACGCTATTTGAGCCCACCATGCGTGGTCACGCACTCCCGACATGGTCGCTGATCCTGCTCTTTGCCGCCTATAACCTCGGCGTCGACCTATGTCAGAGCTTCACGGGCTGGTCGCGCTGCTACGCATATGCCGCCGTGCTCGACCTTCCGGTGGCCGGGATGATCTATTTTCTGGGCGGCGAGCCCAATGGGCCACTCTTCGATTTCTTCTTCCTCGCGGTCGTCTGTGCCGCGGCCAGCATGACCCTCCGCGGGAGCCTCGTCTACACGTTGATCGCGATCGTCGTCGCGATCGCGATCAACCCGACCTTCAGCTCGGCCGTGGTGACGAGGATGGAGATTCGCGAGCTGGGGGCGCGGCTCGTCGTGCTCGCGCTATCGGGCGTCGGAACCGCGATCCTGACCCGGCGGCTGGCGCTTGAGCAAACCGCCTCCCGCCGCGTCCGCGACGAAGCGGAGCACCTCGAGCATCTCACCTCTATCCGCGACGAGTTCATCTCGACGGTCTCGCACAACCTCCAGACGCCGCTGACGGCGGCCCGGGCCGGGCTCGGCCTGGCAGAGACGAGTCTGGCCGATCGTATGCGCCCGGACGAGCAGCAGCTGCTCGGAAACGTCCGCCGAAATATCGAGCGTCTGCGCATGCATATCAACGACCTGCTTGCTTTCAACCAGCTCGAAGCGGGCGCCCTCCAGCTCGAGCCTGAGCACCTCGACCTCCGCACAGTTGTCGCAGATGCGATGTCCATGATCTACCCGCTGCTGCGCGAGAAGGGGCAGATCCTGGAAGTCGATCTTCCCGAGCCGCTGCCCTATACCGGCGACAGGCGTCGCCTGGAGCAGGTCATCGTGAACCTGCTCTCCAACGCCCACCGGCATACAGCCCCCGGAACGCGCATTGCTATCAGCGGAAGAGCAGATGCGCACGAGGCTTGCCTTTGCGTGAGCGACAACGGCCCCGGCATCCCGGCCGGGATGCTCGAGGATATCTTTGAGCGCTTTCGGCGGCTCGACACCGCTCGGGATGGCTCCGGTCTCGGACTTCCGATCGCTCGCGGCATTGTCGCCCTGCATGGCGGGCGAATCTGGGCCGAGAGTGTGCCGGGGCAAGGTACGACCTTCAAGATTGCACTGCCGCAACAAGACGAGGGACAGCTATGAGTCTGAAGCTCTTGATCGTAGAGGACGCACAGGACGTCGCGGAGGTTGTGGCCTTCGGCGCCCGCATGACGTGGCCGGGCTGCCAGGTCACGATCGCGGCCAATGGCGCCGACGGAATGCAGCGATTCGGGGAAGAGCACCCGGACCTGATCGTCCTCGACGTTTCGATCCCGCCCCCCGACGGCTTCGAGGTTTGCCGCCGCATCCGCGAGGTCTCGGCCGTGCCGATCCTGATGCTCACCGTTCGCGACGGAACGATCGACAAGGTGCGCGCGTTCGATCTTGGCGCCGACGACTACCTCACCAAGCCTTTCGACCATCTCGAGCTCCTAGCACGGCTGCGCGCACTCGTGCGCCGTGCGACCGGCGGCCACGGTGTGCCGGGCTCGGCATTCACGGCTGGCGACCTTCAGCTTGACTTCTCGACGCACGAGGTGCGTGTCGGCGGTGAGCAGGTCCGGCTCACCTCCACTGAGTACCGCTTGCTGGAGGAGCTTGTGCGTCACGCGGGCCAGATTCTTCCGCACCAGTTCCTTCTCGATCAGGTATGGGGAGAGCACTGCGTCGGCGATGCGAACTATCTCAAGGTCTTCGTCCGCCGGCTCCGCCAGAAGCTCGGCGATGACGCCGAGCATCCCCGCTACATCCAGACGGAGTGGGGCATCGGCTATCGCTTCGTGCGATCAAGCTAGGGGATGGGAGATAAGGGAGATAGCGGTGGGGACAGAGGCAGAGGTGGCAGGTGATCGATAATATGGGCCAAGGAGACGGGGGCGAGCACAGGGGCGTCGCATCTAGGGATGGCGGCGGGGCCGCCGCCCGCGCGGCTGCCTCCTCCCCTGCGTACGTCCGACCTCGGCTCCATAGATCCGCCACCTGCTCGCTCCTATCCCCTGTCTCCTGTTCACCTATATTCACCGGCGTTAATACGGTCGTTCACCGGCGCTAACCAGCATATTCACGCCTCGAACGTACAATGCAACTCGACGTAGCGTGCACCGTCGTCCACCTGCGTGCGGACCGGGGACGGACCGATGACACGACTCGAAGAAGCGCTTCAGGCGCTGGGTCTCGAGGGCGAGATAGCTCTCTCCGGCCGCTGGGTAAGGGTCCAGGGGGAGCAGTGTATGGTCTATGTCGTCGAGGCGGCATGGGGCGGCGGCTTCTACACGTGGTGTGACGGCCCCCAGGAGCGCGCGGCCGAGCTCTATCTCGACCCGGCCGAAGCGCTGCGCGCAGGCCTGCGGCGTGCTAGGTCGCACGAAAACGGTGCTTGAACAATAATAGAGAAGCGGTTTACCGGACGCGAGCGAAGTCGCCCGCGTCGTACTGCGAAGTGAGCCGCGGAAGGAGAGCCTGGTTATGGCAAAAACGGTGGCAGATCTGCTCGTCGATCGCCTCGTGGCGTGGGAAGTAGAGACGATCTTCGGCTTTCCCGGCGATGGAATCAACGGGATCTTTGAGGCCCTGCGCACACATCAGGAGCAGATCAAGTTCATCCAGGTGCGGCATGAAGAGGCGGCCGCGTTTGCAGCGGTCGGTTATGCCAAGTACACCGGCCGGCTCGGCGTCTGCCTGGCGACCTCTGGGCCGGGCGGTATTCATCTGCTTAACGGCCTCTACGACGCCAAGTGCGACGGCCAGCCGGTGCTGGCGATCACCGGGCACACCTTTCACGATCTGATCGGCACGCACTACCAGCAGGACGTCGATCTCGACAAGCTCTTCATGGACGTCGCCGCCTATAACCAGCGCGTCATGGGCCCCGCGCACGTCAACAACGTCGTGGACGAGGCGATCAAGACGGCCCTCTCACAGCGGACGGTCGCGCACATCACGATTCCCAAGGACATCCAGGACTGGACGACCTCCGACGACCAGCGCTCCAGCGCCAATATTGCGAAGCATAGCGCCAGGGTCTTCGCCGCTGCCTATCCGCTGCCGCCCCAGGACGCGCTCCAGGAGGCCGCCGACATCATCAACGCGGGTAAGAAAGTCGTGATCCTGGCTGGCCGTGGCTGTCTCAACGCACGGGACGAGGTGCTCCAGCTGGCCGACCGCGTGGCGGGCCCGATCGTCAAGCCGCTGCTCGGCAAAGCGGTAGTGCCGGACGACAGTCCCTTTACAACCGGTGGTATCGGCCTGCTCGGCACGGCGCCGTCCCAGGATGCGATGGAGGAGTGCGACACGCTGATCATCGCGGGCAGCAGCTTCCCGTACATGGAGTTCTATCCCAAGCCGGGCACGGCCAAGACGATCCAGATCGACGTCGATCCCGCCCGCATCGGTCTGCGTCACGCGGCGGATGTCGGGCTGGCGGGAGATTGCCTCGGCGTCCTGCGGGCCTTGCTTCCGATGATCAAGCGCAAAGACGATCGCAGCTTCCTGGAGCAGGCTCAGGAGCGCATGCGCGATTGGAACAAGGTCATGGAGGAGCGCGGCACCCGCACCGACAAGCCGATGAAGCCGCAGGTAGTAACCCACCATCTCTCCAAGCTGCTCGACGACGACGCGATCGTCTCTTCGGACAGCGGCACGATTGCCACCTGGGCCGCCCGCTATATTCAGATACGCGGCACGATGCAGTTTTCCCTCTCGGGCACGCTGGCGACGATGGCCAACGGATTGCCCTATAGCGTCGGCGCCGCCGTCGCCTATCCCGGGCGCCAGGTGGTCTGTGTGGTGGGCGATGGAGGCTTCACCATGCTGATGGGCGAGGTCGCGACGCTGGTCAAGTACAACCTTCCCGTCAAGGTGATCATCATCAAGAACGACGTTCTGGGCATGATCAAGTGGGAGCAAATGGTACTCGAAGGCAACCCGCAGTTCGGGGTGCAGCTGCAGCCGATCGACTTCGAGGCCTATGCCAAGGCGTGCGGTGCCGGAGGGTTTACGATCGAGGATCCGGAAGACGCCGAGTCGGTGCTGCGCGAGGCACTCGCACACCCTGGCCCGGCGGTGGTGCAGGCGGTGGTCGATCCGAGCGAGCCACCGATGCCCGGCAAGATCTCGACGACGCAGGCCCTGAAGTTTGCCGAAGCCCTGGCCCGCGGCGAGAAAGATCGCTGGGATATCATCAAGACCGTGCTCGAGGATCGAGTTCGCGAAGTGATCTAAAATAGGGCCGCGACCTTAAAGAGCCGTGGCCGTGGATGGTCACGGCTGAAGGGGTACGGAATGGAGACTAGCTCGCCTTTCACTCCACGCTCGCCGCAGGCGCTCGCGATCTCGCGTCTGTTTGTCCTGAACCTGGTCATCGCCGCGCTGATCTTTCTCCTCGTCACCGGTCTGATCATCTACATCGCGTACCGCTTCCGCGGCCGGCCGGGCCAGCCTGAGCCGCGGCAGATCGCCGGGAATCGCCGGCTTGAAATCGCCTGGACCGTCGCGCCGGCCCTGGTGCTGGTCGTGGTTTTTAGCTTGACACTGGTCGCGATGCGCACGGCCGACCCGCCGGTTGGGCAGCAGAAGCCCGACCTAGTCGTGGTCGGCCATCAATGGTGGTGGGAGGTCCAGTATCCGAAGTCCGGCGCCATCACAGCCAACGAGATCCATATCCCGACCGGGAAGCCGCTGCTCGTCCAGCTTGAGTCCGCCGATGTGGTCCATAACTTTTGGATACCGCAGCTTGGCCCCAAGCGCGACATGGTGCCGGGCAAAACCAATTATATCTGGATGGAGGCGGACAAACCGGGCGCCTACGGGGGCGCCTGCTCTGAGTATTGCGGTGTGCAGCATGCCTGGATGCGCCTGCTCGCCATTGCGCAGCCCCAGGCTGAGTTCGACGCCTGGCAACAGCAGCAACTGCGGGGCGCGCCGGCCGCGGCCGGCGGCGACGTGGCGCAGGGCGCAAAGCTCTTCCAGCAAATGACCTGCGTGAATTGCCATGCCATCAGCGGCACGGGGGCCCAGGCGCGCGTTGCTCCGGATCTCACCCACGTGGCGAGCCGCCAGACGCTCGCGGCCGGCCTCTTGCAGAACACACCGGCGAACCTTACGAGCTGGCTCGCGGATCCCCAGGCCCTTAAGCCGGGCTCCTTTATGCCCAATCTACAGTTGAGCGCTAGTGACGTGCGCGCGCTCGTCGCCTATATGGAGACTCTCAAATGAGTGACGTTACGCTGGCGCCGGGATCGTCCGAAGCCTTCCCCAGAGTTGGAAAACCTCAAGGGCTGTTGAGCTGGGTGGCCTCGGTCGATCACAAGCAGATCGGCATCATGTACATTGTGACGGCATTGTTCTTCTTGGTCGTGGGCGGTTTCGAAGCACAGCTTATGCGTATGCAGCTTGCCCGGCCCAACAACACCTTGATTTCGCCACAGCTCTACGACCAGCTTTTCACGATGCACGGCACGACCATGGTCTTCCTGATGGGCATGCCGATGCTGATCGGCTTCGGCAACTATCTCCTGCCGCTGATGATCGGCGCACCCGACATGGCGTTTCCACGGTTGAACGCGTTTGGATTCTGGCTGCTGCTCTTTGGCGGCCTGCTGATCTATTTCAGCTTCGTCGCCGGCGGCGCGCCGGATGCCGGCTGGTTTAGCTACACGCCGCTCAGCGAACAGCCGTATTCGCCGGGCGCGGGCGTCGACTACTGGGTGCTCGGTCTGCTCGTCACGGGCATCGGTTCGGTGCTGGCCGCCGTCAATTTCATCGTGACCGTCCTGACGATGCGCGCGCCCGGGCTGACGATGCGCCGGCTCCCGCTCTTTGCCTGGATGACCTTCATCAACTCCTTCTTGATTCTTGCCGCGCTCCCGGTCCTCAACGCGGCGCTGGCGATGCTGCTGATCGACCGGCAGTTCAACGCGCACTTTTTTGCCCGCGGCGGATCGGCCCTGCTCTGGCAGCACTTGTTCTGGGCGTTCGGGCACCCGGAAGTCTATATCTTGGTGCTGCCGGCCTTCGGCATGATCTCCGAGGTGATCCCGGTCTTTTCGCGCAAGCCGATCTTCGGCTATGAAGTCGTGGCCGGCTCGACCGTCGCGATCGCCTTCCTGAGCTATGGCGTGTGGGCGCACCATATGTTCGCGGCCGGCTTGGGCCCTACGTGGGACGTTTTGATGGGGGCCACCTCGAGCCTGATTGCGATTCCGACCGGCATCAAGATTTTCAACTGGACCGCGACCATGTGGGGCGGCGCGATCCGCTTTACCGTCCCCATGCTATTCGCCGTCTTCTTTCTCGTGACCTTTATGATCGGCGGGCTCAGCGGCGTGACCTTCGCGGTCTTCCCGATCGATTGGCAGGTGGAGGATACCTATTACCTGGTCGCGCATTTCCACTACGTGCTCGTCGGCGGAACGCTCTTCGCCGTCTTTGCCGGGTTCTATTACTGGTTCCCCAAGGTGACCGGGCGGATGCTTAACACGAGATTGGGCCTGTGGCACTTCTGGCTCAACTTCATCGGCTTCAACCTCACCTTTTTCGTCCAGCACTTACTGGGGCTGATCGGCATGCCGCGGCGGATTTACACCTATCCCGACCTGCCCGGCTGGGGCACGATGAACCTGATCTCGACGGTGGGCGCCACGGTCGCGGCCATCTCCGCGCTCGTGTTTGTCTGGAACATCATCTACAGCCTGCGCCATGGCGCGCCCGCGGGCGACAACCCGTGGGAGGCCTGGACGCTGGAATGGGCGACCACCTCGCCGCCGCCGCCGCACAACTTCGATCAGCTTCCGCCGGTCCGCAGCCGGCGCCCGCTGTGGGACCTGGCCCATCCCGATCTGGCCGACTGGAAACAGGCCGCACACTAGCCGGGAGGATGATCGCATGATGGAGAAAACCAAGCTGGGCATGATCGTCTTCCTGGCGTCGGAGGTCTTCTTCTTCGGCGCGCTGATCTTGGCCTATATCTACTTCAACGCCGGGCCTGCGAACGGCCCCAGCGCGGCCACCAGCCTGGCACCGCTGACCGCCGGCATCTTTACCCTTTGCCTGATCGCCAGCAGCGGCACGCTGTGGCTGGCGGAGCAAAACATCGCGCGGCAGAACCAGCCCGGCGTGCGGCTGTGGCTGATCGCGACCTTCGCGCTCGGCGCGATCTTTCTGATCGGGCAGGGCCGGGAGTACCTCCGCCTGATCGCCGCGAACGTGACGGTCAGCCGCAATCTCTTTGGCACGACCTTCTTCACGCTGACGGGGTTCCACGGGCTGCACGTCTTTTCAGGCCTCGTCGCGCTCGCGATCCTCTCGGGCCTGGCGCTGGCGGGCGTGTTTCGCGGCCCGCACGCGGTCGCGGTGGAGACGGTCGGGATCTACTGGCACTTTGTCGACGTGGTGTGGATCGTCATTTTCGCGATCATCTATCTCTGGCCGTTGCTATGACGACCTGGCGGCTGCTGGTCTCGGCCTGGAACTGGGAGCCCTCGGTGCTGCTCGGCTGCGCGGCCCTGCTGGCGGCCGACCTGGTGGCCGCCGGGTTCCGTTGTTCAAAGGACGTGGCGTGGTTCGGCGCGGGCGTGGGCGTGCTGCTGCTCGCCCTGGTATCGCCCATCGACACGCTGGGCGACGCTTACCTGTTCAGCGCGCACATGCTGCAGCACCTCCTGCTCTTGCTGATCGTGCCGCCGCTGCTGCTGCTGGGCATCCCCAGGGAACCGGTCCGGCGGGCCCTGCGCCGGCCGCCCGTGCGGCGGGTTGAGTGCGTGCTTGCACAACCGCTCCTAGCCTGGTCCCTGGGAGTCGGGACGATGTGGCTCTGGCACCTCCCGGCCCTGTACAATGCCGCCTTAGCCCATGCAGGTATCCACGTCGTCGAGCATCTGTGCTTCCTGGGGTCGGCGGCCACCTTCTGGTGGCCGCTCGTCGCGCCGGTGGGCGAAGCGCGGCTTACGCCGGTCGCCGCGGCGCTCTATCTCTTCGCCGCCGCCGCCGCCAGCACCATCCTGGGCATCATCCTGACCTTTGTGTCGCCCGGCCTCTATCCCCTCTATCTCCGGCCGGGCGACAGGCTGGGCATCCTACCGCTCCTACGCGACGGCTGGGGCTTTTCCCCGGCGGTCGACCAGCAGACCGGCGGCATTTTGATGTGGGTGGGCGGCGGGTTGGTCTATCTCGGCGCGATCATCGCGACGCTCGCGCGCTGGTATGGCGAGCCGGACGAGGATGCTCTGCCGGCATTCCTGGCGTATCAAGGTAGGAAGTGAAAGGCCGCAGCATGTCAAGAAGAGACACCACTCAGCGCACGGCCGCAGTCTACCCGGCGGCGGATCAGCGACCCCCGGCCGCCCAAGCCGAGACGAAACCGGGTTGGCAGCGCCTGGAGCACGTCACCGTACCGCGGCCCACCTACTGGCCCGCCGTGCTTGCGCTCGGTGTCACCTTTCTCGCCTGGGGCCTCATCAGTTCGATGCTCATCTCGGCCGCGGGCCTGCTCTTATTGGTAGTAGCCCTCGGAGGGTGGATCGGAGAACTCTTGCATGGACACTGAGACCACGCATGCCGCGCCGGCCGGCGATCAAACGAACGCGCGCCTGCTCAGCCGGCGCCAGTTCCTGGAGCGGCTCAGCCTGGGTCTGAGCGGCGTCCTGGGCGTGGCCGTAGGCGTGCCGATCGTCGGCTTTCTCGTGGCGCCGCTGCTGCGCAAGGTTCCCGCCCAGTGGCAGCCGGTCGGCCCCGTCGACAACTTCAAGGTCGGCGAGACCGTGCAGATCACGCTGCGCGATCCCTCGCCGCTCCCCTGGGCCGGGGTTACCGCCAGGGCGGCTGCCTGGCTGCGCCGCGAGACCCAGCAGGATTTCGTCTGCTTCTCGGTGAATTGCACGCATCTGGGATGCCCCGTGCGCTGGCTGTCCGATGCCAACCTCTTCATGTGCCCCTGCCACGGGGGCGTCTTCTACCAGGATGGCAAAGTGGCCGCTGGCCCGCCGCCCCGCCCCCTGACGCGGTACTCCGTGCGTGTGCGCGGTGGGCAGGTCGAGGTGCTGGCCATCCCGGTCTCGGGCAAACAAGTGTAGAGGAGCCGCGTCGATGGGAGTGTTGAAACGCGCCTGGCAGTGGTTCGACGACCGCAGCGGGTTTTCCAAGCTGATCGTGCCCGTCGCAGAGCACCCCGTGCCTGCCGGGTCGGGCTGGGCCTACGTCTTCGGCAGCGCCACGCTCTTCGCTTTTATCCTGCAGGTCGTCACGGGGATTGCGCTCGCCACGGCATACGTCACTGCCTCGGGCGAGGCCTACGACAGCCTGAAGTTCATCACCAACGATCCGTTCGGCTACCTCCTGCGCGGCCTGCATTTCTACGGCGCGTCGGCGATGATCCTGATGGTCGGGATCCACATGGCGCAGGTCTTCCTGTTCGGCGCCTACAAATTCCCGCGCGAGCTGAACTGGCTGAGCGGCGTGCTGCTGCTCGGCGTTACCGTGGCGATGGGCTTTACCGGCCAGCTCCTGCGCTGGGACGACATCGCCGTCTGGTCGGTCTTCGTCGCGGCCGCGCAGGCGTCCCGCGTGCCGTTCGCCGGCACCGGCATCGCGCATTTCATCATCGCGGGCGACCAGATCGGCGGCGCGACGCTGAGCCGCTTCTTCGCCTTTCACGTCTTCTTCATCCCGGCAATCATCTTCGCCGTGGTCGGGCTGCACCTCTTGCTGGTGCTCTACCATGGCATCTCCGAGCCGCCCGAGCCGGGCCGGCCCGTCGATCCCAAGACCTACCGCGCGTGGTATCACGACTACGTGCAGCGCCACGGCGTGCCCTTCTGGCCCGATTCGGCCTGGCGCGACGTGGTCTTTGGCTTCGGCATGATCGCCGTGATCTTCCTCCTGGCGATCTTTGTCGGCCCCCCGCACCTCGGCAAAGCGCCCGATCCGAGCAACGTCGAGGCCTACCCGCGGCCCGACTGGTATTTCCTGTGGTTCTTCGCCGCGCTGGCGCTGCTGCCGCCGGGCGCCGAGGATTACGTGATCGTGCTTGGCCCGCTGATCCTGGGCGTCCTGCTGATCAGTCTGCCGTTCTTCTTCAACAAGGGCGAGCGCAGTTTCCGGCGCCGCCCATGGGCGGTCGGCGTCGTGATCCTGGCCGTGCTCATGATCGGCTCGCTCTGGATCAAGGGCGTGCGCGCGCCCTGGTCGCCCGCGTTCGCCGCGCAGCCGTTGTCGCTTCAGGCCGTCAGCGCGCCGAGCGCGCAGATTCAAGAGGGCGCTCAGCTCTTCCATTCCAAGGGCTGCGAGTACTGCCATGCGTACGCGGGACAGGGCGGCGCCCGCGGTCCCGATCTCACCCACGTCGGAGACCGGCTTACGCAGGACTACATAACGATCTCGATCCTCAACGGTAGGCGGAACATGCCGGCCTTCGCCGGCAACCTCACGCCGGACGAGCTCAACGCACTGGTAGCCTTCCTCCGCTCGCGCACAGGCCAGGCGGCCAAGGGCGCCCCGTGAGCCTGCCTCGTAGCCGACCGCGCGGCAAGGCCCTGTCGGCCGCTGCGCTACGTTGCCGATGCTGGACATCCGGTGCTATGATAGCGCGATCGTGGAATGCTGTGCGTGATGGCACGACGGAGGAACCAGGATGATCTCCATCGGCCAGCAGTTGCTCACGGTCGCCGACTACTGGCGGCTGCCCGGCACCCATATGCAGCGCGCTTTGGTGCGTGGGGAGGTCCTGGAAACTATGCCGCCGGGTGGCCGCCATGGGGTGATCGCAGCAATTCTGTGTGGGCTGCTGCGCCTGTGGGCGCGGAGTGGGCCGCGTGGCGTCGTCGGGGTTGAGTCCGGCTTTGTGCTCGGCCGGAACCCGGATACGGTACGAGGTCCAGATGTCTTCTACGTCCGCCAAACGCGTCTGCCGGTCGGCGGCATCCCGGAAGGGTTCTGGGAAATCTCGCCCGACCTAGCGGTCGAGGTGATCTCGCCGAGTGAGACCGCTGAAGAGGTGCGTGAAAAGGTGCGTGATTACCTCGCCTCCGGCACTCCGTTGGTCTGGGTGATCTACCCGCGCACGGAGGAGGTCGTCGTCCACACTCCGGACGGTCTCGCGCGCTCGCTGGCCGCTGGCGATACGCTCGACGCGCCGGATGTGCTGTCCGGCTTCAGCTGCCCGGTCGGCGAGCTCTTCCGCGACGAGTAGGCCAGGCGCGTCTCCTCAGGACTCTGCGGGCAATGTAGGGCACTCTCACCTACTCCCCGCCGGCAAGGTCCGATCATCCACGTGCTATCGACTGTTTGTCGCGACGATCCCGGTGTTCAGCGGCGAGACATACTATCGCGAGCTAGCAGAGAGGAGCGAACACCCCCTATGGCCGATTATGCAACCCTGCTCGGGCAGGCACAACTGTTGTCGCCCGAAGAGCAGCGCAGACTGCGCGATGAGCTCACGGCGATGATCGACGCGCAGCCGGCGGGCCGAGAGCCGCTCGAAAACGTCGAAGCGACCCTCGAGCGGATCGACAGCAACCCGGAAATCGAGGGAACGTGATCGCATTCGGTACAATATCTCCACGTGGATCGACGTATTGAGGTCGCAGGAGATGGTCTATGCGTAGCGGCACTGCCAATCTTCCCCTGCACCCGGGCCATGCTCCGCGCTGGCTCTTCGAGCGCATGGTCAAGCTCTCGGCCGAGATCGCGAGCTTGATCGTCGTCGAGCAGGGCACCTCCGAGCTCTTCCGGCGTCTCTCGGACCCCGTCTGGTTCCAGGCCTTCGGAGCGGTGATCGGCATGGACTGGCATTCCAGCGGCGTGACGACGACCGTCTGCGGGGCGCTCAAGCAGGGTCTGCAGGGGCGGCAGCGCGAGCTTGGCCTGGTCGTGGCCGGCGGCAAGGGCCGCACTTCGCGGCAGACGCCGGCCGAGCTCGAAGCAGCCGGCGCGTGGCTCGGACTCGATCCTGTGCCTTTCGTCCAGGCCAGCCGGCTGGCGGCCAAGGTCGACAACAATGCACTCCAGGACGGCTACCAGATCTACCACCACGTTTTCCTGCTCGATCGCGATGGTCACTGGGCGGTTGTACAGCAGGGCATGAACGACGCCAACGGCTACGCGCGACGGTATCATTGGCTCGGCGACGACGTCCATAGCTTCGTGGACGACCCACACACTGCGATTGCCGCCGAGGCGACCGGCGACGTGTGGAATCTGGTGGCGCATGAGAGCGCCGCGGCGCGCGACGTCACGGCGGGACTGGCGCGCGAACAGCCCGAGAAGGTCGTCGCCGAGATCACGAAGCTGCGCGAGCTGACGCTGCCGGGGCACCACGACGTCCAGGGCGCCGACGTCGACCCGAAACGGCTGCACCGTATCCTGCTGAAGACCTACGAGCGCCAGCCGGAGGACTTCGCCATGCTCCTCGGCATGGAGGGGGTGGGCGCGCGCACGCTGCGAGCACTGAGTCTCGTGGGAGAGCTGGTCTACGGCGCGCCGGTCAGCATCCAGGACCCGGCGCGCTTCGCCTTCGCGCACGGCGGCAAAGACCGCCACCCCTACCCCGTCGACCGCGAGACCTACGATCGCAACATCCGGACTTTGCATAATGCCGTGGAGCGCGCGAAGATCGGACACCGCGAGCAGGTCGACGCGCTGAAGCGGCTGGCGATGTGGACCGACGGCAAGCCTTGACGCAGCTCTGATCGCTAGCCGCGTGTCATGCCCGGGTCGCTCGCTTCCCCACCACAGGCACAGGAGTACCCGAAGTAGCCGACTCGACCGCAGCGTGCATAAGCGCCACGCTGCCGAGGTTATCGCGGCCTGAGCTCTCCGGCTCCGTGCCGCCCTCGACTGCATGAACGAAAGCCCTGAGACTGCCGGCGCGGTCGTAATGGGGCATTGGCGGCAGCTCGATCCGTCGTGGCCGCTTGCCGAGCGGCCGGACGGTAACGCGATCGGCATCCGTGCCGGTATCTGCGCGGCTCGTCCACGTAATCTCCCCCCGGCGCACTCCATATGCCACTCGCCGGCCCACGGCGTCGGTGGCCCCGGGCTGACCCAGCTCCCGCGGTAGCTGACGGACACGTCGCCGTCGAAGGCGATCGTGGCCATCGCCGCCGCGGGCTCCGTGAAATTGCTCCAGGGCGGATTGAACGCGTGGCACGCGATCGCCGTGGGCTCCCGGCCGATCACATAGCGCATCAGGTCGAAGTGATGGATCGCCATATCCATCAGCAGCGGCTGCCGGATCGTATAGTGGCGGTGGCCCTCCCGCGCGGCTCGATTGGCATAGCGCCGGAAGTCGAGGCTGACGCTTCCTACTTCGCCGAGTGTGCCCTCGCGTATGATGGCGGCGACCGCCTGCACGGCCGGAAAGAAGCGGTAGTTCTGGCTGATCATCAGCACCACCCCGCGTCCGGCCGCACGATCGACAACTTGGTGCGCCTCGGCCATGGTCGGCGCGAATGGCTTTTCGAGCAGGACGGGCTTGCCGGCGTCCAGCGCCTCGAGCGCAAGCGGTACGTGGGCCGGTAGATTCGCCGTGATCAGCACGGCGTCCGGCTCGACCGCTGCCAAGGCAGGAGCCAGCGCGCTGAAACAACACTCCTCGGGGATGCGGAGGGTCTTGCGGGCCGCGGCCAGCGCTGCGGCGTTCATGTCGACGCATGCCGCCAACTCGACCTCGGTCTCGGGCTTGACGATCGTCCGGGCCCAGTCCTGTCCCCAGCCCCCCATTCCTACCTGCACGATGCGAAGCACAGCCACCCCCTGTACGCTCTGTTTGTCGACGGTCGATCTCCGATGATCGATCTTAGCTCAGGCTCGCCTGGGCGTACCAGGATACCACCATGGCCTCCTACGCTAGACGACCCGCAGGGCATCTGCAGGGGAGACGCGCCCAGCATTCCACGCGGCGACAGAGATGGCGATGGTCGAGCCGGCCCAGGCAGTGGAGGCCGTGATCGCAATCTCATGCCAGGGAACGGCATTATGAACTTCGGGATAGGTGGCAGCGAGAACTGCGACGAGACTACGCGCGAGCAGCAGGCCGAGCGCGATGCCCAGGGCAATCCCGACCGCGGCGATAGCGGCCGCTTCGATGGCGAGCACGGCGCGCAGCTGGCCGCCTGTAAACCCGATCGCGCGCAGGGTCCCAAGCTGCTGCCGGCGCTCAAGAACTGCCTGCACGCCCAGCAGGCCCAGCGCGGCAATGCCCGCGAGCAGTCCAAGTCCCATGAAGCTTTGTACAAGTCGGGTAAGCAGCAGGCGCACCGAGCTGACGATGCGTTGGGCGTCGCCCAGGCTTACGATGGTCAGGCCGCGCGTCCCAAGCGAGACACGTAGCCCCTCGGCCGCATCCTGTACACGGATGCCCGGACGCACGGCAAAGAAGAAGGCAGATGGCGCAGTGGGCGGTATGCCGAGGCCGGAGATGCCGGCACGTGACGCGTAGATGCCTTCGTCCAACTCCGAACGGGCGTCGACGACGCCGATGACCACCAGCTTGATTGGCTTGCCTCCGGTGTTCGGACGGATCCAGATCGAGAGCGGCGCGAGCGGGGTACCGGCCGTGGAGCTAGCGCTGGGCATGATAGAGTGAAACATGCGCGCGGTCACGACCGCCGTACCGGGGTGCGCCCGCACGGCAGCCCAGCTGCTCTCAGCTCGGGAGTAGCCCGGCGCCAGGCGCTCCATGCCGGCGCGGATTCCGACGAGGAATCCGTCGTCGACAATCGCCAGTGTCCCGGCCTCCCAGCGGGCCACCGGAAGGCCGAGCGGAACGATCTGTATATCCTCCGATGCGACGCTGCCGATCGCGCTGAACGCTGCCCGCGACACCGCGGGCGTGGAAGCGAGGGCCGCCTCCATATCACGCACGGCCGTAGTGCCGGCCGTCTGGTCTGCACGCAGATCGTATCCTGCGACCGGCGCTTCGCCGCCCGCATACGCGTTCAGAATGACGTTGATCAAGGTCAGCGCTACGACCATGATAAAGATGATCGTGCCGAACATGGCAAGTGTCAGACCTGTCCGCCACCGCTGCTGCCCAAGGTAGCGCGCCGCCGGGCGCACTACGGCGCGAAGGCGCGGGAGCGGCGATAGAGCACGATCGAGCGGCTCGAGCAGCGGCGCAAGGCCATGTGTCGCGCTCCAGACTGCCGCGAGCACGAGGACGAGTCCGGCAGCTGCCAGCGTCACCGAGTCGGCTCGTGTTTCCCCGGCCGGAGTAGGAAGGTGCGCGAGCGTGCCAACCCAGATGGCCGCGAGCAGCAGACCTGCCAGCGCCGCAGGGGCAGCCGAGCCGGCGAGGGCCGGTCGTGATACCAAGCGGCGCGCGAGCGGCAGGCAGCAGAAGATCAGGCCGAGCAGGACCAGCGAGAGGGTAGCCGGAACGATCAATGGATGGCGCGGCTGGTAGGCCGCTTCCGGGACGCGCCACCTCCACCAGACGACCGCGGCGCCGGCCAGCAGGAGCGTCCCGAAGACAAATGAGGCCACCCGGCTTTCGCCGACCGCCTCGCCCCGCGTGGCGGCGACGATCGCGAGGCGGCTGACGCGCCAGGCTCCCGGGAGCATCGCCGCCAAGCTCAGCAGTACTCCTGCCGTGAAGGCGATCAGCAGGCTGCGTGGCTCGACATGCGGATCGAGCTTCACGCCGAAGGGCTCGATCGCCCGCCCAAGCGAGACGACGATCAGGTAGCCGGCGCCAAGACTCGCCGCCGTTCCGAGGGCGGCGCCCACCAGATCGTAGACCAGGCCTTCGAGCAGGAACATGCTCATGATCTGGCGCCGCCGCATCCCAAGCGCGCGCATCGTCGCCAGCTCTGATCCCCGATCGGCGGCGAGAAGCGAGAAGATCAGAAAGATCAGGAGCGTCGCGGCGGCGATCGAGAAGATGCCCAGCACGAGAAAGACGGTCGTGATGACCGCGCCATAGCCGGCGGCCTGCTCCAGCGCCTGCTGCTTGAGATCGAGGACCGACAGTCGCGTGAGGCGCTGGAGCAGCCCGGCGGCATTCATGTGCTGTGGCCCGGCCGGGAGACGTGCCGCGAGGAAGAAGAGGCGGCGGCGCACGCGGGGGTCGGCGACCAGGCTGATGAAGCGATCGGTCATCTCCGGCCGGACCGCCTCCGTCCTGAGCGCAGCGAGGCGCTGCCGGTCGGCCGGGCTGAGGGTACGCCCGGCCTCCAGCAGTCCACGCTGGATCTCAGGAGCCGCCAAGAGCTTGTGCAGCTGCTGGGCGGCGGAACGGTCGGCCAGCCGGGAGCGCAGCAGCTGCGCTGCCTCCTCCGATCGCTCCACGCTCTTGGATCCACCCTGGTTGGCGACGATGATCTGGTTGACCTGGCCATCCTGGTGGAGGAAGTGCTGGTAGTGCGCGAGCGGGACGATCAGCAGCGGCTCCATTCCCGCCAGGCCGCCGTTCCCGGAAACGGCGCGGACACGAACGTTCCAGGTCTGGCCCGAGCGCAGGATCGCAAGCCGCTCCCCCGCGGCGGCATGGAATGCTTCGGCGGCGGCCGCATTTACAAGCACCTCGTCCGGTCCAAGCGCCTCGAGTGCGATCGGCGCGCCGGCGGTGGTTGTGAGCGGGCCAAAGGCCGCGGGATAGGCCCCCGGGACCGCGAGTAACGAGACCGCCGACTGCAGCTGCTGGCTGCCCGCGTCCACGACGGTGACCTGGTCGACGATGGCCGGGACGATGCCCGCGATCGGCCCCCCACTACGAGCGGCATCGTGGACGCCGTCGATCTCGCTCTCGGCAAAGAAGCTCAAATTGGCGCCGGCGAGCGCGCCGATGCCGGGCTCGGCGATCGTCCGGATTGCTCCGAAGAAGCGGGAGCGAGGTGGATCGAGCAGGATAACTTCGTCCACGCTGCCCAGGCTGCCCGCTACCAACGACTGGAGCGTGTGCGTCATCGTGTCGCCCGAGACAAATGCACTGCCCACAACGCTGGTGGAGAGCATGAGACCGACGGTGATCAGCGCGGCGCGGAGGCGCCGGCGGGCAATGTTACGGGTGCTGAGCTTGAACAGGAGTGGGCTGCGCCAGCTCAGCATCGCGAACGCCCCTACCACGCCCGCGACGAGCACCGAGAGACCTCCGGCCACACTTGTGATAGGTATGCTCGAGAACTGCTCCATATCGCTAGCAGATCGGATGGAGGTCAATCGCGATCGCGGGGCCGGGATACGCGCCAGCTTCGACCGGCCCATCCGCGACGATGCGCCCATCGCGCATCCTGACCAACCGGCGTGTGATCGCGGCGACCTCAGGCGCGTGAGTGACGATCACGAAGGTCTGCCCGTTCTCGCGGTTCAGCCGGCGGATCAGCGCCATAATCTCCGCCGCCGAATCGCTGTCGAGATTGCCTGTCGGCTCGTCGGCCCAGACGATCGCCGGCCGGTTGACGAGCGCCCGGGCGATCGCCACCCGCTGCTGCTGGCCGCCTGAGAGCGCAGCGGGCCTGTGATGCATGCGGTCGGCCAGCCCTACCGCGGCCAGCATCTCGAGCGCGCGGCGGCGCGCCTCCGAGCCACGACAGCCGGCGATCAGGAGCGGCATCTCGACGTTCTCGAGCGCGTTGAGCGTCGGAAGCAGATTGAACGACTGGAAGATGAAGCCCGTGGTGTGCGCACGCAGGCGGGCGCGGCGATCGTCGGAGAGCTTGCGCAGGGGGGTTCCCACCAGCAGCACCTCGCCCGTGAAGTCGCGCTCGAGGCCTGCCATGCAATTCAGCAGCGTCGTCTTCCCGCAGCCCGACGGACCCACGATCGATACAAGCTCGCCGCGCTCGATCCGGAGGTCGATCCCCTGCAGCGCCTCGACGGCTACCGCGTCCGAGCGGTAGGTCTTACACAGGCCCCGTGTCTCGACAGCAGGAGCGGACGGAGAGCCCCGGTCCGCGCCGCGCCTAGCGAGCAGTCGACGAAGCATGCTGATGAAGAGCGTCGAGGACGAGTCCGCCGATACGCCGGTAGCCCGCGGTCGACGGGTGGAAGCCATCAGAGCTTATATATTCAGGGTGCCCTGCGAGCTCGGACCAGTGGTCGTGGAGGTCGACCACGATGGCGTCGTGGCGGCCGGCAACTCGGCCGATCGCCTCGTTCCAGCTGCGTACCGTGGTATCGAGCGCTGCGAGATCCGGGCCGGCAAAGGCCGGTAGGTAGCGTAAGTCGGGGATATTGAGCACGATGAGTGTAGGCCGCGGCAGGCCAGCCGGGATGTGCTCGTCGAAGCTGCCGAGAAGCGTGTCCAGCTGCCGGGCAAAGGTGGCGAGATCGACCCCGGCGCGCAGATCGTTCACCCCGGGCCAGATCGTCACCCAGCGTGGCCGGGCGTCCAGGGCCGGAGGAAGTTGCTGCTCGAGCACGTCGCGCAGCGCGGCACCGCTGATCCCGAGATTGACCAGGCTGGTCCCGGCCGGCAGGCCCGCCTGAACGCGCGGCACCCAGCCCTCCTCGGCAGGGGCGCCGGCGCCGACGCCGACCGCGTCGGATGCACCGAGAGCAACGTACACATCCGGGTGCGCACCGGCACCGGCATGTCGCCGCGACCATCCCACGATAGGCACGACGGCTGCGATCAACAAGGCCAGGAGAAGTCCTCGAAGGGAGCGTGTCACCGGCAAGCTGTGGCCATTTCTAGGTCGATCGGGGACGGCACACGATGGGCTGCCCGGCTCGACTTGGTTTCGATCCTGCCGGCCTCCGCCGCTCGTCCCCAGCTTCCAAACTATCAGACTGCGCCACGGAATACCGGGGCGCCGTGCTGAGTAGTATAGCAGGATCGGCGTTACCGAGAGACCCGCACGCGGGCCAATCTTCTACGCCGGCCGGGCCGGCCGCAACCAGGATGCGAGAGGCGTCGACTTCGGGGAGATCATCGGCGTCGAGGCGCTGGTCTCGTTCCGCCATCAGCCGGGACGATCACCGCGATGTTGTTGGAGACGGCATCGCGACCGCTCAGGAAGCTCCGTGCAGGCGCTCTACCGCGTCGATCAAGGCCATCAGGTCGAAGGGTTTAGCCAGAAAGCCGTCGGCTCCGATCTCCTGCGCCCACCGGCGCGCGTCTTGCGCCGCGGTCATCACAAGAATCGGCAGCTTGATCCCGCGCTCGGTGAGGACACGGGCAAACCGCCACCCGTCGAGCACAGGCATGCGCATGTCCAGGACGACTACCGCCGGACGCATCCGGTCGAGCACCTTGAGCCCTTCCGCACCGTTCGTGGCGAGCTCGACGGGATACCCCTCGTCCTCGAGAATCTCCGAGACCGTCTCTAGAATCGCGGGGTCGTCGTCAATTACTAAGATCGGGCGCTTGTCCATCTTGTCTTTCCCCAGGCGCGGCCGCCGGTAGTTTCACGTGGAAGGTCGCGCCTTCGCCCGGACGCGTGCACACAGAAATCGTGCCTCCGTGCTGCTCTGCAATCGCGCGGCAGATGAAAAGACCAAGGCCCATGCCGGCGAACTGGCGGTCGTTGACGTTCCTGGCGCGGTAGAAACGATCGAAGATGTGTGCTAGATCCTCTTGCGGGATACCGATTCCGTGGTCCGAGACTGTGAGGTGTGCGCTGCCGTCCTCACACCAGACCCTCGTCGTCACGTCGCCGCCCGCGGGGCTATACTTGACGGCGTTCTCGATCAGATTGTCGATAAGCTGGCTCATGCGGTTCCGATCGTACATCCCGACCACCGGGCCTAACGCGTCGAGCCGGCAGTGATGCTGCTCGGAGGTTTGCCGTGCGCAGACCTCCTGCGCGAGTACCGTCAGATCGACGGGCTCACGCGCGCCGACGATCTGCCCTCGCTCGGCGCGTGACGCATCCAAGAGCTCGAGCACCAGATTCTGCAAGCGCTGTGCCTCGGTAATGATCGAGCGGATCGACCGGAGATCGGCCGGAGCGTCCGGCACTCGCACCGCACGGCGCTCCAGCAATTGGGCGCGCGCGACCAGGGCCGTGAGAGGCGTCTTGAGATCGTGTGCTGCCGCGGAGAGGAAATCGTCTTTGAGGCGCGTCGCCTCTTCCCGGGCACGCACGCGAGCTGCCTCGTCGATCAGCGCCCGGCTTTCGAGAATAACCGCGGCCTGGTCGGCAAGCAGCTTTACCAGCTCGAGATCGTCCCGCGCAAAGATCGGCGCTCGTGGTGCGTAGATCGATAGAACGCCCAGGCGTTGGTCGCCCGCCGTGACAGGCGCGACCAACATCGCCGTCGACTGGTAGATCCGGCTATTCTCGGTCATCGCCGGAAACTCATGTGCCGCGTTGGCGACGAAGAGCGGCTGCTGCGTTAGATAGACTTTTCCGGAGGCCCGGTCGACGGTCGCCGGGACGTCGACGACCGATCCCTCTATCTCGAAGCGCAGGACATTGGCTTCCGAATCGAATAGACCTAGCCGCGCGTGCGGTGCGCCGAGCGAGGTCGCCGCCCCTTGCTCCAGATCCTCGACGATCGCGCGCGTGGTCGGCAAGCGTGGCAGCGCCGCGGCCCGGCTGAGAAAAGCGCGCAGCTCGGGCTCCTGCCACGCGCGTCGAAGCAGTGCGGGCGGCGCAAAGCCGAGGAAGTAGGTGACGGCGGAGCCGAGGCCACAGATCTGAGAGAGCACCGGCGCCCAGTCGCCCAGGAAGGTAAAGGTAGTGACGAGGATCGTCAGTCCCAGGAAGACCGATCCGGCCGCGACCGCGCGCATGCGGCGCTTGGTAACGCCGCTCGACCGGCGGGAGGCGCGGGCAAAGGCGACGGCGGCATAAATCTGCAGGCCAACGAAGTAAACGATCTGCAGCACGGTCAGCCAAAGCGGGCGCGGCGGAGCAAAGACGAAAAGCCCGGCACATACCAAAACGAGGCTGACTTCCATCGCTCGCATGAAGAGCCAGGGAACAGTTGAAAAGTCGTCGACAAGCCGGAGCAAGACGTAGGAGAGGCTGAGGATCAGCGCGCCGCTTATCTCGCTCGACAGCAGGGTTGACTTGACCGCGCCCAGGTCGTTGAGTGTCCCCAGGACGATGATGGCCGCGGGAAGAGCGAAGAGGAGCGCGATATTGACGTTGGCTCGCCGGGGCTGGCGAATCGCCTCCCCGGCAACGGCAAGAAAGATGACAACATAGACCGCCCAGGTCAGGTAGGTGACGAGATTTCCGGCGCTCAAGGTCTTGCTCTACTACTTCTGGCCCAGAGGCCGACCAGGGGGCGAACGGGTCTTCGCCTCGCTTGGGCTCATGCTAAGGGAGGATTATAGCAGCCTGGGCCGAGCGATGCCCGGCCGGAGATCGATATGCTGTCCCGCGGTTCGATGGTACGATTGGAGGCGGCGGGCCATACCGGTGGAAAGGCGCTCCCGAGCTGTGTTTGGGCTGCCTGATGAGAGGAGTCTACTGCGATGCCACTCGACCCCACCCTCCGATTTGCCTTCGACGTACAGGGATATCTGCACCTGCGGCACGCGCTCGACGAGGCCGAAGTAGGCGAGTACCGGCGCTGGATCGAGCAAGCGGCCCCGACCGATGTGCGCCGGCTCAACCTGGATGACCCCGAAAACCTGCAGCACCAGCTGAACCGGCCGGTCTCGCGGATCGTCGACGCCGACCCTCGCTTTGCGCGCTTCCTCGACCATCCGGTCGTCGAGCCTTTCCTGGTCGAGTTCCTCGGGGAGGACTATCGCCATATCGACAACGATCTCTATTTTACCTTTCCGGGCTATCCCGGCGGGCATTGGCACCGCGGCGTACGGGCCCATCCGACAGGACACGTCGTCCAGGGCACGTTTCTCTGCCCAATGGTGAAGGTATTCTACTGTATGACGGATGTGGGAGCTGGTGAAGGGGAATTTGTGGTGATTCCGGGCTCCCATAAGGCTCAGTTCGAAATCGATACTTCCGGACTCGATCTCCCGGCAATGCACGTCTTCGACGACGTGCAGGCTGGAGATATCATCATCTTCAACGAGGCGTTGCTTCACAATGGCCGCCCGAACTACTCCTCGAAGACGCGGCAGACCATCATTATGAATCTCGGCCGGGCCAGCGCCGGTGTCTGGCCGGGATACGCGCCGCGTCCCGAGACGCTCGGGGCGGTTTCGGAGCGACAGCGCGAGATCCTTACCAGCCGGTCCGGCGTGTGGGCTGAGCCCGAGCTCGCAGCCATTGGAGATGGTGGGGCATGACGGCGCGGCATCTCCGCTGCGGCCAAAGTTGCTATGACTACAGGAGGTGGTGAACTACAAGAGATGAGGGCACGATGCGCGCACAAGGTTCGAACATGCGGGGCAAGATTTGCCTGGTGACCGGCGGCACGTCCGGAAATGGGAAGGCGACCGCGCTCGGACTGGCGCGTCTGGGCGCGGCGGTCGTCATCGTAACGCGCGACCCTGGGCGCGGCGCCAACACCGTCGCGGAGATCAAGCGGCAGAGCGGTAACCAGGCCGTCGAGTTTCTGACGGCCGATCTGACCTCGCAGCAATCGATCCGTGCGCTGGCGGACGAATTCAAGCGCACCCACCGGCAGCTGCACGTACTGGTCAACAACGCGGGCGGCGTCTTCCCGCGTACCCGCACCGTGGATGGGCTCGAGAAAACGTTTGCGCTGAACCACCTGGCGTACTTTCTCCTGACGGAGCTCCTGCTGGACTTTCTCAAGGGCAGCGCGCCTGCACGCATCGTGAGTGTAAGCTCCGGCGCCGAGCGTGGCGGAAAGATCGATTTTGCAGATCTGCAGGGCGACAAGCGTTACCGGGCCATGCGCGCCTACTGCCAGTCGAAGCTCGCCAACGTCCTCTGGACCTACGAGCTTGCGCGCCGCCTTCAGGGCAGCGGTGTAACGGCCAACTGCTTCCATCCGGGCGTCGTGGCGACAAGCTTTGGCGGCGGCATTTCTCTCTTTCGCTGGTTCTACCGGGTTGCCCGTAGGTTCGTTCGCACACCGGAAAAAGGAGCGGAGACGGCGATCTACCTGGCCTCCTCGCCGGAGGTCGAAGGCGTGACCGGCAAATACTTCTACGACTGCAAGCCAATACAATCCTCGGCGCGATCGTATGATCAGGCGACGGCCCGGCGGCTATGGCAGGTCAGCGCGCAGTTGACGGGACTGAGCTGACACTTACCGGCCACGGGGAATCAGTCGAAGTCGGCCGGCAGGTCGGGATTACGATAATGCTCGAAGAACCGGGCGATCTGCTGAGGAAGTACGCGGGTTAGCGAAAGCTCAGGTAACTCGTCCGCTCCAAAAAACGCGACACCTGCCGAATCGATGGATCCGGATGGATTCTCGTCGAGCAGCTCGCATTGGAAGAAGACCTTGTAGGCATGATAGAGGTAAGGTGGATGAGGATGCTTATCGCGGTCGTAGAGTGCCACAAGCTTCACGAGCCGCGCCCGGTGTCCCGACTCTTCGTAGATCTCGCGGATGATGGCTGCGCCGGCCGACTCGCCGACGTCGGCCCAACCTCCTGGGAGCGACCAGCAGCCATCGGCTGGCTCCTTCACCAGCAGAATCGCATCGTCCTTGAAGACCGCGCCACGTACATCGACCTTGGGCGTGGCCGGTCCCGTTTCGTGCTCCAGCAGGCCATGTACATGCGCCAGGTCGGCCTCGGCGTGCTCAGCAAGGATCTCGGCGGCGATCTTGCGTAGGGCGATGTAGCGCTCGACATCGTAGTGATCTTTGGTATAAGTCAGCCCATCCTGGGCGATAGCCTGTAATCGCTTGGCCCATGCCAGCCACTTCAGGTCCATTGTCTGCTCTTACCTCCGTGTCAGGGCGTCAAGCGCTGGCGATCGCGTGGAAAAAGGGTGCTTTCGCGCACATTTGAGAGCTCGTTCAGACGCGCGATCCAGCGCTCGAGGCCGATGGCGAAGCCGCCATGGGGCGGCATGCCGTACTTGAACGCTTCGAGATACCAGTCGAAGGGCGCGGGATCGAGACCGCGCGCGTTCAAAGCCGCCAGGTAGTCCTCGTAGCGGTGCAGCCGCTGTCCGCCGGTGACCAGCTCGAGGCCGCGGAAGATCAGATCGAAGCTGTTGGAATACGCCGGCTGCCGTGGATCGGGATGCGTGTAGAACGGGCGCTTGACCATGGGGTAGCCGACGACGAAGAGGAACTCGGAGCTGTAGGTGCGCCGGGCCCATTCGCCCAGCCAGCGCTCGTGTGCCGGAGCGAGATCGGGCTCGTCGCGCGCATCTTCTCCCGTCTCGCGCAAGATGAGCTCCTGAGCATCACGGAAATGAATCGATGGGATGACCGCGGGGATCGCCGGCAACTGCGTTCCGACAAGCTCGCGCGCCTCCGCCGCTTCCGCTGCGATCGCCTCGGTCATACCTCGCAGCACATGCGTCAACATCGCCATGACCGCCGTATGGTCCTGGATGAAGCCCATCTCGAGATCGAGCGACACGAACTCGTTGAGATGCCGGGGCGTATCGTGGGGCTCTGCTCGGAAGGCCGGACCGGTCTCGAAGACGCGCTCGAAGACGCCTACCATGATCTGTTTATAGAACTGGGGACTCTGCGCGAGGTAGGCCGGACGCCCGAAGTAGTCGACGGCGAAAACATTCGCGCCGCCTTCGGTCGTAGCCTCGACAATCTTCGGCGTCTGAATCTCCACGAATCCATGCCCGCGCAGGGTCTCTCGGAAGCCACTGAGCGAGGCAGACGCGAGGCGAAAAAGCGCACGGCGGCGTGGATGGCGTAATGCCACGGGGGCATGATCGAGCACGGTGGGCAGCTGGGCTTTGAGACGCGGTCGGAAGAGGTCGAACGGCGGCGGCGCAACCGCCGGCGAGATCACCTCCACTGCCGGCTCGCGAACCTCGTATCCGCCGGGCGCCTGTGGCTCGGCGACGACCGTTCCCTCCACACGCAGCACCGACTCGGCGTTGAGCGCCGCGAGCCGGTCGACGAGGGCGGAATCCTCCACGACGATCTGTGCGAGTCCGCGGCCGTCCCGCAGGACGAGAAAGGTTACCGCGCTAAGGCGGCGCAGGCGGTACAGCCACCCTGCAAGCTCGACACGCTCGCCCACACGTCCGGCGAGCTCGGTAGTCCAGATCCGATCCATTGGTGCACCTCCAGCATAGAGTCGCCCCCTCGTCATGCGGACGAGGGGGCGATCGTGGTGCCACCGCATTTCGCAGGTGCTCTCTGGCCGAGCACCTGCCTTCCGTGCCCGGTAACGGAGGCTGGCCGGCCGGGCTTACTGTGCTCGCAGAGCAGTTCTTCCCGGCACTCCGGAGGGTCTTCGCGGGGGCTGGACGCTGCCATCGCAGCCGCGGCAGCTCTCTGAGGTCCTAGCGCCTCCCGGTACTCGGCTCCATCGACGTTTCTGCAGGCAAGGATACCAGGCCGTAGCTGGGGTTGTCAACGCATCGGCGCACATCCGCCGGCTTAACGATCATGGAAGGAGGCTCTGCTGTTGTGGTAGATCTGGGGCCGAGGAGCCCGGCCGCTCGCCACGCAAGGCGGCCGCAAGCAGCTCACCGAGCTCCAATTCCGCAGCCCAGCGGCGGAGGTAGCTCAGATCGAGCGCTGTCCCCTGTACGCGGAGAATACCCTGAACGTCACGCCACTGCTGATCGCTCACGCGGCGCCCTAATTCGTACCACGCTAGCTTATTGAGGATGACGTCTTCGGGCGAAGCGAGCTTGACGGGCTGGTCGGCACCGGGAAGCAGATGCGACTGCGCCCGCGCGAGCTGCGCGCGGTCGAAGGGTCGCTCCTTGGGCACAAAGACGTCGACGTTGATGCCCGTCGGCTGGTGGGTCATGTTGAAGCTGCTGCGATGCACGATCGCGTCGAGCACCGAACCCTGATCGACATAGTAATCAGCCGTGAGGTCATGTACGAAGGGCGCGACGTGCCGGGCCTCCATAGCGGCGATAATATCGACATCGTACGTCGTACGCGGGAGACTGTAAGCGCTGCTCGCGATCGACCCCCCAATGTAGTAGGGGATATGCAGGCGATCATAGATCCGCACGACAGGCAGGATAGCCGAAGGAATAGACATCGACCCCTCCAGGATGGGGGCATGGATCAGCTGCATTGTGCGCTGAGGGCCAAACTGCAGTTCGAATAACAGGCGCGCCTGGGATAACGCATCCAGGTGGGGGTGTGCGCGGCGAATAGCCGCGCGCGAGGCAGCCAGCGCGAAGGCGGAGAGATCGAACGCCCGGGCGAGGCGCTCGGTTACAGACCGCTGCCGTAGTAGGGCGATCTGCCGGGCCTCAGCCGCC